>NZ_JBMDXG010000062.1:0-23610 GCF_048594985.1 Sphingomonas sp. | reverse complement strand
GGCGCGGTCGATGTGATCGCACGCGGCCGACCGCACCGGATCGATCTGGGCATGATCGACGGCGATTATTTCGCCAATTGCGCGGCGATCGGCATCTCTCCCCTGATCGCGGAAAGTGTGCCGCACGGCCTGAAGAAATGGCTGGGACGTCCGGGATACCTGGCGTGGGCGGCGCTGCAGATGGCACGGTTCAAGCCCTTCGGTCTCACGGTCGAGGAGGAGGGCGGCGCCCGTCATACGCTGAACGCGCTGGAGGTGCGCATCGCCAACGGTCGCTTCCACGGCGGGACCGAGCTGGTCGATACGCATGTCGATGATGGAGAGATCGTGATCCAGGCGATCGAGGGGCGGGCGCGGACCAAGCTGCTCTGGAGCTGGGGGCTCAGCCTGATCGGCCCGGATCATGTGCGGGGCACGGTGCGCGAATTCCGGGGCGCGCGCTTCCGCATTGTGACCGATCCCCCGCTGCCGATCTCGATCGACGGCGAGGTGCTGGCGAAGACGCCGGTGACGGCCAGCATCGCGCGCCGCGTCGTGACATTGGCGGTGCCGCGCTGATGGCCGAGATCGTCAACCTGCGCCGGTTCCGGAAAGCGCGCGCACGCGATGCGGAGGCGACGATCGCCCAGGCCAATCGCGCGCTCCACGGCCGCACGCCGCAGGAACGGCAACGGGACAAGCTGGAGGCCGCGCGGCTGGAGCGCCAGATGGAGGGCAGCCGTCTGGAAAAGGGCGAAGACAGCTAGATCAGGGCGGTCAGATCGAGTTCGGCGAGCAGCGTCGCCCGCGCGCGTTCGATCGACACCCATAGATCCGGCGAGGCGAGCATGTCCGGATCGATCGAGTCGGGCCATGCGCGGTCGATCACGGCCGCAATCCGATCGAGCCTGCCGGCATCGACCAGGAACCGCGGATCGACGGTGGCGGGGTCGCACACCACGCGCAGCCGCAGGCAGGCGGGGCCGCCGCCATTGCGCATCGATTGGCGCACGTCGACGAGCTCGATCCGGCGGATGGGGCCGTTGCCCGCGACCATCCCCTCCAGCCAGCGCCAGACCGACGGGGTTTCGCGCGCTTCCGCCGGCAGGATCAGCGCCTGCTCGCCCGTCGGCAGCGTCACCAGCTGGGCGTTGAACAGATAGGACCGGATCGCGTCGGCCAGGGGCACGGCGGCGGCCGGCACCTCGACGATCGCGATCTCGGGCAGCAGCGCGCGCAGTTCCGCATAAAGCGCATGTGGGTCGGCGAAGGCCTGTTCGTGCGCGAACAGGGTCAGCCGATCCGCGACCGCGACGACATCGTTGTGGAAGGCGCCGGCAGCGATCGCCGCTTCCGATTGCGCGACGTGCAGCGTGCGCGCCGGATCGAGCCCATGCGCGCGCGCAACCGCGCGTCCCGCTTCGAGATGTTGCCGCACCGGATGGCCGCCGCCTGCAACGCCGTGGACGAAGATCTCGACGCCCGGCGCGTCATGGCTGGGGGCCAGCCGCATATGGTTGGCCGCGCCCTCGTCCCCGAATGGAGGCGGGATGGCGCGGTGCACCGCGAAGGCCGGGTGTGCGAAAGCGAGACGCAGCTGCGCGAGCGTTTCGGGCCATTCGTGGCTTCGGTGCGGCATCGTCTGCAGATTGGCGACCGTCAGGTGGCAGCGTCCGTCGGCCGTGTCGGATGCGGGGGATATGGTCGCGGCATTGGCGGCCCACATCGGCGATGCGGACAGCGCGGCGGCGCGCAGCCACGGATCGGCCTTTTCCGGATCAGCCGCCAGCGTCGCGAGCCAGGCGCGGTCGGGGCGGCGGTGGGGCGGGAGAATGCCCTGCGTCAGGCCCAGCGCCAGATTGGCGCGCATCTTCGCGATACCCTCCAGCGCCGCGGCGCGGGGATGCGAAACCTGCCCGGCATTGGCGCTCGCGGCGAGATTGCCGGGGCTCAGGCCAGCATAATTATGGCTGGGGCCGACGATGCCGTCGAAGTTGATCTCGACCAGGGCCATCAGCGCGCGACGTGCAGGATCGTATCGCCGACGCCCACGCCCAAAATGTCCGCAGAGATAGTATCCAGGCGGAGACGGCCGTCCTCGACCCCGACCTCTCCCAACGCTGCCCGGAAATCGTGCAGGCGTCCTGTCGAGACGAGGGCACGGGCGCCCCGCGCGCTGCCGATCGCATCGATAACGCCTTCTTCCGCATCGCGGATGGTGCGGACCGAGTCGGTGGGCGCACTCATGGTTGGGCCCCCATCGAAGATGTCGATATAGCCGTCTGCGGTGAAGCCCTCATGTTCCAGCATGCGCATCGCGGCCCGGCCGGTGGGGTGGGGGACGCCGATCGCCGCACGCGCGCTGTCGGGCAGCATGGCGAGATAGATGGGATGCTTGGGCATCAGATCGGCGATGAACTGGTGCCCGTTGATCGCATTGAAGGCGTCGGCCTCGCGAAAGCTCATGCCGAAGAAGGGCCCCGCCAGCCCGTCCCAGAAGGGCGCGGCGCCGGTTTCGTCGATCACGCCGCGCAGTTCGGCCAGCACCCGCTGGCAGAAGCGAGCGCGATGCTGGCGGATGAAGAGATAGCGGCTGCGCGCGAGCAGCAGGCCGAGCCCGCCGGCGCGGTAGCGCGGATGCAGGAACAGCCCGCCAACCTCCGACGATCCCTCGAGATCGGTGGTGAGCGTGAGCATTTCGGCGCGAAAACTGCGGCCGAGTTCCGCCGAATGCTGGGTCAGCACCCCGCGCCGGTATGAATAGAAGGGACGGCTGTCGCCCACGCGCGCCATGATCTGCGCGGTGCCGGCAATACGGCCCGCTTCCAGATCCTCGAGCATGAGGACGTACAGGTCGTCGCCGGGCGCGTCCTCGGTCATTGCGAAGGCCGCTTCCGACCGCCCGATCCGGGCGGCGAGCGCATCGCGATCGGGGGGGAGATTGGTGAAGCCGTTGCCCGCCAGCTTCGCCATTTCATACAGCGATTCGAGGTCGCCAGGACGGGCGGGGCGGATGAGCGCGCGCATCAGAAGGAATATACCAGAGTGGCGCGCGTGACCGTATCCAGTTTGTTGCCGCGCGTGCCCCCGTCCTGTTCATACTGGACGTTGTACGAGAAGCGGGCCTTGAGCGCCCCGATCAGGCGCGTGTCGATCGCCGTGGTCGACGCCGCGGTGGTGTCGTTGACCTCGACGAAGATGGCGGCATCCTGAGTCAGCGACAAAGTCGGGCTGAGCGTCAGCCGCGCCGATAACGAGGCGCGGGCGGCGATGGTCGTTTCCTGCCCGCCCTCGACCAGATCGGTACGCCGCAGTGCCGGGCCGCCTTCGATCTCGATCCTCCGACTGACGCCCGACGCCGCGACATAACCCATGCCCGCACCCAGTGTGCCACGATTGAGATAGCCGAGCGAACGGTCCCGCTCATACTGGACGAGGCCGTAGGAGTAGAGCGAGTCGTTCCATTTGTAGTTTGGCTGGTAAGCGGCGATCAGGCGCTCCGTCGTCGCGACGTCGTTCGTTTCCTGATAGTCCAGCCGTCCATTGAAACGCTGGCGCCAGCGCAGGCCGTCGCGGTTGAGCTTGGCGGAGGCGTAGATGCCCACCGTGCGCGTGCTGCCTGTCGACCGGCTGGCTCCGGCCTCCAGTTCGCCCTTCCAGATTTCGAAGAAGGTCGCGGCGGCGATGCGCGCTTCTTCGCGCAGCCGGTCGTCCCGGCGCGTGTTGGCGAGAACGGCGGCGTTGCCGGCGGCGAGCCGGTCGATCTCGACCGCCTGATCGGGGAAGGTGGCCTTGGCCACCCCGATCACCGCCTGGATCGTGGCGTCGTTGCCCGTGCGATAGGCCTGCGCGATCATCGCCGCGACGATATCGCCCGGCGCGATCGTCTGGGCCAGTGGGGCCTGCGCACCGGCCGACGCCGCGATCGGCGTCAGCAGGGCGAACACGCCCGTCAGGAGGCGTCCGGCCGTCATCCGATCAGGGGCGCGAATTCGGCCAGCACGTCGCAGTAGAGTTGCCGCTTGAAGGGCACGATCATCTCGGGAAGCTGGCCAGGTTCGGCCCACTTCCAGCTCCTGAATTCGGGGTGCGGCGTGGCGAGATCGATCTCCTCGTCGCGGCCGAGATAGCGACACAGGAACCAGGTCTGCCGCTGGCCGCGGTAGCGTCCCTTCCACAGCTTGCCGACCAGATCGGGGGGGAGGTCATAATCGAAGGTACGCGACGATGCGGCGACCACCTCGACACGTGTCGGCGGGATGCCCGTCTCTTCCTCCAGCTCGCGCAACGCGCCCGCGCGCGCATCCTCCCCCGGATCGAGCCCGCCCTGCGGCATCTGCCACGCCTCCAGCGTGCTGTCGATTCGTTGGCCGACGAAGACCTGGCCGGCGGTGTTGAGCAGCATGATGCCGGCGGCGGGGCGGTAGGGCAGATGGTCCATCACGCTTTCCCGTTCCACGACATGGGCATGTTGATCAAGATTGCGTTCGGGCGGACAGCCTTATTATGCAGCCGATATGTCCGGAGCCGACGCATGAAATCCGCCTCGCTAGCCGCCCTGTTTCTCTGCGTTGTCGCGCAGGAGGGGTGGGCGCAGCAACCCGCCGCGCCGGCCACGCCGGATCGAGGGGATGTCCGATGCCGGCAACGCGGTATTCGCACGGGCGCAGGCCGCGTCCGATCCGGAGCTTGCCGCACTGGTGCGGCAGCAGCGGCTGGTGCGCGATCAATTGAACGCCGCGTCGCTCGCGGCGACGGTCGATCTCGCGCGGATCGAGGAGCTGCTGCGTCGGTCGGAAGAGGTGCAGGGTCACATCCGGACGCGGAACAACGACCGGATGCTCGCCGTACTGCGCGATCTGCCCGAGGGCGATCGCGCGGCTTTCCTGCGCGGCGTGCTGAAATCGGCCGCCCGCTGACGGCTTATCCATCGACCCGCATGCGATGCCCGGTCGGGAAGTCCGACGACAACAGGCCGGCGATCGCTTCTCCCACGACGTCGGGCTGCTTCAGCGTGGCAGGGTCTTCGCCCGGATAGGCGTCCGTCCGCATCGCGGTGGCCGTCGCACCGGGATCGACGATCGCCACGCGAAGCTGGCCAAGGTCACGCATCTCGTCGGCATAAGCGAGGATGAGCGTTTCGAGCGCTGCCTTGGACGCCCCATAGCCACCCCAATAAGCGCGTGGCGCGCGGCCGACGCTCGACGTGAGGGCAACCAGCCGCGGGGCTGCACTCTGGCGCAGCCAGGGATCGAAGGCGGCGATGAGCGCCTGGTTCGCGCCGACGTTCAGCGTGAGCAAGCGGGAAAATTCCTTCGCGTCGATCGAAGGGACCGGGCACAGCGTTCCGAGGATCGCGGCGTTCAGTACCATCATGTCGAGGAGGCCCCAGCGCTCTCCGACCGCCGTCGCAAGCCGCCCGATCGAATCGCCGTCGGCCAGATCGAGCGGCGCGATCGTGGCGCTGCCGCCCGCTTGATAAATCGCCTCCTCGGTCTGCTCCAGTCCGCCCGGCGTCCTGGCCACGAGCAGGACGTGCGCGCCGCGTGCGCCCAGCGCGATGGCCGTGGCGGCGCCGATGCCCCGACTGGCTCCGGTGACGAGCGCGATACGATTGGCGAAGGGGCGATCGGTCATGTCCGACCCTTACCGGATTGTAGGCCCATGGGAAGCGGACGCGAGGTATCGCCCTTCGGGATACAGCGCGGCGAGACAGAAACGAATTCAACGCTCAACTTGACGCGAAGGTGCGATGCGGCTGCGACGAGATGATGAAAACACTATTGTATGGTTAATCCTCGTTAATTTCTATTTCGCAACCGCGAGAACCGGTGTAGGGGACGAATCACGGTCGCCTCCCTGGCCGTGGACAAGAGGGGTCTTTATGCTCAAACTCGCGTCTGCCGCGATCATCGCTGCTGGCATCGCCAGCACGGCTCAAGCGGCTACCATTGCGCCGGGCACTGCCAGCATCGGCTTCACCACGGGCTTCACCGTAAGCCCGAGCGTGTTCTCGGCTTCGAACGCCTTCGTCACGGTGTCGAACACCACGGGTGGTCTGACGACCGCTCCGTCGGCGCCGTTCCCGTTCGCCTTCGGCACGTTCAACGGCTCGCTCAGCTTCACGCAGGTGGTTGGTGACACCATCCTGCAATCGCTGCCGTCGCTGCTGTCGTTCGGTGGGATCACCTTCTCGGCTGGCTCGGTTACGACGCTGGCTTACTCCAGCACGCCGGGTGTCAGCACCTCGGGTTCGCTCTATCTTCTGGGCGTGATCTCGCAGGCTGGCTTCGAGGATACGGGCGCCTCGCTGACGCTCAGCTTCAACAGCACAGGCGGTTCGGCCTACTCGGCTTCGGCTACGCTGGCGACTCCGCCGTCGGCCCTGCCGGGTGGCGTTCCGGAGCCGGCCACGTGGGCGATGATGCTCGCGGGCTTCGGCGCGGCCGGCTACGCGCTGCGTCGCCGTCGTACGGTTGCCGTCTCCTTCTCGTAATCGGATCTTCCGGTTTCAGGACGCCGTCGGGACGAGAGTCCCGGCGGCGTTTTGGCGTTCAGGGCTTGGAACGTCGTAATGGTGCGCCGCCGTAATCGGCATCGGCACGCAAAGGCACCTCATCTTGGCGCGGGGCCGATAACCTGACAGAAGCGTCCTGATCACGCTTCACGACTTTACGCCAGGCTGGATCGACTTCGATCCGCCCGCATCTCATCCAAAATTCAGAAAGTTGAGGCCGGCGTTCAGGCCGGAACGCGTTCTTCGAGGATCAGCTGATCCTGCCCCTGGCTATCGTCATGGTCGGTGAGGAGTGTCGGATAATCGCCCGTGAAGCAGGCGTCGCAATGGCTCGGCGTCTGTGCGACGCGGCCGCGCTCGCCGAGCGCGCGATACAGGCCATCGACCGAGATGAAGGCGAGGCTGTCGGCATTGATGAACGCCGCCATCTCCTCGACCGACATCCGCGCCGCCAGCAGCTTTCCGCGCTCGGGCGTATCGACGCCATAGAAGCAGCTATGCCGCGTCGGCGGCGACGCGATGCGCATATGCACCTCGCTCGCGCCAGCATCGCGCAACATCTGCACGATCTTCACGCTGGTCGTGCCGCGCACGATCGAATCGTCGATCAGGACGATCTTCTTTCCCTGCAGCAGCGCGCGATTGGCGTTATGCTTCAGCTTCACCCCCAGATGGCGGATATTGTCCGCCGGCTGGATGAAGGTGCGGCCGACATAGTGCGAGCGGATGATGCCGAGCTCGAACGGCACACCGCTTTCCTGCGCGTAGCCGATCGCCGCCGGCACGCCCGAGTCGGGAACGGGGATGACGTAATCGGCATCGACCCCGGCCTCGCGCGCCAATTCGGCTCCGATCTGCTTGCGTACCGAATAGACCGAGGTGCCGTCGACCACCGAGTCCGGGCGCGAGAAGTAGACATGCTCGAACACGCACGGGCGCGGCCGCACCGGCGCGAACGGGCGGATCGAACGGACGAGCGTGTCGGACACGATCACGATCTCGCCCGGATCGACCTGCCGTACGAACTCCGCGCCCACGACATCGAGCGCCACCGTCTCCGACGCGAAGATCGTGGCGTCGCCGAGCTTGCCCATCACCAGCGGACGGATGCCGAGCGGGTCGCGACAGGCGATCATGCCCTCGGGCGTCATGCAGATCAGCGCATAGGCGCCCTCGATCCGCCGCAGCGCATCGATGAAGCGATCGATCAGTGTCGGGTAGGTCGAGGTCGCGACGAGATGGATGATCGTCTCGGTATCGCTGGTCGACTGGAAGATCGATCCGCGCCGCACCAGTTCGCGTTTGAGATGCATCGCGTTCGAGAGATTGCCGTTATGCGCCACGGCGAAGCCGCCCCCGGCGAGTTCGGCGAATAGCGGCTGGACGTTGCGGATCGCGGTCTCGCCGGTCGTCGAATAGCGGACATGGCCGCACGCGACGCTGCCCGGCAGGCTGCGTATGATCTCGTCACGGTCGAAATTGCCGGCGACATGCCCCATCGCGCGGTGGCTGTGGAACAGGTGGTCGTCCCACGACGTGATGCCCGCCGCCTCCTGCCCGCGATGCTGGAGGGCGTGCAGGCCGAGCGCGACGATCGCCGCCGCCGACTCCGCGCCGTGGACCCCGAAGATGCCGCACTCTTCGCGCAGCTTGTCGTCGTCGAAAGGATTTGTGGTGAGCATCTCAGCCCTGCTGCCGCCGCTTGGGCGCGCATATAGGCAGGCAGTCCGCGTTTGTCGCCCCCTGTGACGGATCGATGACGACAATTTCCCGATCACGCGCAACCAGATATGGACGCGACATGGCAGATCCGCGCGAATCCGGCACCGAACTCCAGCCTCGATGGGACGAAAAGGGCCTCGTCACCGCCGTCGTCACCGATCGGAAGAGCGGCATGCCGCTGATGGTGGCGCATATGAACGCCGAGGCGCTCGACCGGACGATGGCGCCGGGCGAGGCGTGGTTCTGGTCACGCTCGCGCGGGCGGCTGTGGAAGAAGGGCGAGACGTCGGGCAATGTGCTGACGGTCGTCGCGCTGCGGATCGACTGCGACCAGGACGCGATCTGGATCGAGGCCGATCCGGCGGGCCCTGCCTGCCACACCGGTGCGCGGACCTGCTTCTACCGGCGGATCGAGGACCGCGCGCTGGTCCGCGACGCGTAAGGCAGGGGCGTGCTCAGGCGCCCAGCGCCGTGAACCGCCGCTCGATTGCGTCCCAGATGCGGCCCGACGTATCGGTTCCGTTGAAGGCGTCGATCGCGACGATCCCGGTCGGCGAGGTGACGTTGATCTCGGTCAGGTAGCCGGCGATCACGTCGATCCCGACGAAGACCAGCCCGCGCCGCGCCAGTTCGGGCCCGATCTTCGCGCAGATTTCCAGTTCGCGCGGGGTGAGTTCGGTTGCCGCGCCCTTGCCGCCGACCGCCAGGTTCGACCGGATCTCGCCCTCCTTGGGCAGGCGGTTGACGCCGCCCGCCGGCTCGCCGTCGACCAGCACGATCCTCTTGTCGCCCTTCGCGACGTCGGGAAGGAAGGCCTGGACCATGAAGGGCTCGCGCCAGACCTGCCCGAACAATTCGGTGAGCGCGGCCAGGTTCGCGTCTTTCTTCCCGACGTGGAACACGGCTGACCCCGCATTGCCGTAGAGCGGTTTGACCACGACCTCGCCATGTTCGGCATGGAAGGCGCGCGCATCCTCCAGCCGCCGCGTGATCAGCGTCGGGGGCATGAATTCGGCATAATCGAGCACGAACAGCTTTTCGGGCGCGTTGCGCACCGAAGCGGGATCGTTGACCACCAACGTCCGGTGCTGGATCCGTTCCAGCAGATGCGTCGCGGTGATGTAGGCGAGGTCGAACGGCGGATCCTGGCGCATCAGGATCACGTCAATGTCCTCGGCAAGGTCGAGGATGCGTGGCTCGCCCCCCCGGAAATGGTCGCCGACGACGCGCTGCACCGTCACGGGGCGGGCCGGCGCGGTCAGGCGGCCGTCGCGGTAGGACAGGTCGCCCGCAGCGTAATGGAACAGGCTGTGGCCGCGCGCCTGCGCCGCCAGCATCAGCGCGAAGGTCGAGTCCCCGGCGATGTTGATCGTCTCGATCGGATCCATCTGGACCGCGACGCGCAGGCTCATGCATTTTCTCCTTTGCCGATGCGCAGCTAGGGGCTCGACCCGCGCTTGTCACCCGATCCAGGCATTCTCGATATGGCGGAGCAAACGGCCCGGCGCGATCAGGATCACGTCGATCCGCATGTCGTCGCCTGCCTCCAGATAGCGCGGCGCAAGCACCTCCGCCGCCGCCGCGACGCGGGCGAGGCGGCGCTGGTCGATCGCGAAGTCCAGTTCGGCATCGGTGGCGCGGCGTTTCACTTCCACGAAAGCGACCAGGCTGGCCTTGCGCGCGATCAGGTCGACCTCGCCCGCCGGCGTGCGGACGCGGCGGGCCAGGATCCGCCAGCCTTTGAGCCGCAGCCACCATGCGGCCGCGCTTTCGCCGACCCGGCCCGCGCGCTCGGCCCGGCGGCGATCCCTCACGCTTTCAGCGCCAGAGCGCGGGCGTAGAGATCGCGCTTTTGCAGCCCGGTCGCCTTGGCCACCTCCGCCGCCGCCTTGGCGGCGGGCAGGCGGGCCAGCGCTTCGGCGAGCAGATCGTCGGCGTCTGCCAGTGAGGGCCCAGCCTCGATCCCCGGCGGCCCCACCACGATCACGATCTCGCCCTTCGGACCTGCCTCGGCATACCGCGCCGCGAGATTGGCGAGGATGCCCGTGACAGTCTCCTCGAATTTCTTGCTGACTTCGCGTGCGACCGCCGCCTCGCGCTCGCCGAGCACCTCCGCCAGCGCGGCAAGGGTTGCGCCGAGGCGTGGCCCCGATTCGTAGAGGATCAGGGTCGCGCGCACGCCCGCCACCTCCGCGATCGCCTCCGCCCTTGCCTTGGCCTTGGCCGGCAGGACGCCGAGGAACAGGAAACGGTCGGTCGGAAGCCCCGCCAGCGTCAGCGCGGCGATGGCGGCGCAGGGGCCGGGCAGGGTGGTGACCGCGCGCCCTGCCGCACGTGCGTCGCGCACCAGCTTGAAGCCGGGGTCGGAAATGAGCGGCGTGCCCGCGTCGGAGACGAGCGCGACCGCCTCGCGCGCCATCCGCTCGATCAGGCCCGGCCGGACGCGATCGGCGTTATGGTCGTGATACGGCAGCATCGGCCGCTTCACGCCGATATGGCCGAGCAGCTTGGCGGTGACCCGGCTGTCCTCCACCGCGATCACGTCGGCGCGCGCCAATATGTCGGCGGCGCGCGGACTGAGGTCGGACAAGTTGCCGATCGGGGTGGCGACGATGTAGAGGCCGGGCGACAGGCGTTCGCTTTCGGGCGATGACATGGGAGAGAGCATGGCAGAGGCAGGCACCCGGCGGCAATCGGGGGCGTACGTGCGCCGGTCGATTATCCGCGCTTCCGGTGCGGTGCTCGCGCTGCTGGCGGCGTCCTGCTCGACGCTCGTCCCGCGATCGGGCGCGCCGGCCCCGACCCAGGCGCCCCCGCCGCCCGTGGCGGAAACGCGGCCGGGCAGCCAGGGTGGGCTGCCGACCGACACCGCTCGCCACCGCGTCGCTCTGCTGGTGCCGCTCAGCGGCCCTAATGCGGCGGTGGGCCAGTCGATCGCCAATGCGGCGGCGCTGGCGCTGGTCGACACCAAGAGCACCGACATCCGCGTCACCAATTACGACACAGCCGGGGGCGCTGCCGAGGCCGCGCGGCGCGCCTTTGCGGACGGCAACCGCGTCGTGCTCGGGCCGCTGCTGAGCGATGACGTGAGCGCGGTCGCCCCGGTCGCGGCGGGCGTGCGCGTGCCGGTCATCGCCTTCTCCAACGACGCCGCCGTCGCTGGTTCCAACGTGTGGTTGCTCGGCTTCTCGCCCACGCAGTCGATCGACCGGGTGGTGAGCTATGCCCACAGCCGGGGCGCGACGCGCTTCGCCGGGCTGATCCCAAGCGGCCAATATGGCCGCAACGCATCGAGCGCGCTGATCCGCGCGGCCGAAAGCGCCGGCGGCAGCGTCGTCGCAATTCAGAATTACGAGCGCACGCCCAAGTCGATCGCGACCGCGGTGACCGCGCTGTCGAAGCGGGACTTCGACGCGGTGCTGATCGCCGACAGCGGCCGGATCGCGATCGCCTCCGCCCCCGCCTTGCGGAAAGCGAAACCGGGCGCGCGTATCCTCGGCACCGAATTGTGGAATGCCGAGCCGTCGCTCAACGCCGCGCCGTCGATGACCGGGGCCTGGTATGCCAGCGTCGAGGATACGCTCTTCACCCAGTTCGCGACGCGCTATCGCGCGCGGTACAATCGGACGCCCTACCGGCTTGCAACGCTCGGCTATGATGCCGTCCTGCTGACCGCGCGGATCGCGCGCGAGTGGAAGCCCGGCGACTTCTTTCCCCAGCAGAAGCTGGAGGACGACGGCGGGTTTGCGGGGGTCGACGGGGCGTTCCGCTTCGGGAAGGGGCACATCGCCGAGCGGGCCCTGGCGGTTCACCAGATCGGGCAGGGCGGCCGATCGATCGTCTCGCCCGCGCCGAAGGGCTTCTAGGCGGCGATTTCGCCAAGGATCGCGTCGAGCAGCAGCATTCCGGCGGGGGTCAGGCGCAGCCGGTCGGGGGTGCGGCCGATCAAACCGTGGGCCGACAGCGTATCGACCGCGCGGGGATCGACCGCCGGCGCGACCGTCCGCCAGTCCACGCCTTCCTCAAGCCGCAATCCCATCACCAGCGCCTCGCGCGCCTGGGTCAGTGGGTCGAGCGCTTCGTCCTCGCTGATGCCATGGCCCTGCCCGGCAATGCCGGCGAGCCAGTTTTCGGGCTTGCGCGCGCGGATCGTGGCATGACCCCGGCGCCGGCCATGCGCGCCGGGCCCGACGCCCAGATAATCGCCGTAGCGCCAGTAAGTCAGGTTGTGCCGGCTCTCCTCGCCCGGCCGGGCATGGTTCGATACCTCATAGGCGGGAAGGCCGGCGGCGGCGGTCATCTCGCGTGTCAGTTCGAACAAGGTGGCGGCATGATCGGGGTCGACCGCCGCGAGTTCACCCCGCGCCGCCATCGTGGCGAAGCGCGTCCCGGGCTCGATCGTGAGCTGGTAGAGCGACAGATGTCCGGTCCCAAAGCCGAGAGCCCGATCCAGCTCGGCGCGCCATGCCTCTTCGGACTGGTCCGGTCGGGCATAGATCAGGTCGAAGCTCACGCGCGCGAAGGTCCGCTGCGCGACATCGAGTGCCGCAAGCCCCTCGGCCACGCCGTGCGCGCGACCGAGAAAGCGGAGCGCATCGTCATCCAGCGCCTGCAGCCCAAGGCTCACCCGGTTGATGCCCGCTGCCGCAAGATCGGCGAAACGTGCCGCCTCGACCGAAGAGGGATTGGCTTCGAGCGTGACCTCGATACCCGGCGCGAAGCCCCAGTGCCGCCCGGCCGCCGTAAGCAAGGCAGCAACGGTCGCGGGGGGCATCAGCGAAGGCGTACCCCCGCCGAAGAAGATCGAGGTCAGTGGGCGGCGCGGGGCGACCGACGCCTCATATGCGAGATCGGTCAGCAGCGCGCCGCGCCACGCATCCTGATCGACCCGATCGCGAACGTGGCTGTTGAAGTCGCAATAAGGGCATTTGGAAACGCAGAACGGCCAGTGGATGTAGAGCGCGAGCGGCGCAGCCGCGTCCGCCGGGACAATGCCGTTCATCGCCGTTCGAGGCCGATCAGAAAACGGCGGCGACCAGCTTGCGGAAGGCGTCCGCGCGGTGGCTGATCCGTTTCTTCTCCTCGGCCGGCAGCTCGGCATAGGTTTGATCGGAGCCCAAGGGCACGAAGACGGGATCGAAGCCGAACCCGATCGTGCCGCGGGGTGGCCAGGTCAGCGAGCCTTCCGCGCGTCCATCGAAGCTTTCGACATGCCCATCGGGCCAACAGAGCGATAGGACGCAGACGAAATGCGCATCGCGGCCCGCCTCCGGCCCCCTGGCCTGCAGCGCGTCCTCGACCTTGCGCATGGCCAGCGCCCAGTCGCGGCCTGTCGGCGTCTCCGCCCAGTCGGCGGTATAGACGCCGGGATCGCCGCCGAGCGCGTCGACGCAAAGCCCGCTGTCGTCGGCCAGCGCGACCATGCCCGACAGATCGGCGGAGAAACGCGCCTTCAATTCGGCATTGGCGATGAAGCTGGTGCCGGTCTCTACCGGCTCGGGAATGCCGAGCGAGGCGGCCGAGACCGGCTCGATCCCATAGGGTTCGAGCAGCGCGCGGATCTCGCGCACCTTGCCCTCATTGTGGCTGGCGATGACAAGCTTGCCGGGGGCAAGCTTGCGGTGCGGAATGGCCGGCGGCTCGTCGTCGATCAATGCGATGCTCAGCGCCCGGTTGCCTTCAGCTGCGCGTCGAAGATCCGGCCGCAGCCGATCCGCGCCAGTCGGAGCAGGCGGAGCAATGCTTCCTCGTCATAAGTGGCGCCCTCGGCCGTCGCCTGCGCCTCGGCGATGTTGCCATCCGACAGGAGTACGAAATTGGCGTCGGCATGCGCCGTGCTGTCTTCCGCATAATCGAGATCGAGCACGGGCGTCCCTTCCCAGATCCCACATGACACCGCCGCCACCTGGGCGCGGATCGGATCGGTGGTAAGCAGCCCCTGGCTCAACAGGCCGTCGACCGCGATGCGCAGCGCGACCCATGCGCCCGAGATCGCGGCGGTGCGCGTGCCGCCGTCGGCCTGGATGACGTCGCAGTCGAGCGTGATCTGCCGTTCGCCGAGCGCGGTGAGATCGGTGATCGCGCGCAGCGAGCGGCCGATCAGGCGCTGGATTTCCTGCGTGCGGCCCGATTGCTTGCCCTTCGCCGCCTCGCGGCTGCCGCGCGTATGCGTCGCGCGGGGCAGCATGCCATATTCGGCGGTGACCCAGCCCTGGCCCTTGCCGCGCAGGAAGGGCGGCACCTTCTCCTCGACCGAGGCGGTGACGAGCACCTGCGTATCGCCGAACGCGATCAGGCACGATCCCTCGGCATGGCGGGTGAAGCGGGGTGTGATGGTGATCGCCCGCATCTCATCGGGGGCGCGGCCGCTGGGGCGCATGGCAGTCCTTTTCGGTTAGAGCGTGGTGGTCCAGTGGCGCTCGACAGCAACGTCATATCCGTTGGCGAAGGGCACCGACAGCTGTCCTGTTGAGCGGGATCGTCTCTCCTCCTATCTGTCCGGACGTGACCCGCCAACCCGTTTCCGAACTGTCGGCCCGTGCCCGCGACGTGTTCCGGATGGTGGTCGAGGGCTATCTGGAAACCGGCGCCCCGGTCGGCAGCCGCACGCTTTCGCGCTTCGGTGGGCTCAACCTCTCACCCGCGTCGATCCGCAACGTCATGCAGGATCTGGAGGAGATGGGGCTGCTGGCCGCGCCGCACACCTCGGCGGGGCGGATGCCGACCGAAAGCGGGCTGCGGCTGTTCGTCGACGCGATGATGCAGACCGCGGAGCCGTCGGAGCAGGAGCGCGCGGCGATCGAGGCGCAGGCGAGGGGGCCGGTCGAGGAGGCGCTCGCCGCGACCAGCCACGTCCTGTCGGGTCTGTCCGCGTGCGCCGGTCTCGTGCTCGTTCCTCGCGGCGAGCCGGTGCTGCGCCACTTGTCGTTCGTGCCCCTCAGCCACGGCCAGGCGGTGGCGGTGCTGGTCGGCGCCGACGGATCGGTCGAGAATCGGGTGGTCGAACTGCCATCGGGCGTCGGACCGGCGACGCTGATGGAGGCGGCCAATTATGTCAGCGCGCGGCTGAACGGGCTCACGCTTGGCGAGGCCCAGGCGACGTTGGCTGATGAGATCGCACGCGGGCGTTCGGCGCTCGATGAGGCGGCGCAGGGGCTGGTGCGGCGTGGGCTCGCCATCTGGTCGGAGGACGGCGCGCGCCGACCGGTCATGATCGTGCGCGGCGCGGCCAACCTGCTCGACGGCGCGGCGGCCGAGGATCTCGACCGCGTCCGCCAGTTGCTCGAGGAGATCGAGGGCAAGGAGGAGATTGCCCGCCTGCTCGACAGCGCGCGCGGCGCACGGGCGATGAAGATCTTCATCGGTTCGGAGAACAAGCTGTTCGCGCTGTCGGGATCGTCGGTCATCGCCGCGCCCTACCATGGCGCCGACGGCCGCGTGGTCGGTGTGGTGGGGGTTATCGGCCCGACCCGGTTGAACTATGCGCGGGTTGTTCCCATGGTGGATTTCACCGCTCACACGCTGACGAGATTGATGGCATGACCGACGAAACGACCGCGTCCGAAGACCTTCGCGAAGAGACCGCCGCCAAGGCGCCGGAACTGGCCGAACATGATGCCGCCGAAGAGCTGAGGGCCGAGGTCGAGGATCTGCGCAAGCAGCTTCTCTACGCGCAGGCCGAGACCCAGAATGTCCGCCGCCGCATGGAAAAGGATGCCGCCGACGCGCGTGCCTACGCGGCGACGGGCTTCGCGCGCGACATCCTTTCGGTCGCGGACAATCTGGCCCGCGCGCTCGCGGCCATTCCTGCCGCCATGCGCGAGGACGAGGGCACCAAGAGCCTTGTCGCCGGCATCGAGATGACGGTCCGCGAGCTGGACAATGTGTTCCAGCGCAACGGCATCGCGAAAATCGAGAGTGTCGGGCAGAAGCTCGATCCCAACCGCCACCAGGCGATGGTCGAACTGCCGAGCGATGCCGAACCCGGCACGATCGTGCAGGAGATGCAGGCCGGATACATGATCAAGGATCGGCTGCTGCGCCCCGCGCTGGTGGGTGTCGCCAAGGCAGGCTGATCGGGCGATTGCCCGGTACGGCGGGACGCCCGGATTGCCCGTGCGCCCCGCTCCCCGTCAGATCTTGATGAAGGACCATTCCTCCGAATAGGGCAGCCGCGACATCTGCAGCGACGGCCCGCTCTCGCGCACGACGAAGGTGTCGGAGAAATTGGCGCCGGTGCCGGTTTCCGGATCGAACAGGCCCGGTTCGACCGAAAAGCACATGCCCGTGTCCAGCACGGTATGGTCGCCGAGCGCGAGATAGGGCGGCTGGTGCCCCTCCATCCCCGAACCGTGCGCGGGCCGGTGATAGATGTACTTCTGCATGCCCTGGTCGATCTGCATCTTGTGGATCGCATAGGCCACGTCGGAGCAAAGCGTGCCCTTGCGTGACAGATCCTTCTGCATCACGCAGCCGTCGCGCGCCGTCCGCCATACCTTCTCCATATGGCCGGTGCGCGGCGCGATCATGTAGGGGCGGTAGAGTTCGCCGCCATAGCCGCCGATGCGGATGCCGCCCGCGACCTGGAACGCCTTTCCGCGCTCGATCTTGTTGTAGAAGAACTGGTTGGGATGCGGGTAGCCGGTGGCCTGACCGATCCGGCACTTCACCCCGACCGAGATGCCAACTGCATTGTGCGGCTTGCCGTCGCGCTTGATGTCCTTGAGGACCAGCTGGGTCCCGAAATCCTGCGCCAGATTGCCGATCTCGTAATCGGTAAGGTCGGTGCCGTAGGTCATGATCAGGTCGCGCGCGAAGGCGTGGATCTGATCGAAATAGGTATAAGCGCGACGCATCAGCGCCAATTCCTGCGGCGTCTTGCGCTGGCGCATGAACATGCAGTCGTTGGCGACCGAGATCATCGGCTGGCCCAGCACCTCGACCACCGTCTTCTGGCGCGAGGGGACGAGCTCGCGGTCGACGGCCAGCTTCTTTCCGGCGAACCCGCGCTTCTTGACCCCCTCGAGCAGCCACGCCCACAGGTCGCGGGTCGGACCTTTGACGAGCTTGCCCTCCTGCGGCATCGCGCCGGCGACATCGAGCCAGTCGAAATACATCTCGCCATCGTCATACCACCAGGTCTGGATCAGGTCGCGGTCGAGCGCCGGATAGAACCACACCGGACTCGTGCCTTTGGTCGGGATGAAGCAGTGGATCATCCGCTCGGTCGTGGTGTGGAACAGGCCGGTGAAATAGATGATGTTCCACTGGTCAGTAAGGACCACGCCTTCGACGCCCGCGCGCGCGAGGCGCGCCTGAAGCGTCTGCATCCGCTCCTTGTAGAAGCTCAGCGGCAGCCGGTCGAACGTGCCGGGTTCCAGGTCGTCCTTGGGAATGAAGAGCTTGGCGGATTCCGCGCCGGTCGGGAGTACCCGATCCCTCGATTGTGCGCCCGCCGGCACGGACAATGCCGCCCCCGCCGCAACCATGCCCGCACTGCCAACGAACGTCCGTCTATTCAGCATCACGTCCTCCCCCGATTCGTATACCGAATATCGTATACTGAATTTCGGAGTGTCAAGAAATGAAGGGGCGATCCATGTTACAAAGTGTATGCCGTTCAGCTGACTGAGGGCTCCTCGAATCGCCGTCCGTTCGCTACCGTTTCGACATGGTAATGGGACTCGTCCGTCGCTGGGTACGCCAGCGCGCTTTTCGCACCGGCAAGGGGGTCGGCCTCTTCCGGCGGCTCTGTCGACCGTCCGCCGCCGAATATGCGACCTTCCTATCGCGGCATGGGGGCTTCGTTTCGATCGGCAAGGGGTGCAGCATCCTGCCGTCCACGCTCTTCACGGATCCCGCTTATACGCGGATCGGCAACAACGTGCATTTCGCCAGCTGCTCGATCATCGGCCATGACGGATCCGCCGGCATGATCGAGGCGGCGCTGGGCGAACCGCTCGATGGGACGGGCAAGGTCGATATCCGCGACAATGTCTTCATCGGCCACCAGGCGATCATCCTGCCCGGCGTTACGATCGGGCCGAACGCGATCGTGGCGGCCGGCGCGGTCGTGAACCGGGACGTTCCCCCCCACGCCGTCGTGGGCGGCGTGCCGGCGCGCCAGATCGGGACATTCGACGAGGTCTACGCCAAGCGACGGGCTGAGACGGAGGCTTTGCCGTGGGCCGACCTGATCCGCCAGCGGCGCTCCTATCACGATCCGTCGCTGGAGCCCCGGTTGCGGGCGGCGCGACAGGCGTACTTCTTCCCTGACGCCTAGGCCGACCGCATATCGTCGAGGAGCGTGGCCAGCTCGGGCATCGGCAGGCCCTGCCGCCCGGCGATGAACGCATGCTCGACCATGGTCGCCTGCTGCTCGATCCCGTAGCGCGCGAACGGCTTGCCGGGCACCAGGCGGTAGCCGTAGCGGCAGAAGGGGTGGCGGCGGAGGGGCAGGAATAGGCCGCGCTGGTGCTGCCAGACATGCGTCAGTTCATGTGCCAGCAGCGCCTGCAGTCGCAGCGGGGCGGTGGCGAAGTCGTCCCGCCACAGCCCGTCCGTCGGATGGAACCAGATATGGCCGTCGGGCGCCATCACCACGTTGCGGGGCTGGAACGGCCACCATTTCGCGCGGTGCAGGCGGACACGATCGGGGTCGAGCGCGTCGCCGAACATCTCGCTCGCCAGCTCGCGTTCGCCCGGCGTCAGCGGGCGGCCGGGATCGCGTTGCCAGCGGCCGATCAATAGGGGGCGTCTTCGCCCGCCGCGACGGTCTTCGCCTCGGCCTCGACGGTCTTGCCGCTGGCGAAGCCGAAGCGGAGCGGCACCGCCGTGCCGTGGACGATCGCGGGGTCGAGCCCGTAAAGCATCGCATGCCGCCCCCCGGGCGTGAAGCGCAGCGCAGCGCCGGCCGGCACCTTGACCTCCGCCAAAGGCTGCATCGTGGTCATGCCGTGGCCACCGGCCATGCTGGCGTGCAGGTCGATCCGTGACGTAAGCGCGCTCGCCACTTGGACGAGCGTTTCGTCGCCGCGCCCGCCCGTCAGGGTGAAATAGGCGGCGGCGGGCTGCCCGGCCACGGCCGGAAGGCGCACCCATGCCTGCGCGACCGTGGGGCTTTCCGGCGCCCGCGCACAGGCACCGATCAACAAAATGGGGGCGAGCAAGGCGATCCTGGGGGTCATAGGAGCCTCCTAATCGTTTCCGGCCGCCGAAAACAGCATCGGTACACCTTCTTGCGGGCTCGTTCCGCCTCCCTATATCGCCATCGCAATCTGTCGTCGGAAGGATAGGCGCCTGCCTGTGAGGGGGCGTGCCGACGGCGCCGAACGGGGTAGCAAGAGGAATACAATGGCCAAAGTCATCGGCATCGATCTGGGCACGACCAACAGCTGCGTCGCCGTCATGGAAGGCGGCAAGCCCAAGGTGATCGAAAATGCGGAAGGCGCGCGCACGACGCCCTCCATCGTCGCCTTCGCCAAGGATGGGGAGCGCCTGATCGGGCAGCCGGCCAAGCGCCAGGCGGTGACCAACCCCGACAACACCATCTTCGCGGTCAAGCGGCTGATCGGTCGCCGGTTCGACGATCCGGTGACGAAGAAGGATACCGAGCTGGTCCCCTATCACATCGTGCGGGGCCAGAATGGCGACGCGTGGGTCCAGGCGGGCGGCAAGGATTATTCGCCGTCGCAGATCTCAGCCTTCACGCTCCAGAAGATGAAGGAGACCGCCGAGGCCTATCTCGGCGAGACCGTGACGCAGGCGGTGATTACCGTTCCGGCCTACTTCAACGACGCGCAGCGCCAGGCGACCAAGGACGCCGGCCAGATCGCGGGTCTTGAGGTGTTGCGCATCATCAACGAGCCGACGGCGGCCGCGCTCGCCTACGGCCTCGACAAGGACACCAACAAGACGATCGCGGTCTATGACCTCGGCGGCGGCACGTTCGACGTGTCGGTGCTGGAAATCGGCGACGGCGTGTTCGAGGTGAAGTCCACCAACGGCGACACCTTCCTGGGTGGTGAGGATTTCGACGCCAAGCTGGTCGAATATCTGGCGAGCGATTTCCAGAAGGCCGAGGGCATCGACCTGACCAAGGACCGCCTCGCGCTCCAGCGGCTCAAGGAAGCCGCCGAGAAGGCGAAGATCGAGCTGTCGTCGGCGCAGACGACCGAGGTCAACCTGCCCTTCATCACCGCCGACGCAACGGGGCCGAAGCACCTCGTCAAGTCGATCAGCCGCACCGACCTGGAGCGTCTTGTCGAGGATCTGATCAAGCGCACGATCGAGCCGATGAAGCGCGCGCTCGCCGACGCCGGTCTCAAGGCCGACGCGATCGACGAGGTCGTGCTGGTCGGCGGCATGACGCGCATGCCCAAGGTGCGCGAGGCGGTGAAGCAGTTCTTCGGCAAGGAGCCGCACACCGGCGTCAATCCTGACGAGGTGGTGGCGATCGGCGCGGCGGTACAGGCCGGCGTGCTCCAGGGCGACGTCAAGGACGTGCTGCTGCTCGACGTGACGCCGCTGTCGCTGGGCATCGAGACGCTGGGCGGGATCATGACCAAGATGATCGACCGCAACACGACGATCCCGACGAAGAAGTCGCAGACCTATTCGACCGCCGACGACAATCAGAACGCCGTCACTATCCGCGTCTTCCAGGGCGAGCGCGAAATGGCGGCCGACAACAAGCTGCTCGGCCAGTTCGACCTGATTGGGATCCCGCCGGCCCCGCGCGGCGTGCCGCAGATCGAGGTGACGTTCGACATCGACGCGAACGGCATCGTCAATGTGTCCGCCAAGGACAAGGGGACGGGCAAGGAGCAGCAGATCAAGATTCAGGCGTCGGGCGGCCTGAACGACGCGGACATCGAAAAGATGGTCCGCGATGCCGAGCAGTTCGCGGAAGAGGACAAGAAGCGGCGCGCTTCGGCCGAGGCCAAGAACAATGCCGAAAGCCTGGTTCATTCGACCGAGAGCCAGCTCCGCGAGCATGGCGACAAGGTCGACGCGGGCCTCAAGTCCGAGATCGAGAGCGCGATCGTCGCCGTGCGCGGCGCGATCGACAGCAACGATCCCGACCAGATGACCGAGAAGACGCAGGCGCTGGCGCAGGTCGCGATGAAGCTCGGCCAGGCGATCTACGAACAGCAGCAGGCGGCCGGCGGCGACTCCCCCGATGCGCAGGCCGAGGCCAAGCCGGCCGAGGATGTGGTCGACGCCGAATTCTCGGAAGTCGAAGACAATAAGTAAGCGGTGCTAAGCGGCTCCTTCCCGTCTGCGGGGAGGAGCCTTCGCTTTTGGAATATCGATGGCTGACACCGACTATTACGAATTGCTTCAGGTCGAACGGACGGCCGACGACAAGTCGATCAAGACGGCGTACCGCCGGCTGGCGATGGAATGCCATCCGGATCGCAATCCGGGCTGCAAGGTTTCCGAGGAGCGGTTCAAGCAGATCAGCGAAGCCTATGACTGCCTGAAAGATCCGCAAAAGCGCGCGGCCTATGATCGCTTCGGCCATGCCGCGTTTCGCCAAGGCGGCGGGGGCGGTGGCGGCGGCTTTCACGGCCAGGCCGGCTTCGAAGGCTTCTCCGATATCTTCGAGAATATCTTCGGCGAGTTCATGGGCGGCGGCCGCCAGCGTGGCGGATCGTCGGTCCAGCGCGGCGCCGACCTGCGCTACGACATGGAGATCAGCCTCGAGGAGGCGTTCCATGGCGCGGCGAAGGAGATCCGGGTTGACGTCGCCGCGCAGTGCGACAGCTGCGAGGGTACCGGCGCCAAGCCGGGGACGGCCGCGCGGGGCTGCCCGACCTGTCAGGGGCATGGCAAGGTGCGCGCGCAGCAGGGCTTCTTCGTGGTCGAACGCACCTGCCCGACCTGCCACGGTCGCGGCGAGGTGATCGCCGAGCCATGCGGCGAATGCCGCGGCGAGGGACGCGTCGAGCGGTCGAAGACGCTTCAGGTCAACATCCCGCGCGGTGTCGACGAAGGCACGCGCATCCGCATGACGGGCGAGGGCGAGGCCGGCGCGCGCGGCGGGCCGGCGGGCGATCTCTATATTTTCCTCCACGTCCGGCAGCATGCGCTGTTCCAGCGCGACGGCACGACGCTGTTCGCGCGCGCGCCGATCAGCTTCACGACCGCCTCGCTCGGCGGATCGATCACCGTGCCGGGGCTCGACGGAACATCGCACGAACTGCGTATCCCCGCGGGCATCCAGTCGGGCAAGCAGCTTCGCCAGCGCGGCGCGGGCATGCCGGTGCTGAACGGACGCGGGCAGGGCGACCTCGTGATCCAGATCGAGGTCGAGACGCCCACCAAGCTGACCGCGCGCCAGCGTGAGCTGCTCGAGGAGTTCCGTGCGACCGAGACGGGCGAGGAATGCCCTGAATCGAGTGGCTTCTTCTCGCGCCTCAAGGGGATGCTGGGGGCGGATTAAGGCGAGCTGGGTTCGTCCCGGTTCAGCATCGCCTCCAACCTGTCCAATCGCTGATCCCATTGCGTTCGGCGCGCGTCCGCCCACACGGACAGCGCCCGCAGGCCATCGTCTTCCAGGCGGCATGTGCGGACCCGCCCGGTTTTCTCGCTCGTCACCAATCCGCTGTCCGTCAGGATGCGGACGTGCTGGGCGACGGCCGTGACCGTGATGCCGAGCGGACCCGCGAGCGCGCTGACCGATGTCGGCCCTTCCGCCAGCCGATCGACGATGCGACGACGCGTGGCGTCACCCAGCGCGTCGAGGATCTTCTCCATATCCGGACCGGGGGAGGGCGTGCCCGTCACGGGTCGGTCGTCACCACACCGGCCAGCCGGTCGAGCAGGTCGCGCCATCCCTGTTCGCGGATGACAGGGCCGTCGGCGCCGGGCAGGAAAGCGCCCTGGAAGGTCAGGATCAGGTCCGTGCCGCCGTCATTTGCGGCCAGAAACTCGACCGTGACGAGCGCGTGCGAGATGCAATGATCGCCGAAGCGCATGCTGGAATTCCAGATGATCCGCTGCACGGGCACGACGTCCAGGACGGTGTCGGCATTGCTGATGACGGCGCCGGCGAAGGCGGTACCCTCGCGGAAGCGATACCGCAGCCGCTCGACGGCGCCGGGTTCCAGCGAGGCAGTGAATTCCTCCACCTCGTGTTGATCACCTTCCGCGAACCAGCGGCGCTTGAGGTCCGGGTCCGCGAATGCCTCGTACACGCGGGCCGGCGGGGCATTCAGATGCCGTTCCAGCACCAGGGTGCTGTGGGTGACGCTACGCTCGGTCATGGCAACCTCCAACGCTGAAGTGAATGATTCAGTATCGGACGTTGCGGTAAAACTCAAGCCGTCACTTCACTGTCGCGGGGGCCGGGTGTGGGGTCCTGGGCGAGGCCCGGTGCGCGCCGCCGC
>NZ_JBMDXG010000061.1:0-3128 GCF_048594985.1 Sphingomonas sp. | reverse complement strand
GCGTCGGCCGGGATGTGGGGGCGGTCGGGAACCCCGTGCGGCACCACCGCGATCTTGCTCCAGGCGATACCATGCACGCGCGCAAGGATCTCACGTCCCTTTTCCGCCATCACGATCAACCGTGAGGCCCGTCGCGCGAGCGCCTCGATTACGGCGCGCTGGTCGGCATTGGGCTGTTCCAATACCGTGTGCAAAGTGACCACGACCGGCGCATCGACCCGATCGAGGAGACGCAGCAGATTGCTACCCGCCGGACCGCCGAAGATGCCATATTCGTGCTGGACGAGAACGACTTCGGCCCCGCTCTGATTGATGCGCCGCGCCGCGCGTCGGTAATCGCCCAGATCCTCCTGCTCGATCGTGCAGGTTACCTCCGGCCCGTAAGCATGATCGCTCCCGGGATCGTTCATGGCGTAAAGATCGATGACAAGGTCGGGAAAGGCGGTGTGGATCGCCACGTAGACATCGCGCGTGAAGGTGGCGAGGCCGCACAGACGCGGCGGGCTGTTGCCGATCAGGGCGATGCGGGAGATGGCGGCACTACCAGCCAATTCGGTCATCGAGGATCCTCTTTGGGCCGTCCGGCACCGCGCAAACCATCCTGCGCCGCCACGACGGTTCATGCTACAGCAACATAAATGTTCCATGAATGCAGATGTTCCAACGTTTGCGCAGCGCAACATTTCCGCTCATCCTGCATTAACGCGGGGCGAAATTCGCGTTGACGGACCATTCCGGCGCGCTAATGGAGCGGTCGGGACGGCATCGGGCCGGGCCCGAAATGATTACGTGGAGCAGCACGAATGAAGAAGGTTGTCTTTGTTCTCGCCGCTGCCGGCCTGATGTCTCTGGCCGCTTGCAGCTCGCAGACCCCGGCGGAGAACGCCGCCGACGCGACGGAGAACGCGCTGGATAACGCCGGCGAGAACCTCGAGGATCTGGCGGAGAACAGCTCGAACGAGGTGGCTTCCGACGCTCTTGAGAACGCTGCCGACAACGCGCACGACGCGGCTGACAACGTTCAGTAATCGGACGGGTCCACACGGATCCATCTGACAAGGATGCGGGCGTCCCTGGTGGGCGCCCGTTTTCTTTTGTGCGCCATGGTAGCGGCACTCTGACTCTTCGGTCGCCGGCGCCGCCACGGGATGACGCGCCGCTCGCGACCCGCTACGGGCGGGCATCATGGCATCCGCTCCCCTCTCCTTCTTCAACAGCCTTTCCCGCGCGATCGAACCATTCAGCCCGGCCGACGGGCATACCGCGCGGGTCTATAGCTGCGGGCCGACAGTCTATAATTTCGCGCATCTCGGCAATCTGCGCGCTTATGTCTTTACCGATACGCTCCGGCGCACCCTGGCGCTGAAGGGCTATGCCGTGCGCCACGTCATCAACATCACCGATGTCGGCCACCTGACGAGCGACGCCGATGCCGGCGCGGACAAGATGGAACTCGCGGCGGCGGGGCTCGGCAAGGACATCTGGGAAGTCGCCGCCTTCTATACGCACGCGTTCAAGCGCAATTTGGCCAACCTCAACATCCTGGAGCCGACCCTCTGGTCGGTCGCCACGGATCACGTTCCCGACATGATCGCTTTCGCTGAACGGATCGCGGCCGATCATTGCTACGAGATCGACAGCGGACTCTATTTCGACGTTTCGACCGTGCCCGATTACGGCCGGCTCGCGCGCACGGTATCCGACGAGGGCGAAAGTCGGATCGACCCGGTCACGGGCAAACGCAATCCGCAGGATTTCGCGATCTGGCGGCGGTCGCCCCCGGGCGAGCAGCGCCAGATGGAATGGGACAGTCCGTGGGGACGCGGCGCGCCGGGGTGGCATCTCGAATGCTCGGTAATGAGCCTCAAATATCTGGGCCCCGCCCCATTCGACATCCATACGGGTGGGATCGACCATCGCGAGATCCATCACCCCAACGAAATCGCCCAGAACCAGGCCTATTGCGGCTGCACGGACAGCACGCCCGCCTTCACCGGCGCGCGCTTCTGGATGCACAACAACTTCTTGGTCGACCGGGGCGGCAAAATGTCGAAGTCGGCGGGCGGCTTCACGACGCTTTTCTCGCTGATCGACGCGGGCGTGCATCCGCTCGCTTACCGCCTGCTGTGCCTGTCCGCGCATTATAGATCCGAGCTTGAATTCTCGCCCGAGGCGGTCGGTGCCGCGCTGACCCGGCTCAAGCGGCTGGTGATGACGGTGGAGCGCCTGGCCGTCGCCTCGGTTGCGCCGTCCGATCCGCCCTCCCCGGCCGTCGCGCGCCACATCGACCGCCTCGATACGGCGCTCGGTGAGGATCTCAATACACCCGTCGCGCTGACCGCCCTCGACGAATTTCTGGCGGATAAGCGACTGTCGCCCGACGACCGTCGGGCCGGGCTCGATGCGTTCGACGCGGCGCTCGGGCTTAATCTCTTACGCCTCACCCGGCCGGACCTCCGCCTCCGTCCGGTCACGGCGTCGATCAGCGAAGACGATATCGACACGCGGCTCGAGGCCCGCCGCCAGGCGCGCGCTTCGAAGGATTTCGCCGCCGCAGATGCGGGGCGCGATGCGCTGGTGGCCGACGGGGTCGAGGTGATGGACGGCGATCCGCTCGGGTGGGAATGGCGGATAATGCTGGACTAGGCCAAGCGTCTGGCTAGCTTGTCCTTGTGCAGCCGAAACGAATCCTCACGATCGCCGGCACCCGCCCCGAGGCGGTGAAGCTCGCGCCGCTGGTCCGCCTTCTCCAGCGTCATATGTGGATCGAGCACCGGCTGGTGGCGACCGGGCAGCATGGTTCGCTGTTCCATGCGGCGCTGGCCGATTTCGGGCTGACGGCGGATGCCGATCTCAGGCTGCCCAACGAGACGCCCGATGGCTTCGTCGAGGAAGTCGCCGGGGCGATGCCCAGCCTGATCGAGGCGTTCGCCCCGGATCTCCTCCTCGTCCACGGCGACACCAGCAGCGCATGGGCGACCGCCCGGGTTGCTTCCGCCTGCGGGATACCGGTCGGGCATGTCGAGGCCGGACTTCGGTCGGGCAATCCTGACGTGCCGTGGCCCGAGGAGCGCAACCGGACCGAGATCGACGCGCTGTCCACCCTGCTCTTCGCCCCATCCGAGCAG
>NZ_JBMDXG010000060.1:0-1996 GCF_048594985.1 Sphingomonas sp. | reverse complement strand
CTGGGCCACGTCGCCGCGCAGGTCCTCTCGGCCCCGCCACGTTGCGGCTGCGCGTAGCGTCGCTACCGCCTCGGCCAGCGCGTCGCCGGCCTGTTAGAGCGTGTCGAGGTCATGCGCGAGCAGCGCGGCGGTCATCGCCGCCTGCGCTTCCGCGAGTTGTTCGAGCGCGGCGGCGCTCATGCCTTGGTCGGCAGGTCGAGCGCGATCATCCGCTCGGCAATCGCCTTCGGATCGGCCTTGTAGGTGCCGTTCGCGATCGCCTCGCGCAGGGCCGCAACCTTGGCACTGTCGACCGGCGCGCCCTCGGCCGCCAGCGCGGCGGCGGGGCTCTTGGGCGCGGCCGCGCCACGAGCATCGGCGGTGCCGGGCTTGGTCACAGGCGCGCGTTGCGCCCCGCTGTCGCCGCGCAGTTCGATCGCGCGGGCGATCCCGGTCGGTCCTACCGCAGTGATCATCGTCGCGTCCTTTCGCATTCCATCCGCCCGGTCACAAAAATCGCCTGACCGGTATAACGGCGCCAAATCCGATTACTTAAATCCGGGCAAACGGGCGAGCCCCGCATCCACCACTTCGGCGAAAATCGGCCCTTTCTGGCCGTCGGTACGCACACGGATACGCGCGCCTGGCGCGCCATCCTCCTGCGCGACAGCCGAAACCGATACGCTGAAGCCCGCGCTGCCAGCGACAAGATCGACCGGATCGCCCCGGCGGATGACCGGTTCTGCCTTCACCGGCACGCCGGCTGACCTAGTTGCTGCGGCACCTGCGCCCGCCAGCCGCGCGAGCGGCACGCGAATGCGCCAGCCGAGTGCGGGACACCGTAGCGCGACCGCGCCCATCGCGGGAGGGTCGAGCTGAACCGTCGTGGGGCAGGCGGCCAGCTTGAGCCGCCGGTCGATCGGTGCGGCCGGGCCGCCCGGCTCGCCGATCCCCGCGCCGAGCGCCCCGATTACGCGTGCCTCCAGCACGTCCAGATTCTGGAACGGGGCGGCAGTCGCGGGTGTCGCCGCGAGCGCGATCAGCAATGGAAGGCGATGTCTCATGCCCGTATTTCAGCAAGGATCATGCCATACGGAGGTGTCGCCTCAGATGCGGCTGATATGAATGACCTGTCCCCCGCCGGTTGATGGATCGACCGCGAGCGTGATCCGCCGCTGGGGGACCCCCGCCTGCTCGATCGCACGCGCAACGGCGGCGGCACGGGCGGCGGCCAGTTCCCATCCGTCGAACCGGGCCGTGGCCGGCTCGGTCCCGCGGCTCGCGACGATCACTGCATCGTCGCCCACTTCCGCGACGAAACCGTCGAGCAGCGCGCGGCCCCGCGGCGTCAGCAGCGCCTCCCCAGGCTGGAACAAGGCGGCGGCGCGCCGTTCGATAGCAGCACGCTCGCGCATCCCGAACGCCTGCCGGAAGCCCGCCGCGAGCGCGTTCGCCTCGGGTCGTGCCTGTAGCATCACGAAGAATCCAAGCAGCAGCAGACAGAGATCGGCGAAGCTCAGTGCCCAGCGTTGACGCGGCGCGGTCTTCACGACGCGAGCCGCTGGCGGAGGACGGACTGGACGCCACGCGCATGGTCGAGCTCGGCGCGGGCCAGCATCAGGAAATGATCGAGCGTCCGCCGCTGCCACGCGAGTTCCGCTTCCGACAGCCGTTCGAGGCGATCGGCGATGGGGCCGGCGATCAGGTTGGCGACGACGATGCCCCACAGCGTCGCGACCAGCGCTGTCGCCATCGGCGCGCCGAGCCGCGCCGGATCGTCCATTCGGGCGAACATCGCGATCAGGCCAAGCACGGTGGCGAGCATGCCCATCGCCGGCGCCGCATCGGCCACGTCCCGCCAGAAGCGGATTGCCACGGCGTGGCGCGCGGCCCGTGCCGCGAGCGAACCGTCCGCCCAGCGCGCGAACGCTTCGGACGAGGGCGCGTCGGATAAGTGGCGTACCGCTTCGCCGAGGAACTGCGCAGTGGTCTCGATCCGGTCGACGCAGACGATGCC
>NZ_JBMDXG010000006.1:0-1788 GCF_048594985.1 Sphingomonas sp. | reverse complement strand
CTTGCATCCGCTCCCCCAACCGTTTGAGCCGACTTCCCAGGAAGCCCGCGCCCATCTCGCGGATAACATCGCTCATCGCATTCTCATTGCTTGATATATATCGCGTTATATACTAAGCCGAACGAGTGGCAACCGGAATAGGTCGGATCGGATATGGCGATCATCAGGCGGGCGGAATTTCCTGCCGACAGCGCGGCGGTCCTCGGCATCTGGCGGGAGTTCGTAGCGAACTCTCCGGTCAATCTCGATTATCAAAACAACGAAGTCGAGTTTGCCACCTTAACCGAGAAATATGCCGCTCCCAAGGGCTGCGTTCTCCTTACGGAGACGGGGGGCGTGGCCGTGGGGTGCGTGGCGATGCGCCAGGTCACGCCTGCCATATGCGAGATGAAACGGTTATATGTCCGCCCGAATGCACGCGGTGAACACCTTGGCCGCGAACTGGCGGAGCGGCTGATCGCGGAAGCTCGGGCGGCGGGCTATCGCGAGATGCGGCTTGATGTGCAGGCGAGGTTCCTTGCCGCCCGCCAGCTCTATGCGGACCTCGGCTTCGTTGCGGCTGACCCTGTCTCGTTCAATCCCGTGCCCGGGGCTTCGTTCTTGGGCCTTCACCTTTAAGTGTCCGCTCAGAGCGTGCATCGTCACGACGCTACTCGTCGGCGCCGACCAGGTTGACAAAATGGAACATATCGTGTACATTATGATAGTCAGTTGATGTCGGGATCGTATCGCTACCGCTGACACCCCCCCGCACCCGGCCAATCTTGGTGTAAACTTTCGTAAACTTTGGCGGCGATCAAAGCTGCGTTCGGAAGGGAGAGAAGTCGGTGTGCGCGTCGAACACGTCGATCCCCTCCCGGCGCTTGAGGAAGCCGATCACCGCATAGGTCAGCGGGGTCAGGATCACTTCCCAGCCGACCTTCAGCACCCATTGCGTCGCCAGCACCGTCAGCACCTGCCCGCCGGTCCAGCCGGCCGCGCCCAAGAAGGCGAGCGGGTAGAAGATCAGGCTGTCGACCCCCTGCCCCACCACGGTCGATCCGATCGTGCGCGTCCACAGCCAGCGCCCCCGCGTCAGCACCTTCATCCGCGCGAGCACGACGCTGTTGGCGAGCTCGCCCGCCCAGAAGGCCACGAGCGAGGCGGCGGCGATGCGCGGCGCCTGCCCGAACACCGCCTCGTACGCGGCCTGCCCGGTCCAGCCGACATCGGGCGGCAGCGCCACCACCACCATGCTCATGCCCACCATGAACAGCAACGCCGCGAACCCCGCCCAGACGCAGCGCCGCGCGCGGCCATAGCCATAGACTTCGGTCAGCACGTCGCCGATCACGTAGGACAAAGGGAAGAACAGGATGCCCGCGCCGAACGGCCATGGGCCGACCAACGGCAGGTCGATCACCGATCTCTTGCCCGCGCCGATCAGGTTCGACAGCAGCAGGATCGTGACGAACGCCGCCATCACGAAATCGAAATAGCGCAGCGGCCGTCCCGCCGTCGCCCCCGCCTCGACCGCGACCGGCCGCTCCTTCTCCGCCCCGCTCATTGCGCCAGACTATCGCGGTTCCCGCGCCCTGCAATCCACGCTATCGCGCATGCGGGCGCCCGTAGCTCAGTTGGATAGAGCAAGGAGCTTCTACCTCCTTGGTCGGGGGTTCGAATCCCTCCGGGCGCGCCATCCGTGACGCCTGCGGGTCGTCGCGTGCCTCGATCGCGGCGCGCGTGTCGTCGAGGGCGAGGTCGACCAGCGCCTGCATCGCGGCGGCGGCGGCATCGGGGTCGCCCGCG
>NZ_JBMDXG010000059.1:0-5911 GCF_048594985.1 Sphingomonas sp. | reverse complement strand
TGCCGCCGCCGGGGACGATGCCTTCTTCCACCGCGGCGCGGGTCGCATGCAGCGCGTCATCGACGCGGTCCTTGCGTTCCTTCACTTCGACTTCGGTGGCGCCGCCGACCTTGATCACCGCAACGCCGCCGGCGAGCTTGGCGAGACGCTCCTGGAGCTTCTCGCGGTCGTAATCGCTGGTGGTGTTCTCGATCTGCTGGCGGATCGCCTCGACGCGGCCCTTGATCGAGCCTTCCTCACCCGCACCGTCGACGATGGTGGTGTTGTCCTTGTCGATGGTGACGCGCTTGGCCTGGCCGAGCATGCCCAGCGTGACGCTCTCGAGCTTGATGCCGAGATCCTCGCTGATCATCTCGCCCTTGGTCAGGATCGCGATGTCCTCGAGCATCGCCTTGCGGCGATCGCCGAAGCCCGGCGCCTTCACGGCCGCGACCTTGAGGCCACCGCGCAGCTTGTTCACCACGAGCGTGGCGAGCGCCTCGCCCTCGATGTCCTCGGCGATGATCAGCAGCGGACGGCCCGACTGCACGACCGCTTCCAGGATCGGGAGCATCGCCTGCAGGTTCGACAGCTTCTTCTCGTGGATCAGGATGTACGGGTCGTTGAGCTCGACCGTCATCTTTTCCGGATTGGTGATGAAGTAAGGCGAGAGGTAGCCGCGGTCGAACTGCATGCCCTCGACGACGTCCAGCTCGAATTCGAGGCCCTTGGCCTCTTCGACCGTGATGACGCCTTCCTTGCCGACCTTCTCCATCGCCTCGGCGATCTTCTCGCCGACGACGGTGTCGCCGTTGGCCGAGATGATGCCGACCTGCGCGACTTCCTGGCTGCCGGAGACGGGCTTCGAACGCGCCTTCACGTCGGCGACGACCTTCTCGACCGCCTGGTCGATGCCGCGCTTCAGATCCATCGGGTTCATGCCGGCCGCAACCGACTTCATGCCTTCGCGCACGATCGCCTGGGCGAGCACGGTGGCGGTGGTGGTGCCGTCACCGGCATTGTCGTTGGTCTTCGAGGCCACTTCGCGCAGCATCTGCGCGCCCATGTTCTCGAACTTGTCCTTGAGCTCGATCTCCTTGGCGACGGTGACGCCGTCCTTGGTGATGCGCGGCGCGCCGAAGCTCTTGTCGATCACGACGTTGCGGCCCTTGGGGCCCAGGGTCACCTTCACCGCATCGGCGAGGATGTCGACGCCGCGCAGGATGCGCTCACGCGCGTCGCGGCTGAATTTCACGTCCTTGGCTGCCATCTGGCTACCTTTCTGACTGTGTTAAGAGACGAAGTTGACGAAGTTGACAGGTGCGAATGCCCTGGGACGGCAGGCCATCGAGGCCCACCGGCCGGCGTCAGCCGACGATGCCCAGAATGTCGCTTTCCTTCATGATCAGCAGGTCTTCGCCATCGAGCTTGACCTCGGTGCCGGACCACTTGCCGAACAGGATGCGGTCGCCCGCCTTGACGTCGAGCGGGGTGACGGTGCCGTCATCGCCCTTCGCGCCGCCACCGACGGCGACGACCTCGCCCTCCTGCGGCTTTTCCTTGGCGGTATCGGGGATGATGATGCCCCCGGCGGTCTTTTCCTCGGCCTCGACGCGGCGAACCAGCACGCGATCGTGCAGCGGACGGAAACCCATATGTGTCCCTTTCCTGCAACAAGGACGGGATACGGATCAGCCCGCAGCCCGCCCAAATGCTTCCTGAAAACCTGTTAGCACTTCGGCATCCCGAGTGCCAACGCGCATATGTGAAGCGGTGCCGGCCGCGTCAACGGCGCTTCGCCGAATTTTTGAGGCATCACTGACACTCGCCGATGCAGGAAGGGCCGTGACCGGCCTTTAGCAGCGATGTAGGCGGGGCGCGCGCGCCAGTCGCTAGATTTCACCTATATAGTCAATGATATGGTCGGCGAATTCTTCCTCGGTCATGTCGTACGTGATGACCGCTTCAAGCATACGGCCCAGCAACGTGTCGTCAGGCATGTCCAGATCAAATCCATTCGCCTGGAGGAATGCGATCATCGAGACGGTAGCGGTCCGCTTGTTCCCGTCGACGAAGCCGTGATTGCGCGCGAGCGCCACGCCAAGGCGAATAGCCAGGACGAGCAGATCATCCTCGTCATCATAATGATAGGCGTTGATCGGGTTGGACACCGCGCTCTGCACGAGGCCGGCGTCGCGTATTCCGTACGTTCCGCCGAAGCGATCTATCTGCTCAAGCTGCGCTTCGCAGACGTCCTCGTAGGTGATCCAGCGCGGCTCAGCGTCCAAGATATTCGAGGGTCTTCTTATACCGCTCGGTGATCTGCGCGCGCGCGGCCTTCATGTCGAAATCCGCCTGCGGACGAGCGTCGAGCTTGCGCCGGGGCGTCGTCTTCACCTGCGTCGCCATCTGGCCCTCCATCAAGCCTGCCGGGGCGCATCCCGCCCTGCAGCTCCTATAAAATGGGCAGATAGTCGCCCGGTTTCAACAAAAAGGTGAATCCGCGATCAGGCGCCGGCCCGCGCCATCGCATAAGCCTGCGTCCCGCGAGTCAGCAGGCGATCCCCCGGCAGCAGGTCCCCCGGGGCGAGATCGGGCTGGTCGCCCAGTCGCGCGTAGAGCGGTGCGAAATCGGTTTCGAGCGTGGCGCGGAGCAGCGCGTCGAAACTGTCGATCACGAAATAGACCTGCTGGTAATCGTCGATCCGGTAGCGCGTGCGCATGACGCGTTCCATGTCGAAGCCGATCCGGTTGGGTGACGGATCGTCGAGCGCGAACAGCGATTCACCCCGGCTCGACACGATCCCCGCGCCATAGATGTTGAGCCCGTCGCCCGAGCGCACCAGCCCGAATTCGACCGTGTACCAGTAGAGCCGCGCGAGCTTGTCGATCGCGCCGTGGCGCATCGCGCGCAGCCCGCCCTCGCCATAGGCCTGCATGTAATCGGCAAAGACCGGGTGGGCGAGCATCGGGACATGGCCGAACACGTCGTGGAAGACGTCGGGCTCCTGCAGATAATCGAGCTGGTCGGCGCGGCGGATGAAGCGCCCCGCAACGAAGCGGCGGTGGGCGAGATGGTCGAAGAAGACGTCGTCGGGCACCAGCCCGGGCACGGCCACCACCTGCCACCCGGTCGCCTTCATCAGCCGTTCGGACAGTTCCGCGAAATCGGGAATGCCCGGCCTGGACAGGTGGAGGATGTCGAGCCCGGCCAGAAATTCGGGCGCGGCGCGGCCGGGCAACAAGGCGGACTGGCGCGCGAACAATGTGTCCCACACGGCATGCTCCTCAACCGTGTAGCGGCCCCAATCCTGCGGCACGGTCCAGTCGGACGCGGCCTCGGGCGGGCGGGTGAGCGAGTCGTGGGCCATGGATGCGATCCTAACCGGCGGCACGCCGAAACCAATGGCGGTCGCGCATCGGCAGCGGCGTAACGAATCTGACTTTTGATCGAAACGCGCGCGTCAAAACTCCGCTCCAAAAGGGCGCCCAACCACATAATCCGGGGGCCACAGATGAGCGACGCGCGCGACATTGCCGCATATACCGACGGTGACATCGATACCAATCGCAGCACGAATCCGTCACTGAACGACCTGATCGACGCGCGCTATTCGCGGCGGCAGACGCTGTTCGGGGGCGTCACCGCCGCCACCGTCGCGGTGTTCGGCGGCATGGTCGCGGCGTGCGGCGACGGCGATGACGCCGCCCCGATCAACGTCAGCGCCGGATCAAGCGGCGCGACCAGTTCGGGCAAGGTCGTCAAGCTGACCGGCACGAGCATCGGCATCGGCAGTCCGCAAGGGTCCTTCACGCAGCTGAGCGGCCCGGCCGTCACGCTGACCACCGCCAGCGACGGATCCGCCAGCTTCATCGCGCCGAGCGTAAGCGCCGACACGCCGCTCGTCTTCCGCTACAACGTGCAGGGCGATCGCGGCCATTCCAGCTTCGGCGACACGACCGTGACGGTCAGCCCGGCCAAGCTCGACTTCACCGCCGTGCCCAAGAACATGAACGACATCGTCACCGTCCCCGCCGGGTACAGCGTGACCGTGCTCTATCGCCTGGGCGATCCGATCACCGCCGCCACCCCCGCTTATGCCAATGACGGCAGCGATACCGGCTTTTCGGCGCGTGCCGGCGACCATCATGACGGCATGTCCTTCTTCGGGCTCGCCGCGAGCGGCAGTGCGCCCGACGCGAACAACAGCGCGCGCGGCCTCCTCGTGCTCAACCACGAGAATATCACGCAGGCCTATCTCCACCCCAACGGCCCGACCACGACCGGCGGCGTCCGGCCCGAAGCCGAGGCGCTGAAGGAGATGGAGTGCCACGGCATATCGGTGATCGAGGTGACGCGCGGCGCGAACGGCTGGACCTATGTCCAGAATTCGGCGCTGAACCGCCGCATCACCCCGCTCACGCCGATGACGATCAGCGGGCCGGCGGCGGGCAGCCCGCTGCTGCGCACGCAATTTTCGCCGACCGGCACCGCCGGGCGCGGCACGATCAACAATTGCGCCAACGGCTACATGCCGTGGGGCACGTACCTGACCAACGAAGAGAATTGGGCAGGCTATTTCCGCCGTGACACGCCCGACAGCGCGCGACCGGCGGCGGCCGACGCGGCGCTTCGCCGCTACGGCATCGCGCCCGGGCGCGCGGGCAATTACGCCTGGTCGACGGTGACCCCGGCGGGCGGCGGCACGATCTATCGCCGCTGGGACATCACGCAGACGGGCGCGACCGATGGGACGGGCGACTTCCGCAACGAAGCCAACCAGTTCGGCTGGGTGGTCGAGATCGACCCCTACACGCAGAATTCGACGCCGCGGAAGCGCACCGCGATCGGCCGCATGAATCACGAGGGTTGCTGGGCGGGCCGCGTCGTGCCCGGCGTGCGTCCCGCTTTCTACACCGGCGACGATGCGCAGAACGAATATCTCTACAAGTTCGTGTCCGCGACGCCGTGGGTCGCCGCCGACGCGACGCCCGCCGACCGGCTGGCCACGGGCGATAAATATCTGAACAGCGGCACGCTGTACGTCGCGCGCTTCAACGCCGACGGATCGGGCCAGTGGCTGCCGCTCGTCTACGGGCAGGGGCCGCTCACGAGCGCGAACAGTTATCCCTTCGCCGACCAGGCCGACGTGCTGATCCACGCGCGCCTCGCCGCCGACGCGGTGGGCGCGACCAAGATGGATCGCCCCGAATGGACCGCGATCAACCCCGCCAATGGCGAGATGTACTGCACGCTGACCAACAACAGCTCGCGCACGCCCGCCACCACCGACGCCGCCAATCCGCGCGCCTACACCGATCCCAAGGTCGGCGGCGGGCAGACCAACGGCAACGCCAACGGCCACATCGTCCGCCTGCGCGAAACGGGCGACACGACCGAGGCGCTGACCTTCACCTGGGACATCTACGCGTTCGGCGCGGGCGCGGACCTCGACCCCAACAACATCAACCTGTCGGGGCTCGACGCGAGCAACGATTTCTCTTCTCCCGACGGCATGTGGTTCGGGCGGGCAAGCAATCCGTCGGGGCAGGTCACGCCGGTCATGTGGCTGCAGACCGACGACGGCGCCTATACCGACATCACCAACTGCATGATGCTGGCGGCGATGCCGGGGCGCGTCGGCGACGGCGGCACCAAATCGATCACCAACACGATCGGCACGGCGACCGGCGCCGCCACCACGCGCAGCGGCAAGGCGCCGGGCGCAACGCTCCGCCGCTTCCTGGTGGGGCCGAAGGAGTGCGAGATCACCGGCGTTGATTCGACCCCCGACGGCCGCACGCTGTTCGTCAACATCCAGCACCCCGGCGAGAACGGAAACCCGACCCGCATCACCTCCAACTGGCCGGCCAATCAGGCGGGCAGCGGCGGCAGCGGCGCGCGGCCGCGCTCCGCGACGATCGCCCTCAC
>NZ_JBMDXG010000058.1:0-1895 GCF_048594985.1 Sphingomonas sp. | reverse complement strand
GTATCGGTGCTGTGGAAGCCGTTCACCGACCTGCTGCTGCGCGGATCCTCGGCCGAAGGCTTCCGTGCGCCGAGCATGGGCGTGCTGTTCGGCGCGAAGTCGCGCGCCGACGCGCCGATCGACGACCCCTGCACCAATGTCGAGGGCTCGCTCTATCAGAGCTCCGCGACCGTCCGCACCAACTGCGCCGCCAACGGCGTCCCGGCGAGCGGCAGCTATCAGGAGCCGCAGGGCGGGCAGGTCGGCACGCTGACCGGCGGCAACAGCAGCCTGACCCCCGAAACGTCGAAGACGTGGCTGTTCGGCGCGGTCTACAGCCCCACCTGGGCGCGCGACAGCGGGTTCGCCAGCCAGTTCAGCATCGAAGCCAATTATTACGACATCAAGGTTTCGGGCGCGATCGCGGCGATCAACCCGCAGGTCACGCTGTCGCGCTGTGCGCTGCTGGGCGACGCATCGAGCTGCGCCAACGTGGTCCGAACCCCGAGCGGGCAGATCGCGCGGGTGATCGGGCTGCTCCAGAATATCGGTAACATCCGCACCCGCGGGGTCGACCTGACCGCCAATTACCGCACGCCCGATACCGGGTTCGGGCTGTTCGGGCTCAACCTCAACGGCAATTACCTCGCCAAATATACCGAAAGCTTCCCGACCGACGACGGCAGCGCGACGATCAGCTATCGCGGAACGACGCGCGGCTTCCCCGATCAGTCCTATCCCAAGTTCAAGGGCAACGGCACGATCAGCTGGGCGCTGGATCAGTTCGCGGCCTCGTTCACCGGCCGCTACATCCACCATGTCACCGAAAGCGACGGCAACAAGCTCGACAGCCGCTTCTACGGCGACGTCCAGCTCAGTTTCTCGCCCGCCTTCCTCGACCAGAAGCTGACCTTCACGCTCGGCGTGATCAACGTGTTCAACCAGGATCCCCCGGGCTGCAACACCTGCACCGGCCCCAATTACGATCCGACGACCTACGACGTGCCCGGCCAGTTCGGCTATCTCCGCCTGGCGTTCAAGATGTGATCGCGGAGGGGCGGAGCGGCCTGCCGGCCGCTTCGCCCCCCACCGCCGGAACGTGCAACGGGGAGGCTTACGAGCCGGCGCGTCCCCGCCTATATCGGCACGATGACCCTCACCGCCGATCCCCGCCGCTTCCTCTATCGCGACCTCGATCCGGAGACCGCCGCGCGCCTGACCGGCGACGCTCTGCGCAACTGCGACGATGGCGACCTGTACCTGCAATATATCGCGAGCGAGGCGTTCGGGTTCGACGACGGGCGGCTAAAGACCGCCGATTTCAACACGCAGGCAGGCTTCGGCCTGCGCGGCCTGTCCGGCGAGACCACCGCCTTCGCGCACGCCAACGAGATCAGCGAGAGCGCAATCCGCCGCGCGGCCGAGACGATGACCTTGCTCGACCCGGCCGGGCAGGGACGCGCCGCGCCGCCGCGCCGGACCAACGCGAAACTCTATACCGGCGAGGATCCGCTGTCGGCGGTGCCGTTCGCGCGCAAGGTGGCGCTGTGCCAGGAGATCGATGCCGCCGCCCGCGCGCGCGATCCGCGCGTGGCGCAGGTCACGGTCGGCCTGTCGGGATCGTGGAGCGTGGTCGAGATCGTGCGCCCCGACGGCTTCATCGGGCATGACGTGCGCCCGCTCGTCCGCCTCAACGTCTCGATCGTCGCCCGGGAAGGCGACCGGCGCGAGACCGGCTATCACGGCCTGGGCGGCCGCTATCTCTACGACCGCCTGTTCGAACCGGCCACGTGGGAACGCGCGATCGACATCGCGCTCGCCCAGGCGCTGGTGAACCTCGAATCGGTCGATGCCCCGGCGGGCGAGATGCAAGTCGTCTGCGGCCCCGGCTGGCCCGGCGTGCTACTGCACGAGGC
>NZ_JBMDXG010000057.1:0-4088 GCF_048594985.1 Sphingomonas sp. | reverse complement strand
ATTTCCCTGCCGATCTGATCGGCGAGCTGAACCTAGTACGCCTCAAGTTCATGGACGAGTTCGAAGCTCGGTTCCCCGCCTACGGCAAGGGCCGAGCGACCTGGCGCTGACCGCCACATACGTTTCGAAACGGGCTCTTAGAGAATCGATATGGCACGATAAAAGCTGAATTGATGGCAAAGGTGGCAGCGATAAATGCTGCAAGAGGCCCCGTCAAAAAGCATAGTTTCACCACCACGGCGGCGCCTTCGGCCCCGGATGCGGCGTGACCGACGGCGCGGGATGCCCCAGATAGCCCATGTCGCCCAGCCAGTCCTCGATCGCCTGCGGGGAATGCTGAAGCGCGGCGAGGTCGGTGCGCCCGCCCAGCTGGTAGCCATGCCCGCCCGCGCGGTAGAGGTGCAGCTCCGCCGACGCCCCCGCCGCGCGATAGGCCTGCATCAGGTCGAGCACCGGCGCCGAGCAGCACGGAGCGTCATGCGCCGCCGATAGTAAGATCGGCGGCGCGTCCTTGCTCACCCGCTCGTCGGCATGTCCCGGCCCCGGATAGAGCAGCAGGGCGAAATCCGGCCGGGCATGCAGCCGGTCGATCGCGTCGCCCTTGCCGCGCGCGGGCACCGGATCGCTCAGGCTGGTCATCCGCGCCAGTTCGCCGCCGGCCGAAAAGCCCATGATCCCGATCCGCCGAAACCCGTACCGGTCGGCGCGGGCGCGCAACAGACGCATCGCCCGCTCCGTGTCCGCGCGGGCATCCTCCAGCGCGTAGGGCGACCCCTCCGCCCGATAGAGCCGGTAGCGCAGCACGAACGCCGCCACGCCGCGCGCGGCCAGCCACTGGGCGACGTTCGATCCCTCGTTCGCGGTCACCAGCATGGCATGTCCGCCGCCCGGCACGACGAGGATGGCGGTGCCCGTCGCCTTGGCCGGATCGGGCAGATAGGCGGTGATGCTCGGATCGTTGACGTTGCGCGTCCAGAAGCCCGTATCCTGTTCGGCGATGGCGCGTCGCGATTCGAACCCCGGCACCCCGTTCGGCCACAGGGCGATCCGTTCCTGCGCGACGGCGGTTCCGCTCGCGACGAACAGCAGCATCGCGGCGATCCTCTGCATCAGGCGCATTGCCCCTCTCCTCACCATCGCCCAAGCAAGACGCGGAACTTCGCGCAGGTCAACCTTGTACCCTTTTTGTTCTGTTTTGTCAAGCGCCATTTACGCCTAGGCAGGCATGATGTCCCGCCTCCGCCCGCTCGCCCTGCTCCTCCTCCTTGCGGGCTGCATCCCCGCGCCGCGATCGGGCGGGCGCGGCCCGGAGCCCCGGCGCGAGGACGATCCGGTCGCCTACCGTCAATGCCTTGCCGAGCTCGGCCAGATGGGTGCGCGGGTCCAGGCGCTGCCCGACCGGACGTGGCCCAACGGCTGCTCGGCGACGAGCGCGGTCAAGCTGGTCGCGATCGGCATCCCCGTCACCAATCTCGGCGCGCTCAAATGCGGTCTCGCCCGCCCTTTCATCCGCTGGACGCGCGAGGTGGTGCAGCAGGCGGCGCAGGCGCGGCTCGGCACCACCGTGACGCGGATCGACAGCTTCGGGACCTTCGCCTGCCGTCCCGTCAACAATCAGGCAGGCAACCGCCTGTCCGAACATGGCCGCGCCAACGCGGTCGACATTGGCGGCTTCCAGCTTGCCGACGGGCGGCGCATCACCGTGCTGGCCGGGTGGAGCGGCCCGGACGCCAATGTCCGCGCCTTCCTGCGCGATTTGCACGCACAGGCCTGCCGCCGGTTCGACGTCGTGCTCGGTCCCGATGCCAATGCGCTTCACCGCGACCATTTCCATTTCGACATGGGCAGCAGCCGCTATTGCCGCTAATTCGCGCGGCATGAGCCAAGCCAACGACATCGACGACGCCAAGATCCCGCCGCGCATCTTCCCCAAGGCGAAGGAGGATGCGGAGAGCGTGGACGCCTGCGCGCCGCTGCCCCAGACCGCCGATCCCGCCTACCGCCTCGCTTTCCAGGACAAGGATTTCCTGCTGCGCGAGGATCTCCGCCCCGTCCGCTTCCAGCTCGAGCTGATGAAGCCCGAACTGTATCTGGAGGAAGCGGGCATCGGGTCGACCTTCGTCTTCTACGGGTCGGCGCGCATTCCATCGCCCGAGCGCGCCGACATGCTGGTCGACGCGGCCAAGACCGATACGCAGCGCCGCATCGCCGAGCGGCTCAAGGCCAAGTCGCATTATTACGACGTGGCGCGCGATCTCGCCAAGCTGGCGAGCGCCAGCCCGGTCCATGCCGACGGCAAGCGCCAGTTCGTGGTCTGCTCGGGCGGCGGGCCGTCGATCATGGAAGCCGCCAATCGCGGCGCGCGCGATGTCGGCGCGGAGACGATCGGCCTCAACATCGTCCTGCCGTTCGAACAGGCGCCGAACCCTTACGTCACCCCGCACCTCAGCTTCAACTTCCACTATTTCGCGCTCAGGAAGATGCACTTCCTGATCCGCGCGCGCGCGGTCGCGGTGTTTCCGGGCGGCTTCGGGACGTTCGACGAATTTTTCGAGCTGCTGACGTTGATCCAGACCGGCAAGACCGCGGTCGTGCCGATCCTGCTGTACGGCAAGGACTTCTGGACGCGCGTGATCGATTTCGAGGCTCTGGTCGACGAGGGCGTGATCGCCCCGCAGGACCTCGACCTGTTCCATTATTGCGAGACGGCGGAGGAAGGCTGGGCGTGCGTCCAGAACTTCTACCGCGTCAACAAGGACCCGCTGTTCCGCCGGGGTCGCGGCGAGAAGTGATCTGAACCCCCTCCCGGTGCCAAGCGCCGGGAGGGGGACAGGCTTTTTAGCGCAGCGCCGCCTTGAGGTCGTCGACCAGGTCGGTGCGCTCCCATGGGAAGAAATCGCCCTCGGCATCGCGGCCGAAATGGCCGTAGGCGGCGGTCTTCTGATAGATCGGCTTGTTGAGCTTCAGGTGCGTGCGGATGCCGCGTGGCGTCAGCCCGCCCAGCTTCTCGATCTTGCCGATCGCCGCTTCCAGCGCCGCATCGTCGACCGTGCCGGTGCCGTGCGTGTCGACATAGAGCGACAGTGGCTTCGACACGCCGATCGCGTAAGCGAGCTGGATCGTCACCCGCTTGGCAAGGCCGGCGGCAACGATGTTCTTGGCGAGGTAGCGGGTGATGTACGCCGCCGACCGATCGACCTTGGTCGGATCCTTGCCGCTGAACGCGCCGCCGCCGTGCGGGGACGCGCCGCCATAGGTGTCGACGATGATCTTGCGCCCGGTCAGGCCGGCGTCGCCGTCGGGGCCGCCGATCTCGAACGATCCGGTCGGGTTGATGTGATATTCGGTCGCGTCGGACAGCAGCTCCGCCGGCAGGATGTCGGCGACGACCTGCTTCACGTAGGCGTGTAGCTCGGCTTCCTTGTCGCCTTCGTCATAGCCCTTGGCATGCTGGGTCGACACCACGATCGCGGTCGCGGCGACCGGCTTGCCGCCTTCGAACTTCAGCGTGACCTGGCTCTTGGCATCGGGCTCCAGGAACGGCGCCGCGCCCGAATGGCGGTCGGCCGCCATCCGCTCGAGGATCTTGTGGCTGTAATATAGCGTCGCGGGCATCAGCCCCGGCGTCTCGTCGCAGGCGAAGCCGAACATGATGCCCTGGTCGCCCGCGCCCTCGTCCTTGTTGCCGGACGCATCGACGCCCTGCGCGATGTGCGCCGACTGGGCGTGCAGGTTGTTTTCGAAGCGGAAGCTTTCCCAGTGGAAGCCCGCCTGCTCATACCCGATCCGCTTCACCGTCTCGCGCACGGTCTTTTCGATCTCGGCCTCCATGCCCGGGGCCCAGTTGCCTTCGGTGTCCATGATGCCCTTGCCGCGAATCTCACCCGCCAGCACGACGAGCTGGGTGGTGGTGAGCGTTTCGCAGGCGATGCGCGCCTCCGGATCCTTCGACAGGAACAGATCGACGATGGCGTCGGAAATCTGGTCGGCGACCTTGTCGGGATGACCTTCCGAAACCGATTCGGACGTGAAGAGATAGTTGCTGCGCATCGCTGGCCTTCAGCTGTGAGGGGACGTATTCGGATATA
>NZ_JBMDXG010000056.1:0-8660 GCF_048594985.1 Sphingomonas sp. | reverse complement strand
AGTTCCTGGTCTGGCGCTTCCGCCCGATCGGCCGGAATACGGAGTTCGGGATTGCCCACGATCTGCTGATCGGCGGGGGCGGCGACCGGCTGGGCGAGGCGGGCGTGATGATGGCGCTGGTGCGCGGCGACGGGACGATCGTCGACGCCAACGCGGTGTTCGTCCGCCGCGCGCTGGGCGAGACCGAAGAGGGCATCGCCGGCCGCAACATGGCCGACCTGATCGAGACGAGCCCCGACGGCGCGGTGCGGCTGTCGCGCGAATCCGCCGAGATGCTGCCGCTGCGCGTGGTGCCCGTCGCGGTCGGCGACGACACCGCGCAAGGCAACACCGTCTTCCTGCTGTTCGACGAGGATCCCGACGAGATGACCGCCGCCGCGGCGCGCGGGGCGGCGACGGTCCATCTGCACGAATTGCTGGCCATGCTGCCGCTCGGGCTGGCGCTGCTCGAACGCGACGGGCGCTTCCTGTTCCTCAACGACGCATTCCGCCGCGCGGCCGGGCTGGCGAGCGGGGAGGCCGCAATCTATCCGAGCGACCTGGTGGCGGACGAGGACAAGGCGATCGTCGCCGACGCGGTCCACCGCTTCGCGGGCGGGCGCGCGCTTCCCGGCGATCTCGTTGTCCGCCTGCGGCACAAGCCCGAGGAGCCGGTCGCGCTGACCATCGCCAACGCCAAGGGGCTGGGCGAAGCCGCCGTGCTCCTCAGTCTGAAGGACAATAGCGAGGAATCGAAGCTCAAGCGCCAGATCGCGCAGGCGACCAAGATGCAGGCGGTTGGCCAGCTCGCCGGCGGCGTGGCGCACGATTTCAACAATATCCTGACCGCGATCATCGGCCATTGCGACCTGATGCTGATGCGCCATGTGCCGGGCGACATCGATTATGACGATATCCAGCAGATCAAGCACAATTCGAACCGGGCGGCATCGCTGACCCGGCAGCTGCTGGCCTTCTCGCGCCAACAGACATTGCGCCCGCAGGTGTTGCAGCTGCCGGACGTGATCGCCGAGGTTTCGACGCTGCTGCGCCGCCTGCTCGGCGAGACGGTCAAGCTGGAGGTCAAGCATGGCCGCAACCTGGGCCTCGTCCGCGCCGATCCGGGGCAGCTGGAGCAGGTGATCGTCAACCTCGCGGTCAATGCCCGCGACGCCATGCCGGACGGCGGTACGCTTACCATCCAGACCTATCCCGTCAGCACCGCCGACGTGCGCCGGATGCGCAGCGAGATCCTGCCGATCGCGAACTATACCGCTTTGCGCATCGCCGACACGGGGCAGGGCATTCCGCAGGAGAACCTCGCCAAGATTTTCGAGCCCTTCTTTACGACGAAGGAGATCGGCAAGGGGACCGGGCTCGGCCTTTCGACGGTCTACGGCATCGTCAAGCAGACCGACGGCTTCATCTTCGCCGATTCGGAGGTGGGTCAGGGGACGAGCTTCGTCATCTATCTTCCCGTCCATCAGGCGTCTGAAGCACCGGCGCCGATCGCGCCGCCGCCGCCCAAGGTTGAGCAGGCGGGCGACACCTGGGGCACGGGCACGATCCTGCTGGTCGAGGACGAGGCGATGGTTCGCGCCGTCGCCGAACGCGCGCTGACGCGGCAGGGCTATCGCGTGGTGACCGCGAACAATGGCGAGGAAGCGCTGGAGGTGCTGGAGGAAGGCGTGCCCGTCGACCTGCTCATTTCCGACGTGGTCATGCCGATGATGGACGGGCCGACCCTCGTGCGCACCGCGCGCGCGCAGCTCCCGGACCTGAAAGTGCTGTTCATGTCGGGCTATGCCGAGGAGCAGTTGCGCAAGTCGATCGATATCGAGCGCGTGTCGTTTCTGCCCAAGCCCTTCTCTGTCCAGCAATTGAGCGAGGCGGCGCGCGACGCGCTCGCGCCGGCGGTGTAAGCGGCGACGCGATTTCGCTTTCCGCGCATTCCGCCCGACGCTAAGGGCGCGGCGATGACCGAACCCCTGTCCGTGCTCGTCGTCGAAGACGAGCCGCTCATCGCCATGATGATCGAAGACCTGATCGATATGCTCGGCCACCGCCTGAGCGGGACGGCCGATGCGGTGGCCGGCGCGCTGCCGCTGGTCGAGCAGGGAGGCTTCGACATCGCGATCCTCGACGTCAATCTGCGCGACGGGCCGAGCTGGCCGGTCGCCGATGCGCTGCGGGAGAAGGGGCTGCCCTTCCTGCTCGCCACCGGCGGCCATGTCGCGCCGCCGCCCGCGATCCACGCCGATGCGCCGCACCTCGCCAAGCCGTTCACGCTGGACACGTTGCGCACGGCGCTGGAGAATGCGCGCAACGCCTGACCCGGCGTAAAGTTCGCCTCTTGTTCTTTTGGAACAATCCGTGTACGACGCAATCACGCGTTGAACGCGGATATGGCTTCCTCTAGCGGCTGAGGTTCGACATGGCGGCTTCCCTGAAGGTGATCGACGGCGACATGATGGGTTCTTCGGAGAGGCAGAAGGCGCTCGACGCGGCGCTGGCGCAGATCGACCGCGCGTTCGGCAAGGGCTCGGCGATGAAGCTCGGCAGCCGCGAGAAGATCGAGATCGAGGCGATCTCGACCGGCAGCCTCGGACTCGACATCGCGCTCGGCATCGGCGGGCTGCCGCGCGGGCGCATCGTCGAGATTTACGGCCCCGAATCCTCGGGCAAGACCACGCTGGCGCTGCATGCGATCGCCGAGGCGCAGAAGAATGGCGGCACGGCGGCGTTCGTCGATGCCGAACATGCGCTCGACCCGGTCTATGCCAAGAAATTGGGCGTCGATGTCGACGAACTGATCGTCAGCCAGCCCGATACGGGCGAACAGGCGCTGGAGATTACCGACACGCTGATCCGCTCCAACGCGATCGACGTACTGGTGGTCGATTCGGTCGCGGCTTTGGTGCCCCGCGCGGAGATTGAGGGCGAGATGGGCGACAGCCATGTCGGCCTGCAGGCACGCCTGATGAGCCAGGCGCTGCGCAAGATCACCGGATCGATCAGCCGCAGCCGCACGCTCGTCATCTTCATCAACCAGATCCGCATGAAGATCGGCGTGATGTACGGCAATCCGGAAACCACGACCGGTGGCAACGCGCTCAAATTCTATGCCTCGGTCCGGCTCGACATCCGCCGTACCGGACAGATCAAGGATCGCGATGACATCGTCGGCAACGCCACGCGCGTGAAGGTGGTGAAGAACAAGGTCGCGCCGCCGTTCAAGCAGGTCGAGTTCGACATCATGTATGGCGAAGGCGTGTCCAAGATCGGCGAGATCCTCGATCTCGGCGTCAAGGGCGGCATGGTCGAGAAATCGGGTGCCTGGTTCAGCTATGACAGCATCCGCATCGGCCAGGGGCGCGAGAACGCCAAGACCTATCTGCGCGAGAATCCCGAAGTCTGCGCCCGGCTGGAAAAGGCGATTCGCGCGAATGTCGCCGGATTGGGCGACGCGATGATGACGGGGCCCGACGCCGAAGAGGATTGATCGATGTCATCAGACGATGATCACACGGCAGTGTGACCGTGTGATCATTGGCTGTGGATTGCCTTTTCCGAAGAAGATGCGGGATGGAGCCGGCTCCCCGTCGGTAAGTTGGCGTATTGCTCGAAATAGCTGGAAACATGCCGCCGCGCCGTTAGCGTAGCGGCATGATCCACGCATCCTCTTCCGCCCGTTTCTCCGCTGGGCGGAGCGATCTCGTCACGCGTCGTGCGTTGCTCGGCGGCGCGGTCATGCTCGCGGGGGCATCCGCGATGGCGCCGCTCCTTGCCCAGGGAACCGGGGGCGTAGGCAAGGCGCCCCCTGCGATCACGCGCGGCGAATATGAGGCGCGGATCGCCAAGGCGCAGCGGCTGATGCGCGCGGCGGGCCTGACGGCGCTGCTGGTCGAGGCGGGCTCCTCGCTGGTCTATTTCACCGGAGTCGAATGGTGGCGGAGCGAGCGGCTGACGGGCGCGGTCATTCCTGCATCGGGCGCGATCGCGATCGTCACCCCGCATTTCGAGGAGCCCTCGATCCGCGAGACGCTCGCCATTCCCGCAGAGGTGCGCGTCTGGCAGGAGGATGAGGACGCGCTCGCGCTCGTGGCCGGGGTGCTGCGCGATCGCAAGGCGGCGGCGGGGCCGATCGGGATCGAGGAAACGGTCCGCTATTTCGCGGTCGACGGGCTGGCCAAGGCGCTGCCCCACGCCACGATCCGTTCGGGCGCGGGCGTCGTGCGCGCGTGCCGGCTGATCAAGTCGCCCGCCGAGATCGCGCTGATGCAGCATGCCAACGACATCACCATCGCCGCCTACCGCGACACGTACGCCAAGGTCGAGAAGGGCATGACCGGCGCGGATATCGGCAAGATCATGGCCGCCGCGCAACTCGCGCATGGCGCGGACGAGGCCGACGGCGGGCTCGTCCTGCTCGACGAGGCCTCCGCCTATCCGCACGGATCGCATGTCCGCCACGAGGTGCGCGAGGGAATGGTCGTGCTGATGGACACGGGCTGCAAGGTGAAGGGTTATTCGTCCGACATCTCGCGCACCTTCGTCCATGGCGAACCGACCGCCGCACAGCGCACGATGTGGACGCAGATGCATCGAGGGCAGGAGATAGCGTTCGCAACGGCGCAGGTCGGCACCCCGGCGGGCAAGGTCGACGATGCGGTCCGCGCCTATTACGAGAGCCTGGGATACGGCCCCGGCTACAAGCTGCCCGGCACGTCGCATCGTACGGGCCACGGTATCGGGCTGGACGGGCACGAGCCGGTCAATCTGGTCCACGGCGAGACGACCCCGCTCGCGCCGGGCATGTGCTTTTCGAACGAGCCCGGCCTCTACCGTCCCGGCGCCTTCGGCATCCGCCTGGAGGATTGTTTCCACATGACCGAAAGCGGGCCGAAATGGTTCAGCGTGCCGCCGCCGTCGATCGACCGCCCGTTCGGGTGAGCGCGGATCGGAGCGCCTGGTCGCGGGACGGAGCGCTGCGCCGAAGCGGACTGTTCGACGAAGACGCCTTGGCCGCGATCGATCGGTTCGCGGCGGCCTATCCCGAATCTCCGGGCATCCGGTTGAACGCGCTGCCGTCGGCCGTGTGGGACAATGCGCCGATTCGCGCGGCGGTCCACGACCTTGTCGGAACGGGCGCCCGCCCCGTTCGCGCCATCCTGTTCGACAAGACGGCGTCGCATAATTGGCCGCTCGGCTGGCATCAGGACCGGACGGTGGCGGTACGCGAGCGACGGGACGTCGCCGGTTTCGCCCACTGGACCATGAAGGATGGCGTGCCGCATGCAGAGCCGCCATTTGCCTTGATCGAACGGATGGTGACCACCCGCATCCACCTCGATCCCGTCGATGCGGACAATGCGCCCTTGCTGGTCGCGCTCGGCTCGCACCGCCACGGCCGCATCCCCGAGCACGCCATTTCGACGATCGTGGCGAGCAGCGAAATCCTGCGCTGCCACGCGGCGCGCGGCGAGACCTGGATGTACGCGACGGCCATCCTCCATGCGTCCGAACCGGCCGCCCGGCCGCGACGGCGGCGTGTCCTCCAGATCGATTGGTCGCCCGACCGTCTTCCCGGCGGGCTCGCTTGGGCCGGGGTGATGCGCGCGGCGTAGGCCCGCGCGGTGTGAGCTCCGGCGCGAGATGGCGCCCGCGTGGCGGTGGTGCCGCTTGAGCGGAGGCGCGTGCTTCCCTAAGTCGGGCGCATGACATCGACCAACGACATCCGGCGTTCCTTCCTCGATTATTTCGGGGGGGCGGGCCATCGCATCGTGCCGTCCGCGCCGCTGGTGCCGCACAACGATCCCACGCTGATGTTCGTCAACGCCGGCATGGTGCCGTTCAAGAACGTGTTCACCGGCCTCGAGACGCGGCCTTACACCACCGCGACGTCGAGCCAGAAGTGCGTGCGCGCGGGCGGCAAGCATAACGATCTCGACAATGTCGGCTACACGGCGCGGCATCACACCTTCTTCGAGATGCTCGGCAATTTCTCGTTCGGCGATTATTTCAAGGAACAGGCGATCACGCACGCCTGGACCCTGCTGACGAAGGAATGGGGGCTGCCGGCGGACAAGCTGACCGCCACCGTCTACCACACCGACGATCAGGCGTTCGATCTGTGGAAGAAGATCGCCGGCCTGCCGGACCACAAGATCATCCGCATCCCGACCAAGGACAATTTCTGGGCGATGGGATCGGACGGGCCGTGCGGGCCCTGCTCCGAAATCTTCTACGACCATGGCGAGCATATCTGGGGCGGCCCCCCGGGCAGCGCGGAGGAGGATGGCGACCGCTTCGTCGAAATCTGGAACCTCGTCTTCATGCAGTTCCTGCAGGAGGCGGACCAGATCGTCGGTGACCTGCCCAAGCCGTCGATCGATACGGGCATGGGACTGGAGCGCATCGCGGCGGTGATGCAGGGCGTCCACGACAATTACGACACCGACACGTTCAAGGCGCTGATCGCCGCCTCGGGCGAATTCACGCGCACCGCGACCACCGGTGAGAACCAGGCATCGCACCGCGTGATCGCCGATCACCTCCGCTCGGCGGGCTTCCTGGTCGCCGACGGCGTGCTGCCGGCGAACGAGGGGCGCGGCTATGTGCTGCGGCGGATCATGCGCCGCGCGATGCGCCACGCCCATCTGCTCGGCGCGAAGGAGCCCCTGATGCACCGGTTGGTGCCCAGCCTCGTGTCCGAAATGGGCGCGGCCTTCCCCGAACTGGTCCGCGCCCAGCCGCTGATCGAGGAGACGCTGCGGCTGGAGGAAACGCGCTTCCGCCAGACGCTCGCCAACGGCCTGCGCCTGCTCGACGAAGCGACGGCGGGGATGGGCGAGGGCGACACGCTGCCCGGCGCGGTCGCGTTCAAGCTCTACGACACGTTCGGCTTCCCCTACGACCTGACCGAGGATGCGTTGCGCGCGCAGGGCCTGGCGGTCGATCGCGCCGGCTTCGAAAGCGCGATGGCCGAACAGAAGGCCGCCGCGCGCGCCGCGTGGAAGGGATCGGGCGACAAGGGCAGCGAGGACGTCTGGTTCGACATTGCCGAGGAACATGGCAGCACCGAGTTCACCGGCTATTCGGGGCATGAGGGCGACGCGCAGGTCGTGGCCCTGGTGAAGGACGGCGCGCGCGTGGAAGCGGCGGGCGCGGGCGACGAGGTCGCCATCCTGACCAACCAGACTCCCTTCTACGGTGAGAGTGGCGGGCAGATGGGCGATGCCGGAAAAGCCGGCAACGACAATGGCTTCGCGGCCGATATTGGCGACACGTCGAAGCCGCTCGGCCGCTTGCACGCGCACAAGGCGACGGTGACGGCGGGCACGATCCGCGTCGGCGACACGATCCACCTGGCAGTGGACGTGACGCGGCGGACCCAGCTGCGCGCCAACCATTCGGCGACGCACCTGCTGCACGCGGCATTGCGCCACCGGCTTGGCGGGCACGTGACGCAGAAGGGCAGCCTGGTCGCGGCCGAACGGCTGCGCTTCGACTTCTCGCACCCCAAGGCGCTCACGCCCGAGGATATCGCCGCGGTCGAGGCGGAGGTGAACCGCCACATCCGCGAGAATGACGCGGTGACGACGCGGCTGATGACGCCCGAGGACGCGATCGCGGCGGGCGCGATGGCGCTGTTCGGCGAGAAATATGGCGACGAGGTGCGCGTGCTCTCGATGGGCCGCCATGTCGAGCAGATGGACGGCGATGCCGCCTGGTCGGTCGAATTGTGCGGCGGCACCCACGTCACCGCGCTCGGCGACATCGGTCTGTTCAAGATCGTGAGCGAAAGCGCGGTCTCCTCCGGCGTGCGGCGGATCGAGGCGCTGACCGGCGAGGCGGCACGGCTGTGGCTGACGCAGCGCGAGGAACGGCTGCGCGAGGCGGCGGCGACGCTCAAGACCGCGCCCGAGGAGGTGCCTGCGCGCATCGTCAGCCTGGTCGAGGAGCGGCGCCGGCTCGAGCGCGAACTGGCCGAGGCGAAGAAGGCGCTGGCGCTGGGCGGCGGCGCGGCAAAGGCCGACGCGGTCGGGCCCGAGCAGATCGCGGGCACGGCCTTCATCGGCCAGGTGATCGACGGCCTCGAGCCCAAGGGCCTGCGCGGCCTGGTCGACGAGGCCAAGGCGAAGCTGGGATCGGGCGTGGCGGTGCTCGTCGCGATCAACGAGGGGCGCGCGACCGTTGCCGTCGGCGTGACCGACGATCTGTCGGCGCGGCTGTCGGCGGTCGATCTGGTCAAGCAGGCGGTCGCGGCGCTGGGCGGGCAGGGCGGCGGCGGCCGTCCCGACATGGCGCAGGGCGGCGGCCCCGATGCGAGCAAGGCCGACGATGCGGTCGCGGCGGTACGCGGCGCGATCGCCGCGCGGGCCGAGGCCGCCTGATAACAAGAGACGGGAGAGGACGGGCATGATGCGGGGATTATCGATCGGGCTCGGCGCGCTGCTGGTGGTGTCTTGCGCCAATGCGCAACCCAGGCCGGCGGCGAGGGCCGACGATGCGAAGGGTTGGGTGCGGAGCTGGCAGGCGGTGCCGTCCGAAACCATCGCCGCCGGATCGGACGCGGCCGCCGAGCAGATGGCCGACGGGACCGTGCGGATGCCTGTCCGGCTCAGCGCCGCCGGCTCGCGCCTGCGCCTGCGCCTGTCGAACGAGTTGAGCAGCAACGC
>NZ_JBMDXG010000055.1:0-1511 GCF_048594985.1 Sphingomonas sp. | reverse complement strand
GCCGCCACACAGACCAGGGCGTCCTTCGACGCGGCGCACGGCCCGGGTGCCGTCAGCCAGCGGCCACCGCCGCCCAGTTGCCCATGCGATTCGGCGACCGGTTGCACCTGCCCGCTCAGCACGTTCCAACGGAAGATCGACTGTCCGTGCCCGCTCTCGCGATCCGTCACCGTGAAAACCACTTCGTCGTGCCCGCGTCGCCAGACGATGTCGGTGATGCGCTTGTTCCGGCACGCCGCCGCCACACAGACCACCGCCCGTTGCGCACCGCGCGACGGCAGCACTGCCAGCTCCGCGTAGGGCCGCTCTCCCAGCCCGTCATGTGCGCCCGCCTTCGTCAGCATCGCGATACGTCCGCTTCCGAGATCTTCGGAAAGCTTCCAGGCACCCGCAAAGTCCGGCATGAGGTCAGACGCAGTCAACGCGCGCGCGGGACCTTCATCGGTGAATCGTGGCGCCCCCGTTGCGAGCGGAAGCTCGACCATCTTCCAGCGATCGCGCGCGTCCGACAGCAAGGGCAAGTAGTACAGCCCGCCGTGGTCGTACAAGCGCTGCGTCGCCAGCCGCCCTTCATGATGGGCCCCGCGGAACAGGCTCTGCCCGAGCGGGACAGTGCGATCGATGTGGATGCCGCTGTCGTGCTCGCCCTGCTCCGCCCTCGCCACATCCTCGCGGGACGCGCCGACGCTGTAGTGGAGCACCAAACCATCCGCGCTCAGGGCGAAGTCGCGCACATTGGCCGCATCGCGCGTGATGTGCAGCAGTTCGGTCGGAAGGTAGCGCTCGATCCCGTTTTCGAACTTGCGCAGATACAGGCCGTGCTTCAGATACTGATAGGGGAGGTGGTCGTAGGTTCTGTAGAGGCGGTAGATCTCGGAAATCTGCCGGGGCAGGGACTTCTTGCCGGACGCCCGCAGATAGACCATGAAATCCGCACTCAGCATCCGTTTGAAACGGCGATAATTTCTCATCATCACGGCATCCCTTCTCCTGTCGGAGCCGACTTCCCGGCGCGATCGTAAGAAATCGTTTTGATTTGCCCGTCTTCCACCAGCACCTCTGCCGGGTGGGGGTGGGACAGGAAATTGAGCGGGCTGGCGGTTGCGCCATAGGCGCCTGATTGCAGGACGGCGACGAGATCGCCGACGCCGAGATCGGGCATCAGCGCATCGCGGGCAAGCGTGTCGAGCGGCGTGCAGAGCGGACCGACAAGGGTGACCGGACCACTTGCGGTCGCCGCCATACGCGCCGGCGCCACGACCGGGTAATTGCGCTTGATCACCTGGCCAAGATTGCCCGAGGCGGCGAGATGGTGGTTCATCCCGCCTTCCATCACGACGAAGCGCGTCCCGCGCGACTGCTTTACCGCGTTGATCTCGCTTACATACAGCCCGGCTTCGCCGGCAAGGTAGCGACCCGGCTCGACGATGACGCGCGTATCGGCCAACAGGGCGTCGGCCTTCAGCATGCCTGTGAGTTCCGGAATTGCCGCGGCAACGGCATCGAGATCG
>NZ_JBMDXG010000054.1:0-2927 GCF_048594985.1 Sphingomonas sp. | reverse complement strand
CATCGGTGTCGAGCGAGACGTCGACCCCCATGGCCGCGCCGATCCGCCCGATCAGTGCGTCACGCTGGTCCTCCTGCGCGGCGCGGCCCGAGCTTGCCTCCGGCGCGCCCTTGAGCGCGACATTGACGCGGCCGAGCGCGACCAGCGCTTCGTTGATCTCGTCGGTCAACGAGCGCGCCTGACTGGTGACGGTCTCGCCCAGCTTGAGCAGGCTGGCTTCGGTCTTGGTCAGCGCGGCGGCGCCTTCCTCGACCGCATAGAGAAAGCTCTGGCGAAGCGTCGGGTCGCCGGGGCTGGCCGACAATGTGGTGGCCGACGTGAAGATCGCGCTCAACCGCACGCCGACGCCGGCAGCGCTATCGTTCAGGCCCTGCTCGATGCTGGACAGATACTGGGTACGGCTTTGCGCCATCGCCGCGTCGGAGTTCGCGTTCCACGCATTGTTGGCGCGATACTGGTCCCAGACGCGCGACACCTCGGCGGCGCGCACGCCGTTGAAGTTGGTCGAAGCCCGATAGAGATACATCGCGCCGACATTGCCTGCCTGTTCGGTCAGCTTGACCTGGCGCCGGGCAAAGCCGTCCGTGTTGGCATTGACGACATTCTCCGACACGCCCGCCAGCGCGTCGCGATAGGCGAGGATGCCCGAACGGCCGATCGCCAGCAGGTCGCTCATTTCGTCTCGGTCCCTTTAGCGGCGTCGGACAAGCGCGCGCCGAACTGGCGAACGAGCAGATCGGCGACGCCGAGCACGCCCTTGTCCGCCATCGAATCAGCGGTGCGTGCGTCGGCCATGTCGCGAAACTGCTCGGTCGAGCTGGAGTCGAACAGGCCGTCACCCATCCCCGCCGAGCGCATCGTGCCGATGAGCTGGCGCAGGAATACCGCCTCGAACTGCTTGGCGACGTGCTTGAGCTGCTTGAGCTCGGCCGGGTCCGCCTTCGCGAGGGGCGCGGCGGGGCCCGCGAGGGGGGAGAGCGGCCGGGTCACAGGACGACCAGCTCCGCCTTCATCGCGCCGGCTTCCTTCAACGCCTCCAGCATCGCGACCAGATCGGCCGGTGACGCGCCGATCGCGTTCACCGCCTTGACGATGTCGGCAAGGCTGGCACCGCCGTCGAAGCGGAACATGGGCCGACGCTCTTCCTCGACCGCGATGTCGCTGCGCGGGACGACGGTGGTCTGGCCGCGGCTGAACGGCTCAGGCTGCGACGCGCGCAGATCGTTGACCACGCGTACCGTCAGCTTGCCATGGCTGACGGCCGCGGGGGCGATGCGCACCGCGCCGTTGATCACGACAGTCCCGGTGCGCGCGTTGACGATCACCTTGGCGGGCGCATCGGCGGGGGAGACCCCGATATCCTCGATCTGGCCCATCAGCGCCGTGCGCAGTTCCGCCCCCTGCGGCGCCGCGATCGCCACCGTGACCGCATCGATCGCACGCGCGCGGCCCGCGCCGAGGCTGGCGTTGATCGCGTTGGCGACGCGTCCGACCGTGGTCAGGTCGGCCTGCGCCAGGTTGAAGCGCAGCTCGGGCGTGGTGGCGAAGCCGGCGTCGACCGCGCGTTCGACCGTCGCCCCGCCCGGAATACGCCCGGCGGTGGGCACGTTGACGGTGACGTTCGATCCGTCGGCGGCGGCCACGCCCAGCCCGCCGACCGCGAGATTGCCCTGCGCCATCGCGTAGATCTGCCCGTCCGCACCCTGCAGCGGCGCCAGCAGCAGCGTACCGCCGCGTAGCGACTTCGCCTTGCCGAGCGCGGCGACGGTGATGTCGAGTTTTTCGCCCGGTTTTGCGAACGGCGGCAGATCGGCGGTGATGATGACGGCGGCCGCGTTCTTCAGCGCGGGATTGACGCCCGCCGGCAGCTGCTGCCCGAAACGGGACGCGACGCTGCGCATGCCCTGCGTCGTATATTCGAGATTGTCGTCGCCCGTGCCCGCCAGCCCGACCACGATGCCGTAGCCGGTGAGCTGGTTGGAGCGCAGTCCCTGGAAGTGGCCGAGATCCTTGATCCGTTCGGCCATTGCCGGGCCGGCGACCAGCAGCAGGGCGGCAAGGGCGGTGAAGAAACGCATGAAGCCGTCCTCAGAAAGGCGAGAGGATCGAGAAGAAGCGGTTGAGCCAGCCCTGACGGCTGGCGCGCGCAATCTCGCCCGTGCCGGAATAGGTGATGCGGGCATCGGCGACGCGGGTCGACGGCACGCGATTGTAGAGGTCGATGTCGGCGGCGCGGACGAGGCCGGAGATACGGATCTGCTCGTCGCCGCGGTTGAGCGTCAGCAGCTTCTCGCCCCGCACCAGCATCGTGCCGTTTGGATAAACCTCGGCGATAGTCACGCTAATCTCGCCATTGAGCGCGTTCGACTGCGCGGCATTGCCCTTGCCGTCGAAGCTGCCGCCACCGCTGGCCGAGGCCTCGGCGGGGGAGAAGAGCGACAGCGGGCCGACGCTGGGGGGCGTAAGCCCGACCGATCCGGTGCGGTCGGTGGAGGCGCTGTTGGTCTTCACCGCCTGTGTCCGTTCCGCGAGCACGATCGTCAGCACGTCCCCCACCATCGCCGCGCGCGCGCCCGAGGTGAGCGGCGCATAGCCGTTGGTGGCGTGGAAGATCGCGCCGTCGGCGACGGCCGGCGCCACCGGCTGGGCTGGACGGGTCGGCGCATATTCGGCGCGGACGGCGGCCTTGCTGCGGCCGAACAGGCCCGCCTGTGCAGGCGTAAGCGCGACGACCAACACGGCGGAGAGGAGGAGAGCGTTACGCGACACGGGTCAGCCCTCACATCTGCTGGTTGGCATATTGGAGCATCTCGTCCGTCGCCTTGATCATCTTCGAATTGATCTCGTAGGCGCGCTGGGTCTCGATCATGTCGACCAGTTCCTCGACGATATTGACGTTCGAGGATTCGAGGTTGCCCTGGCGGATG
>NZ_JBMDXG010000053.1:0-2724 GCF_048594985.1 Sphingomonas sp. | reverse complement strand
CGGCTGCTGTCGGCCGTCCCGATTCCGGCGGACCTGCTGCGCCGCGCGCGCAACTGGACGCTGGGCCTGCTCGTCGCGCTCGGCTGCGTCGCGGGGCTGGTCGCGATGGGCGTGCCGCAGATGGTGCGCATGGAAACCGCGCATGCGCTCGGCCGGATGGGCTTCGTCGTGCGCAACATCCAGATCAGCGGGCGCAAGCAGGTCGATCGCGACCAGGTCTATCGCGTCGTCATGCAGGCGCAGGGTCAGGACATGCCGCTGGTCGACCTCAAGGAGATCCGCGCGCAACTGCTCCAGCTCGGCTGGATCGGCGAGGCACGCGTGTCCCGCCGTCTGCCCGATACGCTCGCGATCGATCTGGTCGAGCGAACGCCGGCGGCGATCCTCCAGCGCAACCAGCGGCTGTCGCTGATCGACGCGCGCGGCAACATCCTCGCCTCGGTCGATCCGCGCACGATGCCGCTCCAGCTGCCGCTGGTGATCGGGCCGGGGGTGGAAAGCCAGATCGACGCACTCAACGCGCTGGTCGCGACCCAGCCGACGATCAAGCCTCTGGTCGAAGGCGCCACCTGGATCGGCGAGCGACGCTGGGACTTGCGCTTCCAGTCGGGCGAGACGCTGTCGCTGCCCGAGGGCGATGCGCCGGCGCGCGCCGCGCTCGCTACCTTCGTGCGCAAGGACCAGCAGGAACGCCTGCTCGGGCAGGGCTATCTCCGCTTCGACATGCGCGTGCCCGGCCAGATCGTGGTCCGGGTGAGCGACCAGGAGACCGCAGCCCCCACGCCTCCGCCCGCGCCGCCCTCCGGCGGCCAGACCACCTGAGGAGCTTCTGATGGCGCAGCCTCGCACCGATCGCCTCATCACCGCGGTCGACATCGGATCGTCCAAGGTCGCCGCGCTGATCGCGCAGCCGACCGAGGGCGGGCTGCAGGTGCTGGGCAGCGGCCAGCGCGAGAGCCGCGGCGTCACCAACGGCTACATCACCGACATGGAGCGCACCGAGCAGGCGGTGCGCGAGGCGGTCGAGCAGGCGGAGACGATTGCGCGCACCAATGTCGACGAGGTCGTGGTCGGCTTCTCGGCGGGTGGGCTCCATTCGGACGTCGCCTCGGTCGAGGTCGGGCTGGGCGGGCAGCAGGTGGCGCAGCGCGACATCGACGCGTTGCTCGATGCCGGGCGCAATTCGATCGATCCCGCGGGCCGGCTCGTGCTCCATGCCCAGCCCACGCTTTACACGCTCGACGGGCTGAAGGGCGTCCGCCAGCCGCTCGGCCTCTATGCCGAGACGCTCGGCGTCGACATCCACGTCGTCTCGGCCGATCCGTCGCCGCTTCGCAATCTCGACCACTGCGTCCGCGCCGCGCATCTCGGGGTCGAGGCGATCGTCGCCGCGCCGATCGCGACCGCCACGGCCTGCCTGTCCGAGGAAGAGCGCGAGCTGGGCGTCGCGCTGGTCGAGCTTGGGGCTGGGGTCACCAACGTCTCGCTGTTCGCCGGCGGGCTGCTGGTCGGGCTCGCCTCGCTGCCGATGGGCGCGCGCGAGATCACCGACGACATCGCTTCCACCTTCGGCATGGCGCGCGGGCAGGCCGAGCGGATGAAGTGCGTCCACGGATCGGCGCAGACGGCGCCGCGCGACAATCACGACATGATCGAAACGCCCGGCGGCGACGGGATGGAGCCGATCCGCATCACGCGCGCGCAGCTGATCGGCGTGATCCGCCAGCGGCTCGACCAATGGTTCGCCGCGATCGAGGACAAGCTCAAGGAACTCGGCTTCACCGGCCCGATCGCGCGCCGGCTGGTTTTGACCGGCGGCGGTGCCGAACTGAAGGGCATCGCCGAATATGCGCAGGGCGTGCTCGGCCGCGCGGTGCGGATCGGCCGGCCGAAGGGCCTGCTTGGCCTGCCCGATGCGCATGCGGGGATGAGCTTTACGACGCTGGCGGGTCTGGCGCTCTACACGGCGAGCCAGCCGCTGGACCTGCGGCGCGGCCATTCGATGCAGGAAATTACGCGGCTTTCGCCCGGCGGCATGGTCCAGCGGCTGATTCAGGCGTTCCGGACAAGCTATTGAGCGCAATCCATCCCCAGAAAAGCGGATGTTAACGCAAAAAATCCCTCGCCCCCGCGAATCGCTTCAGGCTATCTGCCAAGCATGAATTTCCGGCGACGGATGGAGTAGGTGATATGGCGATCGAATTCCTCCGGCCCGAGGTTGATGAGCTCAAGCCTCGCATCAGCGTGATCGGCGTCGGCGGCGCCGGCGGCAACGCGGTCGCGAACATGATCGCGAGCCAGGTGCAGGGCGTCGATTTCGTGGTCGCCAACACCGATGCGCAGGCGCTCAACGCCTCTCCGGCCGAGCAGCGGATCCAGCTTGGCGCGAAGATCACGCAAGGGCTGGGCGCGGGGTCGCGGCCCGAAATCGGCCGCGCCGCCGCCGAAGAGACGATGGACCAGGTCGAAAAGACGCTGGAAGGCGCGCACATGTGCTTCATCGCCGCCGGCATGGGCGGCGGCACGGGCACCGGCGCGGCGCCGGTCATCGCCAAGGCCGCGCGCGACAAGGGCATCTTGACCGTCGGCGTCGTCACCAAGCCATTCGCCTTCGAAGGCGCCCGCCGCGGCCGCTCGGCCGACAGCGGCATCGAAGAACTGCAGCAGCATGTCGATACGTTGATCGTCATCCCGAACCAAAATCTGTTCCGGCTCGCCAATTCG
>NZ_JBMDXG010000052.1:0-1524 GCF_048594985.1 Sphingomonas sp. | reverse complement strand
GCGGCGCAGACCGGGATGAAGCCGCTGCCTTCTTATCCGGGTCTGCCCGCCGGCGGCGGCTATTCCACGGTCGACGACCTGTTCCGTTTTGCCACGGCGCTTCGGCAAGGCGCGCTGCTCGACCCGGCGCACCTGCATCTGCTGACCAGCCCGAAGGTCGCCGCCGGAAGCGCGCAGTGGTCGCTCGGCCTGCGGATCGCGACGCGCAATGGCGCGACATCCTACGGTCATCGCGGCAGCGCGCCGGGCGTGAGCGCCGATTTCGCGGTCTATCCGCGATCGGGATATGTCGTAGTCGCGCTCGCCAACCGGGGGCATCCGCATGCCCTGAACGCCGCGGAGTTCGTCGGTCTGCGGCTGCCCTCCGCCTGACCGCACGCCGCCCCCTCAATGCCCCGCGAGCGCGGCGCCGCGGCGGAGCAGGTATTTGTGATATTCGCGGAGCAGCCCCCACAGGTCGGGCTCGCTCGGCACGGCGTCGGGGACGACGTGGACGCCCTGCAGCACCTGGCGCAGTTCGAAGCGGGCGCGCGCCATGTGCCAGTCGGTGGTGATCAGGCGGATCGAGCGATAGCGGTGGACCGCGATCCAGCGGCGCGTTTCGAGCGCGTTGGAGCGCGTGTCGACCGCCGAGCGGCCGAGGTCGATCCGGCCCAGCACCGAGGGCGGGATGCGATAGACGGTGGCGAGTTCGACCGGGCGGACACGCCGGTCGACCCCCGAGACGAGCAGCCGCTGCGCACGGTCCTGGCGCAGCAATTCGATGCCGCGCGTCAGCCGGCCGGGACCGCCCGTCAGCACGACGATGCCGTCGGTGCGCGTGTCGCCGGCGGGGCGCGGCAGATAGATGGCGAAGGCGACGAAGCCGAGCGCCCACAGCAACACCGCAAGGCTGAACAGACGGCGGATCATGGTGCACGCCCGAGCGAGAGCAGCAGGGTCGCATAGCCCGCCAGCAAGGCGAGGCCGACCAGCCCGGCGGGCACGAGCGGGAGGAGCAGCCAGCCCCAGCCGAGGCCACCGAGGCCGAGCGGGGCGAGGCGGGAGGCGACCATCGCGAGCGCGACGCCGCCGAGGAGGAGCCCCGCGCCCGCGCCGATCGCCGCGTCCCGCCCGATCCGGCGCAGCACGAGCGCGGCAAGCTGATCGTCGGTTGCGCCGAGTTCGTGGAGGATGGCGAGGCTGGCGCGATCGGCGGCGAGCGCGGCGCGTGCCGCCAGCATCGCGACCAGCCCGGTCGCCGCGACGCAGACGAGCATGACGAGCGACGCCGTGCCGCGCAGCGCGCCGATCAGGCGGGTGAACGCACCGGCTTCGCGCGCGGCGGGGGTCGCGAGAATGGCGGGCGGGCGGGCGACCGCGCGCGCGACCGTCGCGACATCGGCATTCGAGGCCACGTCCGCTTCGATCAAGGCGGGGAGGGGGATGTCGGCGGACGCCATGCCCCCGATATAGGGATCGATCAGCCGCGCGACCTCCCCATCGGGCACGCGCGCGACCGTGTCGAGATCGCGCCGCGCGTGC
>NZ_JBMDXG010000051.1:0-1765 GCF_048594985.1 Sphingomonas sp. | reverse complement strand
GGGGGCTTGGTGGTGAAGAACGCATCGAACACCCGGTCATGGTCGGCGGCGGCGATACCGGAGCCGGAATCGCGGGCGACGATCCTCAGTCGCGCCCCGGCATCCTCGCACGCCGCGTGCAATTCGAAGCGTCCGCCGTCGGGCATGGCATCGGCGGCATTCGCCGCCAGGTTGAGCAACACCAGATCGAAGCGGTCCCGATCCATCAGCACCGGGGCCGCGCGGTCCGGCTGTGACAGTTCGAGGCGGATTCGGGGTCCGAGCGTCTGCCGCAGCTTCGGTTCGTGGGCGGCGACCGCCTCGATCGCCTCGAAGGCGAGAGCCGCGCCGGTGTCCTCGCGGGCGAAGTGCAGGAGCTTCCGGACCTGGACTTCCGCGCGGCGGCCGGCGGCACGGACCCCTTCCAGCGCCCGGGCGCGCGCGGCGGGGTCCTCGGCGCGCGCCGCCTGGTCCGCGTAGCCGCTCACCAGGGTGAGCAGATGTCCGAAGTCGTGCGCCAGCCCGCTGGCCATGCGCCCGGCCGCCTCCAGTTTCTGCGCATGGATCACCTGCGCCTGGGCCCGCTCGCGCGCGGCCATCTCCTCCTGCAGGCGCACGTTGGCCGCTGCCGAGGCCTCCGCCTGCGACCGCGCCTCGGCCAGGGCCTCCCGCAGCGCGGCCACGCTGCGGTCGACCACGAGCGCGACGCGCAGGAACATGACCGCGCGGATCAGGGCATCGCCGAACGCGAGCGGATAGGTGGACAGGCCCAGACGCACCTCGGCCAGCGCGCCTGCGGCGAGCGAGGCGACCAGTGCCGCATACATCGCCCACAACGCGCGCCGGCCGATCATGAGGCCGGCGACGAACAGCCACAGCACCTGGACCGGCATCTCGAAGATGTGCGCGGACAATCCGGTGATGCCGTGGGACACCACGGTGACCACGCCGACGACCGCCATCAACTGCCGGATGGCGATCTGGAACCGTCCCGTGCGGATCAGGACGACGCTCCATAGCGCCAGTGCGCTGATCAGGGCGCTGGCGATCAGGCTCGACGTCTCGCCGGGGCGCCACGGCACGTCCGTGCCCGCGATCCGGGACAGCCCGAGCAGTGGCGGCAGCGTCCCCAGGACCAGCAGGACCACCTGCAGCATCGGCGCATTGCGCCGGTCGACGGGATCGGTGATAGCGGGGCGTCGCAGCCAGCGGACGAGCGGGGAAGGGGCCATGGGCGGGGTCGGGCGTGATCGAGCCCTGATCTTTGAGTATTCCGTCACCGAACAAACTCACCACTGGTGAGAATTCGTGAATAAATGTGCTTGTCGTCACACATTTGCGCGGTTAGAGTGCGCGCGCTTCGACATCGTCTGTACGCCGCTCCGGTGGCGTGAGGCCACGTCCGAGCCGGGGGGCACGTCCTTGGTCACGGTCGGCGGATGCGCATTGCTGCGCCTGCCGGCCGCGCCTGCGTGCGCAAAAAAGCGTGGCCGGCCGGCTCCGGGCGGACGCGCGCATCGTCAAGGGGAAGCAGGTGTTCCAGATTCGACTTCGTAGCGCGGGCCCGTTCTTCGCCGGGCTGTCCGCGACGCTGCTCGTGGCGGCCGCCTGGCTGGGTGGCCCCGCGTTCGCCCAGTCCGTCGGGCTGACCAACACCGCGACCGTGACCGCGCCCGCCGGCACGACCGACATCGTGCCGGACAACAACGTCGACACCGCCACCGTGATGGTCGCGCCCGGTTACAGCTTCTGCACCATGCCCGGCGGCAACGCCACGTCGAACGCG
>NZ_JBMDXG010000050.1:0-8833 GCF_048594985.1 Sphingomonas sp. | reverse complement strand
CGGCGCGGACAATCAGCGGCCGCTACTGGTGCTCGACCAGGTCACCGATCCGCACAATGTGGGCGCGGTGCTGCGCTCGGCCGCCGCGTTCGACGCGCTCGGCATCGTCACGCAGGACCGGCACGCCCCGCCCGAATCGGGGTCGCTCGCCCGCGCCGCGTCGGGCGCGCTGGAGATCGTACCGTGGGTGCGCGGCGTGAACCTGGCCCGCGCGCTCGACGAGATCGGCGAGGCGGGCTTCTGGCGGATCGGCCTGACCGGATCGGCCCCGCGCACGCTGGGCGAGGCGATCGGCACCGCGCGCGTGGCGCTGGTGCTGGGGGCCGAGGGCGAAGGCATGCGCCAGACTACGGAGGCGCATTGCGACGAGCTGGCCAAGCTGCCGATCAGCCCGCGCGTGGAGAGCCTCAACATCTCCAACGCCGCCGCGATCGCGCTCTACGCGGTCGCGACGCGGGGATCGGCACCGCGCTGACCGGCGCGCGGATCGTTCACCGGATCGGCCTCTAATTGACGGCGGCGATCGTCGCCTGCCGCGCGACCAGCACCCACCCGCCGGCGCGCTTCGCCCAGACATCGGTGAAAGGCCGCGTGACCTGCTTGCCCGCGCCCGGCCCCTTGATGGGGACCATCGTGTCATAGCCCATGACCACCGTCATCTCGGGCTTCTCGCCGACGAAGGTGATGTGCTTGCGGAAGTCGCGATAGTCGAGGAAGTCCTGCTCCATCACGGCGATGACCTCGTCCCGGCGTAGGACCGTATTGTTGGGCGAATTGACGACGAAGTCGTCCGCCCAGACGGCCTTCACGCCGTCCGCGTCGTGCGCCATCATCGCCTTGCCCAGCCGGCCGTAGGCCGCGCCGATTTCGGGCGGAACGCGCACACCGGGCGCGGGCTGCGCCATCGCCGAAGTCGCCAGCAAGAGGCAGGCAAGGCTCAGCTTGAAGGTCATCGGCATCGGGCCCCGTTGGAACCCGGTCAATCTGCGCCGGGCGGACGGCGCATGCAACACGCGCCGTCATCGCCGCCCGCTGCTCAATCCTCCGCCGCGATGCGGATGCGGATGCCGTCGAGCGCGGGCTCGAACGGAAGCTGGCACGACAGGCGCGAGGTTTCATCGCGATCGTCGGAAATGGCGAGCAGCTCGTCCTCGTCCTCGCCCATCGCGGGCAGGCGGTCGGCATAAGCCGGGTCGACATGGACGTGGCAGGTGGCGCACGAACAGCAGCCGCCGCACAGGGCGAGCAGTTCGTCGATCCCGGCGTCGCGGATCACCTCCATCACCGACAGGCCGACATCGCCCTCGATCTCGCGTTCCTCGCCTTCGCGGGTGACGACGATCAGCTTGGGCATTATCCGGGACCTTTCGAATGATGATATGCGGGCGCCCTCATGTCGCGGGCGGATGCCCGAGGCAATCGGGGAAAGAATGGGTCTCACCGCCGAACAGTTGAAACGCGGTCTGGATGCATTGGCGGCGATCGAACCCGGATTTGCGGGCGGGCTGACCCGGCACGGCTATCCCGAACCGCGCATCCGCCCGCGCGGGCACGAAACGCTGCTGCGCACGATCATCGGCCAGCAGGTGAGCGTGGCGTCGGCGAACGCGATCTGGGGACGGCTGGAGACGGCGGTGGGGACAGATCCCGCGATCCTCGCCGCCGCGCCCGACGAATTGCTGCGCGCGCAGGGGCTGTCGCGCCAGAAGATCGCGTACGTGAAGAGCCTGGCCGAACTGGTCGATACCGGGATGCTCGATCTCCGGGCTTTGCCGGCCGACGACGAGGAGGCGATCGCGGCGCTGACGCGGATCAAGGGGATCGGGCGCTGGTCGGCCGAAATCTACCTGCTGTTCGCGGAGGGGCGCGGCGACGTGTGGCCGGCGGGCGACCTCGCGGTGCAGGAAGAAGTGGGGCAGATCCTGGGCCACGCCGCGCGGCCGTCGGAAAAGCAGGTGCGCGATCTTGCCGAGGCGTGGCGCCCGCATCGCGGCGCGGCGGCGGTGTTCCTGGGGCACCATTATGGCCGGCGCCTTGCCGCCGGCCGCGCGGACAAGATGCCGGTCTAGCCCGCCTCTCGCGCGTCCAGGATCGATTCGGCGAGCGCGTGATCGGCGGGCTTGTCGACATCGATTCCCGCTTCCGCGAAGGGCAGCGCGACCGGGCGCGCGTCGAAGCCCAGCCGACGGCCGGCGCGGCGCATGGCCCCGGCTAAGGTGATCGTGCGCGTGACCGCGCGGATCGCGAGCCAGGCGCCGAAATGCCAGACGAGCTTGATCGCCTTCTTGCGGTCCTGCTCGACCGTGCTCCACGCATCGAGCGCGCGGATCGCGTCGGGGGTGCGCAGCGCGAACAGATTGGCCCCCGTCCAGCCATCGTCGGCGAAGCGGAGCCAGGTGCGGCGGTTGTCGGGATAGCGGCCCAGCAGCACGCGCCGCCCGACCACGCCGACCGCGACATCCGCGCCGGCCGATCCCGCGATCATCGCCTCGACCATCTCGACCGTCAGCAAGGGATGGTCGGCGGTGGTGGCGAGCACCGGCCAGGGCGCAGCCGGCCCGCCCGCGACGACGGCGATGCTGGTCGCGATCCCGCCGCCCGACGATGCGAGGCCGACGCGCGGCTCGTCCGCCAGCCATGCGCAGTCGCCGGTCAGCAAAGCGTCGGGCGTCTGCGCGAGGATCAGCACGCGCCCGATCGACGGGCAGGCGAGCAGGGTCCGCGCGACCCGCGACAGCATCGCCTCCCCCGCAATCGGCACGAGCGCCTTCCATTCCTGCCCGAAGGCGGCGGCGAGCGGATCGACGCCCGGCCGCTGCCCGGCAAGCAGGATCGCGGTCCAGCGCGCGCTCACTTCGCGTCCGGCCCCCATGCCCGCATGAACGTATCGACTGCGTCGGTCACGTCGGCGTCGATGCTCGCTTCCGACGGGATGGGCCGGGCGTGACGCCACAGCCGGTCGAGATAGCAGCCCGCCTGGCAGAGCGAGAGGAACTGACGCGCCGCCCGTTCGGCATCGCCCTGCCGCAGGCGGCCGGCCGCCATCTCTTCCGCCATATAGCGCGACAGGCGTGCGCGGACACGCTCGGGTCCGCGTGTGGCGAAGGCCTCGCCCAGGTTGGGAAAGCGCTCCGCCTCGGCCATGATCAGACGTTGGAGCCCAGCCGAGCTGGACGACAGGACCTTGGCAAGGAACAATCGTCCGAACCGCGTGAGCGCGGCGGCGGTGCCTTCGGTCGGAATGAGCGCGCCGTCGAGCGCGTTCTGGAAGACGGCGATCTTCTGATCGAGCACCGCCGCGAACAGATCGTCCTTCGACGGAAAATAGCTCCACAACGTCGTTTTCGATCCGCCGAGTTCGGTCGCGATCGCCGACATCGACGTCTTGGCGAAACCGCGTTCGAGGAAGGAGCGTTCGGCGACGTCGACGATGGCGCGGCGGCGATCGGCCTTACGCGCCTCACGACGACCGGGGGGTTCGGAACCGTGCATGGCGATCGTACTATACCGTACGGTTCGATATTGACAAGGCGTCGCGCCAGGCGCATCTACTTCGCGTACGCAACGGTACAGGCTTCCAGGACAAGATGACTTTCCGCCCCGCCCGCCTGATGGTGATCGGCGCCCTGCTGCCGCTGGCGGCCTGCGCGCCCGACCTCGGCAGCAAGCCCGCGCCGCGCACGGCGGCCAGCCTCGCCGCGAGCCGCAGCCTGCCGAGCGAGGCGGGGGCATGGCCCGGCGACGGGTGGTGGAAGCGCTACAACGATCCGCAGCTCGACCGGCTGATCGAGGAAGGCTTGGCGGGCGCGCCCGACATCGCCGCCGCCGCCGCCCGCCTGGCGCGGGCCGAGGGCGTGGTGCGCGCCGCCGGTGGGCGGCTCGAACCGTCACTGACGGCCGAGGGCAATGCCGGCAAGGTCAAGCAGAGCTACAATAACGGCTTTCCGCGCGAATTCCTGCCGCAGGGGTGGAAGGACACCGGCACGGTCAATATCCAGGGTGGCTGGGACATCGACCTGTGGGGCCGCAACCGTGCCACGCTCCGCGCGGCGCTGGCGGACCGCGATGCCGCGCGTATCGAGCAGCAGCAGGCACGCATCACGCTCGCTTCCTCGATCGCCGATGCCTATGCCGACCTGGCCCAGCTTTACGCCGATCGCGACGTGCTGATCGAAGCGGTGCGGATCCAGTCGGATACCGCCGGGCTGGTGGCGCAACGCGTGCAGAATGGCCTCGACAACCAGGGCCAGCGCCGCCAGGCCGAGGCGCAGGTGCCCGCCGCACGCGCAGATCTGGGCGCGGTCGAGGAGCAGATCACGATCACGCGCCACCGGCTGGCGGCGCTGATCGGCGCGGGGCCCGATCGCGGCCTGTCGATCATCCGCCCCTCGCTCGCCGCGCTCGCGCCGGTGACGCTGCCCGACAGCGCCGGTATCGACCTGGTCGGGCGCCGACCCGACATCGCCGCCGCGCGCGCGCGGCTGGAGGCGGCGGCCGAGCGGATCAAGGCGGCACGCGCGGCTTTCTATCCCGACCTCAGCCTGCGCGGACTGGTGGGTTTGCAGGCGCTCGGCTTCGGCAACGTGCTGAAGTCGGGATCGACCTACGGCAATGTCGGCCCGGCGATCTCGCTGCCGATCTTCGACCAGGGCCAGCGTTCGGGCGACTTCCGCACGGCGCGCGCCGATTACGACGCGGCGGTGGCCGAATATGACCGGACATTGATCGGGGCGCTGCAGGAAGTGGCCAATGCGGTCGCCAGCCGCACCGCGCTCGACCAGCAATTGCGTGACGCGCGTGCATCGCTGGAGGACAATCGCCATGCGTGGGAGATTGCCCGCTTGCGCTACAAAGCGGGCCTGTCCACCTTTCTCGACGTGCTTTCGGCGGAGCAGGGCGTGATCGCCGCGCGCCGCCGCGAGGCCGATCTTTCCGCGCGCGCCTTCACGCTCGACGTGGCGCTCGTCCGCGCACTTGGCGGCGGGTTCGTCGCATGACCCTTGAGGAACGACCGATGGCCGATCAGCCAGACCCCGACATGACGGCCGACGCGCCCGCCGCCGCCCCGCCCCAGCCCGCCGCGACCGACGATTCGCGCGCCACGCTCGCCGCGCGCCGGCGGCGCTGGCTGACCATCCTGGTGATCGCGGTCGTCGGGATCGGCCTGCTCGCGACCGCCTATCACCTGCTGATCGGGTCGCGCCACGTGTCGACCGACAACGCCTATGTCGGCGCGGACACCGCGCAGATCACGCCTTTGGTCGCGGGACAGGTGCAGAGCGTGCGGGTGTCGAACACGCAGGCGGTGCGCAAGGGCGACATCCTGCTGACGATCGATCCGGCCGACGCGCGCATCGCGCTCGCCCGCGCCGCCGCCGCTTATGCGCAGGCGCAGCGCGAGTTCCAGCAGACCAGCTCGACCGGCGGGGCACTGGGCGCGCAGGTATCCGCCCGCGAGACCGACATCGCCCGCGCGCGCGCCGAGGCCGAGGCATCGCGCGCCGAATATGACAAGGCACGGGTCGATCTGCAGCGGCGCGAATCGCTCGCCCGCTCGGGCGCGGTATCTGGCGACGAATTGACGAGCGCGCGCACTGCCTTCGCCAATGCCAAGGCCCAGCTCGCCGTGGCGCAGGCCGCGATCGCGCAGGCGCAGGCCAACCGCGTCGCCGCCGCCCGCAATCTAGAGGCGAACGAGGCGCTGACGCAGGGCACGATGGATACCAATCCCGATGTGGCGGCGGCGCGCGCGCAGTACGAACAGGCGAAGCTCGACCTGGAGCGGACCGTGATCCGCGCGCCGTTCGACGGGATCGTCGCGCAGCGCAACATCCAGGTCGGCCAGCGCGCGGCCCCCGGCACGGCGGTGATGACGGTGGTCCCGATCGACCGCATGTATGTCGATGCCAATTACAAAGAAGGCCAGCTCCGCCGCGTGCGGATCGGCCAGAAGGCGCGCGTCGTGTCCGATCTGTATGGCGGCGACGTCGTCTATCACGGCACGGTCACCGGGCTTGCCGGCGGCACCGGATCGGCCTTCGCGCTGATCCCGGCGCAGAACGCCACCGGCAACTGGATCAAGGTGGTGCAGCGCGTTCCCGTGCGCATCATGCTCGATCCGGCGGAACTGCGCGCGCACCCCTTGCGCGTCGGCCTGTCGATGGAAGCCACGATCGACCTCAACGACTGATCCGATGGCGCAGGATCAACCGAAGAAGCTGTCCGGCGGCACGATGTGGCTCGCCGGGGTGGTGCTGGCGCTCAGCAACTTCATGGTGGTGCTCGACACGTCGATCGCCAACGTGTCGGTCCCGCACATCGCCGGCAGCCTCGCCATCTCGCCCGAGCAGGGCACGTGGGTGGTGACGAGCTATTCTGTGGCGGAGGCGATCTGCGTGCCGCTGACCGGATGGCTTGCGCTCCGCTTCGGCGCGGTGCGCGTGTTCATCTGGTCGATGGTCGGCTTCGCGGCCTTCTCGATCCTGTGCGGCCTGTCGCCCAACCTCGGCATCCTCGTCGCCGCGCGCGTCGGCCAGGGCATCTGCGGCGGCCCGCTGATCCCGCTGACGCAGACCTTGCTGCTGCGCATCTTCCCCCCCGACAAGCGCGGCGCGGCAATGGGCCTGTGGGCGATGACCACGGTCGTGGCCCCGGTCGCCGGCCCCGTGCTGGGCGGCACGATCAGCGACAACTGGTCATGGCACTGGATCTTCTTCATCAACATCCCGGTTGCGGCGCTGTGCCTGTTCGGGGTGTTCGCGCTGCTGCGCGGCGAGGAGACGCCGACCGAGAAGCAGCCGGTCGACTTCGTCGGCCTGATCCTGCTGGTGATCTGGGTCGGCGCGCTGCAGGTGATGCTCGACACCGGACGCGACAAGGACTGGTTCGGATCGCCGCTGATCGTGGCCGAAGCGGTGATCGCGGCGATCTTCTTCGTCGCTTTCCTGATCTGGGAGCTGACCGACCGCCACCCGATCGTCGACGTGCGCGTCTTCCGCCATCGGGGGTTCAGCGCGAGCGTGATCGCGCTCGCGGTCTGTTACGGCACCTTCTTCTCGACCGTGGTGATCACGCCCCAATGGTTGCAGGGCTATCTCGGCTACACCGCGCAGTGGGCGGGGTTCGTGCTCGCGTGGCAGGGTATGTTCGCGGTCGTCGTCTCGCCGATCGTCGGGCGCCTGTCGGGCAAGTTCGATCCGCGCATGCTGGTCAGCGGCGGCATGTTGTGGCTCGCCTTCGCGCTGTTCCAGCGCACCGACTGGACGAGCGACGTCGATTATTGGAGCCTTGCGATCCCGCACATGCTGAACGGGCTTGGCCTGCCCTTCTTCTTCGTGCCGATCACCATCCTCGCGCTCGCCTCGGTCGAACCACGCGAGACCGCGTCCGCCGCCGGCCTGTCGAGCTTCGTCCGCACGCTGGCGGGCGCGGTCGGCACGTCGATCGCCACGACGCTTTGGGCCGATCAGGGGCAGTCGAGCCGCGCCAACCTGAGCGGGATCGTCCACAGCAACTCGACCGCCGCGCAGCAGCTCCGCATCGAAGGGATGGACCCCGAACGCACGCGCGGCCTGCTCGAACGGTTGATCGACCAGCAGGCGATGGCGATCGCGACCACCCACCTGTTCGAGATCGGCACCGTGCTGCTGATCGCGTCGGGGCTGATCGTGTGGCTGGTGCCGCGCCCGCGCAAGGCGGTCGATACCAGCGCCGCGCACTGAGGGGCCGACGCGCCGGGGCAAAGCCGGCGGCACCGGCCTCCCGAAAACGGACCCGAGAACGCCCGAAAAGCGCCGCATTGCGACGGCAGGGACACTTCCCATATGAGTAGGCCGCGCATGCGCGCCGACAGTGCAAGGAATCGTCTGTGGCCAGTTCTTCGATCAAGCCCAGCTTCTGGCGGCGTGAGCATTTCCTCGACCGCATGAACCTGAAGCAGCTGGTGGTCGCCTATTTCCAGTATCCGGCGGTGATCGCCTATCTGCTGCTCGCGGCGGCCTCGACCGCCGTGTGGTTCGCCTATCCGGCGGGCGCGCTGGCGACGATCGCCTCGGTCGCGGTCGCGATCATCCTCTATCCGCTGGTCTGGTACGCGCTCCATCGCTGGGTGCTGCACAGCCAGTGGATGTACAAGATGCCGCTGCTGGCCGCGACGTGGAAGCGGATCCATTACGATCACCATCAGGACCCTAACCGGCTCGAAATCCTGTTCGGCGCGCTGCACACCACGGTGCCGACCATCGCACTCGCGACCGCGCCGATCGGCTATCTGTTCGGCGGGATCGGCGGCGCGGCGGCGGGCTTCGCGGCGGGGCTGCTGATGACCTGCTTCTACGAATTCTGCCATTGCATCCAGCATCTGGCCTATACCCCCAAACATCCGATGCTGGTGAAGATGAAGCAGCGCCACATGGCGCATCACTTCCACGACGAGACGGGCAATTTCGGGATCACCAACTTCTTCTGGGACCGGCTGTTCGGCACCAGTTACGAGAAGGTGAGCCAGCGCAAGAAGAGCGCGACGGTGTTCAACCTAGGCTACACGCCCGAGGTGGCCGAGAAGTATCCGTGGGTGGCCAAGCTGTCGGGCGGAGTGGCCACGGGGCATCCGTCCAAGCGCATCCGCCAAGGCTGAAGCCGGCCGCCGGTCGGACCGGCGGCTGGTCGCATCTTCGCTTTACCTGTGCCCGCCGCGCGCGCAGAGGCCGTGGCCGCAAGCGGAGAGGATCATATGGCAAGCGGCATTACCATTCGGCCGGTCACCAGCAAGGCGGATCGCAAGGCGTTCGTCGCCCTGCCCTTCCGGCTCTATGCCAATGATCCCGCCTGGGTG
>NZ_JBMDXG010000005.1:0-2224 GCF_048594985.1 Sphingomonas sp. | reverse complement strand
GGCCCCCCCCCCCCCCCGGGCGCATGGGTTGCCGCCCCCCCCCCCCCCCCCGCCGGGGGGGGGGCCACCCCCCGCCGGGGGGGGGGGGGGGTGGGCGGCTGGAGCAGCTTCCAGCCGGTCTCCCCCTCCACCACCGGCTTCGCCGGCGGTCCCCCTCCCCGTGCCGGGGAGGAGTTGGAGCGCATGGATGGTGACGGCGCGCGTCGCCAGCTCCACCGTCTCGCCCGCCCGGGCCAGATCGTAAGCGCGCCTGCCGTCGACCTTGAGCGCGGAAAATGCGGGCGGAACCTGTTCGATCGGTCCGGTGAAGAGCGGCAGGACGGCCTCGACCTGCGCAAGCGTCGGGCGGACCGGGCTTTCGGCGACCGTCTCGCCCTCCGCGTCTAGGGTCGCGGTCTCGACGCCGAAGCGGATGGTGAAATCATAGGCCTTGTCGGCATCGAGCATGCGGCCGGTGACCTTGGTCGCCTCCCCCAGCGCGATCGGCAGCACGCCGGTCGCCAGCGGATCGAGCGTGCCGCCATGGCCGACCTTGACCTTGCCATGCCCGGCAGTGCGCAGCGCGCGCTTGACCGCGCTCACGCCCTGCGTCGAGCCGAGCCCGAGCGGCTTGTCGAGGATCAGCCAGCCGTGCATCAGCGGGCGGGCGGCGGGGGCGGCAGGTCGTCGACGGGCTTGGCGGGGGCGATCCCGCCTTTGTCTTGATCGAGCGCGCCGCGCAGCCGCGCGGCGATCGGTTCGAGCACGTCCGCCGGCTGGCGCAGCCCGCTCTGCGGACAGCGCGCAAATCCCAGATAGCGCGGGATCACGTGCACGTGCAGGTGCGGAACCGAGGAGCCCAGCGCGTTATTCTGCTCGATCGTGAAGCCGTCCGCGCCGAGCCCGCTGACCTCGGCCCGCCCGATCCGGCGGGCAAGACGCATCACGACCTTGAGATCGCCGTCGCGCACCTCGAGCAGGTTGCGCGCCTTGCTGCGTTTCAGGATCACCAGCACATGCCCGGGCGAGGCGGGCGCATAGTCCATGAAGGCGAGCAGGCGGCGATCCTCGTAAATGACCGGCGTCGCGCGCTCGCCACGGATCACGCGCGCAAACGGATTGCGATCGTCATAAGGCCGGCCGAAGGCGACGGCGGGAGGAACCGCGCCTGCCGGCGGCAGGACCGGCGCGCAGGCGGCGAGCAGGGGCGCGATCAGCGGGATCATCGCCCCCATTCCCCGGCCAGGATAGAAAACAGCGCCGCATCGCGGACATGGCCGGTCCAGGTGACGCGCTCGGCGCGCAGCACGCCCTCACGCTGCGCACCAAGCTTGGCGAGCGCAGCCAGTGAGCGCGCGTTGCGCATGTCGACGCGGAACTCCACCCGGCGGATGCCGAAGGCGAAGGCGCGGTCGAGCAGCAGGCGCTTGACCCGGTCGTTGAGCCCGCTGCCCCGCGCCGCCGGCACGACATAGCTGTTGCCGATCTCGACCGTCTGACGTTCGGGCTGATGGCCGAGGAACGCGGTCATGCCGGTCAGCATACCATCTTGGATGATCGCGAAGGGATGGCTCGCCGGGCGCGCCAGCAGAGCATCGAACGCGGCGTCGAAGTGGGCTTTGCCCCACGACACCGGATAGAGCGACCAGATGTCCCGATCCTCGCCGCACGCATTACGCAGGGCGTCGCGATGCGCCTCAACGAGGGGGTCGAGCCGCACGTCGCCCTCGGCGAGCGGCGCGCCGAGGTCAGTCATCCTGATCCAGATCGCGTGCGACAGTGGGCGAGCGCAGCAGCGCGTCGATCCGCGCACCTTCGTCGAAGCTTTCGTCGGCCAGGAATTTCAGCTTGGCAGCGTATTTGAGGTTCACGCGCCGCGCGACCTCGCTCTGAAAATAGGCGGTGTTCGTGCGCAACGCCTTCAGCGCCTTGGCTTCGTCCGCGCCGATCAGCGGCTTAACGAAAACGGTGGCGTGCTTCAGATCGGGCGACATCCGCACCTCGGTCACCGAGACATGCGTCGCCGCCAGCACGTCATCATGCACGTCGCCGCGCATCAGGATGTCGGCCAGCACGTGGCGCACCTGTTCGCCCACGCGCAACAGGCGGACCGAGCGGCCTTCGGGGGTCTCATTGTGGCGCATCAAGCAGCCTTTCGTACAAACGTCGCCCCTGCGCAGGCAGGGGCCCATATCTGCCATCACAAGCAATGCCCGTTCGAACAGCCATGGGCCCCTGCCTGCGC
>NZ_JBMDXG010000049.1:0-2382 GCF_048594985.1 Sphingomonas sp. | reverse complement strand
CAGATCGACATAATGGATTCGCGCGCCCGGCACCTCGACGAAATCGCCATCGGGCGGCACCGCGCGTTCCGCCGCGCGCGCCGCCAGCGCCGACCAGATCGCCAGCCCGCCGCCGATCGCCCCCGCCGCGATCGCTGCGTTGCCCATCCATCTCGTCTGCCGCTCGTCCATCGCCCGTCCCCTTGTTCGGCGCCCGTTATTCGGCGGCGAGCGCGTCCTGCCGCTCCTGGGCCTGACGAGCCCACATCTCGGCATAGATGCCGCCGGCCCGCAGCAACTGGGCATGCGTGCCCTGTTCGGCAACCCTGCCCGCTTCCAGCACGACGATGCGGTCAGCGTGGACGATGGTCGACAGCCGGTGGGCGATGACGATCGTCGTCCGCCCCCGCTCAATCGTCTCCAGCGTCGCCTGGATCTCCGCCTCGGTTCGGCTGTCCAGCGCGCTGGTCGCCTCGTCCAGGATCAGGATCGGCGGGTCCTTCAGCAGCGTACGCGCGATCGCCACGCGCTGCTTCTCGCCGCCCGACAACTTCAGCCCACGCTCGCCGACGCGCGTCTTGTAGCCGTCGGGCAGGCTTTCGATGAAGTCGCCGATCGCCGCCCCGCGGGCCGCGCCCGCAATCTCGCCCTCGCCGGCGCCTTCGCGGCCATAGGCGATGTTGTAGCCGATGGTGTCGTTGAACAGCACGGTGTCCTGCGGCACGATGCCGATCGCGGCGCGCAACGTTTCCTGCTGCACCCGGGCGATATCCTGTCCGTCGATAAGGATGCGGCCCGACTGCACATCGTAGAAGCGGAACATCAGCCGCGCGATCGTCGACTTGCCCGCCCCCGAATGACCGACGATCGCCACCGTCGCGCCCGCCGGCACGTCGAGATCGAGGCCCTTCAGGATCGCCCGATCGGGTTCATAGCCGAACACAACGTTCTCGAACCGCACCGCGGCATTCTCGACACGCAGCGCCGGGGCGCCCGCCACGTCGCGCACCTCTTCACCCGTATCGAGCAGGTCGAACATCGCGCCCATGTCGATCACGCCCTGACGGATCGTGCGATAGACCCAGCCAAGCATGTCGAGTGGGCGGAACAGCTGGCTGAGCAGCGTCGACACCAGCACCACGTCACCCGGACTGAACCGCCCCGTCGACCAGCCCCAAGCGATCACGCCCATGCCCAGCGCCAGCATCCCGTTGGTGATGACCGACTGGCCGATATTGAGCCAGGCGAGGCTGTTCTCGCTCTTGGTCGCGGCATTGGCATAGGCGTGGACGGCGCGCTCGTACCGCTCCGCCTCGCGCCGCTCGGCGTTGAAATACTTCACCGTTTCGAAATTGAGCAGCGAATCGACCGCATGCGCGACCGCGCCGGTGTCGAGATCGTTCATCGCCTCGCGCAGCTTCTGGCGCCAGTCGGTGACGATCCGCGTGAAGCCGATGTAGATGACCACCATCGCCAGCGTCGAGGCGACCAGCCACCAGCCGAACCGCGAGCCGAAGATCTGGAGCACCAGCCCCAGTTCGAGAATCGTCGGCGCGATGTTGAAGAGCAGGAAATACAGCATCGTGTCGATGCTCTTGGTCCCCCGCTCGACCACCTTGGTGATCGCGCCCGTCCGCCGCTCCAGATGGAAGCGCAGCGAAAGCTGGTGGAGGTGGCGGAACACCGCGGCGGCCAGGCGGCGCGTCGCGTCCTGCCCCACCCGCTCGAACACCGCGTTGCGCAGATTGTCGAACAGCACCGTGCCCAGCCGCGCGGCGGCATAGCCGATGACGAGCAGCACGATCAGCGTCGCGGCGCTGCGATCGCCGCTCGCCATCCCATCGACGGCGCCCTGCAACGCGAACGGCGCGCCATAGACCTGCACCAGCTTCGAGCAGAGGACGAAAATCATCGCGACGACGATCCGCACCTTCAGCTGCGGCGCATCCTTGGGCCACAGATAGGGCAGGAAGCGCCGCACCGTCGGGATCAGGGGCCGCTCGACGGTGGAACTGGTGGTATCGATGGGGGGCATGTGGGCGCCAATCTGGGGTGCGGCGCGGGGACATGCAAACCTTTGCCCGAAAAGCAACGAAAATCTTTGCCTTGCGTTAAAGCGTACGGAGGCAAGGACGATGGAACCGCTCTATTTCGTAATGGCAATCATGGGCTGCGGCGACGCCGGCAGCGCATGCGAGCAGGCACGCGTCGAGCCGATCCGCTATCGCAGCGTCCTCGAATGCCAGGCGGCCATGCCCGACGCGCTCCGGCGCAACAGCGACCTGTCGTTCCCGGAACTGACCGCGGCGTGCCAGCAGCAGGGCATGCGCATGGCGGACGCTGCGGGGAAGCCGCGGGGTTGATTTCCAATGAGCTTTCCTGGCGTCAAACGTCATCCCAGCA
>NZ_JBMDXG010000048.1:0-4021 GCF_048594985.1 Sphingomonas sp. | reverse complement strand
ATCGGGCCATGTCTGTGATGCCGTCGCGCCACGACGCAATTTTGTCCGTCGCCCCCTTGATCCCGACGCCACTCCTCTGTATTGGCGCGCCTCCAGTTTGAATTCGAACCAGCAAGAACCCCGGCAACGGGGTCCGCTCTTTCATATCGGTAGGGTACATGGACAACAGCATCCGCATTCGCCTCAAGGCGTTCGACCATCGCGTGCTTGACCAGGCGGCCGGCGACATCGCCGACACCGCGCGTCGCACCGGCGCACTGATCCGTGGCGTCGGCCGTGAAGAGGTCGAGCGTGGCCAGGTTCTCTGCAAGCCGGGCTCGATCAAGCCGCACACCGAATTCTCCTCGGAGGTCTATGTCCTCTCGAAGGAAGAAGGTGGCCGTCACACGCCGTTCTTCGCGAACTACCGTCCGCAGTTCTACTTCCGCACGACCGACGTGACGGGCGAAGTGAAGCTGCCGGAGGGCACCGAGATGGTGATGCCCGGCGACAACGTGCAGCTCGGCGTCAAGCTGATCGCGCCGATCGCGATGGAAGAGGGCCTGCGCTTCTCCATCCGTGAAGGCGGCCGCACCGTCGGCGCCGGGGTTGTCAGCGCGATCTCCGCGTAATATAGGCCCCAGCCTTAACGAGCCGGCCGGCTCTCTTCGGAGAGTCGGCCGGTTTGCTTTTTATGAGAGGCCCTCGCGGCGCCGCCGCGGCCGGCCCAGGCTCTTTGACATCGGTAGGGACAATGGACAGCAACATCCGCATTCGCCTCAAGGCGTTCGACCATCGCGTGCTCGATCAGGCCACCGGCGAGATCGCCGACACGGCGCGACGCACCGGCGCGCTGACCCGTGGCCCCATTCCCCTGCCGACGCGCATCGAGAAGTTCACGGTCAACCGCGGCCCGCACATCGACAAGAAGAGCCGCGAGCAGTTCGAGGTGCGCACTTACAAGCGCCTTCTGGACATCGTCCAGCCGACCCCGCAGACCGTCGATGCGCTGATGAAGCTCGATCTCGCGGCGGGTGTTGATGTTGAGATCAAGCTGGCGTAAGGACGTCGGATCGCTGGCGAGGTGATTCACCTGCGCCGGCGCTTTTAGCTTCCCGTCATGGTCCTGCGGATCGACGGTCGAAGCGGAAAGCAAGGATACCGAACGGCTTTCTCCCCTTGGAGGCGCCGTTGTCTGCGTCCCCGCTTTCAACAAATTGGTGATCCGTCACCATGGTTGTTGAACACTGGCCCTGGCGGGGCATGCGGTTTCACTGGGCCAGGCTTCGGGCGACCGAAGCCTTTTTCGTTGGCAAGCCCGGCGCTCTGGCGATGGGCCTCTGTTTGGGAAGGAATTGATCATGCGCACTGGCGTGATCGCAAAGAAGGTGGGCATGACCCGGCTGTTCCAGGATGATGGGCGCCACGTGCCCGTCACCGTCCTGCAGCTCGACGGTCTCCAGGTCGTGGCGCGCAAGGAAGCGGATCGTGACGGCTATGTCGCGGTTCAGCTCGGCGCGGGGTCGGCGAAGGTCAAGAACGTCGCCAAGCCGCAGCGCGGCCACTTCGGCAAGGCCGAGGTCGAGCCGAAGGCCTATGTCCACGAATTCCGCGTGACCGAGGACAATCTCCTCGACGTCGGCGCGGAGCTGTCGGCCGATCATTTCGTCGCCGGCCAGTATGTCGACATTTCGGGCCGGACGCAGGGCAAGGGCTTTGCCGGCGCGCTGAAGCGCTGGGGCTTCGGCGGTCTGCGCGCGACGCACGGCGTGTCGGTCTCGCACCGTTCGCACGGCTCGACCGGCAACCGTCAGGATCCGGGCAAGGTCTTCAAGAACAAGAAGATGGCCGGCCACATGGGCGACCGTCAGCGCACGCAGCAGAACCTCGAGATCGTCCGCACGGACGCCGAGCGCGGGCTGCTGTTCGTGCGCGGCTCGGTGCCGGGCTCGAAGGGTGCCTGGCTGCTGGTCAAGGATGCGGTGAAGCTGCCGGCGCATGCCGATGCGCCCCGCCCGGCCGGCCTGAAGGCCGCCGCCAACAGCAACAACGCTGCCGAGACGCCGGCCGAGACCGTCGCCGCGCCGGAAGCGACCGAAGGCCAGGAGGGCTGATCATGAAGATTCAGGTCAAGAACCTCGACGCGTCGGCCGCCGGCGACATCGAACTCAACGACGACGTGTTCGGCATCGAGCCGCGCGCGGATATCCTGCACCGGGTCGTCACCTGGCAGCTGGAGAAGCGTCGCGGCACGGCGCGCGGCACGCGTGAGCGCGCCGACGTGGCCCGTTCGGGCAAGAAGCTCGGTCGCCAGAAGGGTGGCGGCACCGCCCGTCACGGCGATCGCCGCGCCCCCGTCTTCATCGGCGGCGGCAAGGCGCACGGCGCCCGCGTTCGCGACTTCAATCCGTCGCTGAACAAGAAGGTCCGCGCGCTCGGCCTGAAGATGGCGTTGTCGGCGAAGGCCAAGGACGGCAGCCTGATCGTGCTCGACGCGCTCGACGTGGCGGAAGGCAAGACCAAGGCGCTCGCCGCGCAGCTCCAGGGCCTGGGCTTCGGCCGCAAGGCGCTGGTGATCGACGGCGATGCACTGAACGTCAGCTTCGCGCATGCCTCGGGCAACCTGCGCGGCATCAACCTGCTGCCGGCCGTGGGCGCCAACGTCTACGACATCCAGAACCACGACACGCTGGTGCTGACGCGCGCCGCCGTCGAGAAGCTGGAGGCGCGTTTCAATGGCTAAGCAGCCGAAGGCGGCGGTGGACAACCGTCATTACGACGTGGTGCTGGCGCCCCACATCACCGAGAAGTCGACCCTGCTCAGCGAGCAGAACGCGGTCGTCTTCAAGGTGGCGGGCGATGCGACCAAGCCCGAGATCAAGGCCGCCGTCGAGGCGATCTGGTCGGTCAAGGTCACGGGCGTGAACACGATCGTGAGCAAGGGCAAGACCAAGCGCTGGAAGGGCGAAGCCTATCGGCGTTCGGACTCCAAGAAGGCGATCGTGACGCTGGCCGAAGGCCAGTCGATCGATATCACCACGGGAATCTAAGGCGATGGCGCTCAAGCATTACAATCCGACGAGCCCGGCGCGTCGTGGCCTGATCCTGATCGATCGGGCGCAGCTCTACAAGGGCAAGCCCGTCAAGGCGCTGACCGAGGGTCTGCGCAAGTCCGGCGGCCGCAACAACATGGGCCACGCGACCGCGCGCGGCATCGGCGGCGGCCACAAGCAGAAGTACCGCTTCATCGACTTCAAGCGTCGCAAGTGGGACCAGCCGGCCACGGTCGAGCGGATCGAATATGATCCCAACCGTTCGGCGTTCATCGCCCTCGTCAAGTACGAGGACGGCGAAGTGGCCTACATCATCGCGCCGCAGCGTCTGGCGATCGGCGACTCGGTCCTCGCGGCCAAGAAGACCGACGTGAAGCCGGGCAACGCGATGGAGATCGGCCAGGCCCCGGTCGGCACGATCGTCCACAATGTCGAGATGAAGCCCGGCAAGGGTGGTCAGATCGCGCGTGCGGCGGGTACCTATGTCCAGATCGTCGGCCGCGATCGCGGCATGGTGATGGTCCGCCTGAATTCGGGCGAGCAGCGCTATGTCCGTTCGGACTGCATGTGCACGGTCGGTGCGGTGTCCAACCCGGACAACGCCAACCAGAACCTGGCGAAGGCGGGGCGCAACCGCTGGCTCGGCTATCGCCCGCTGACGCGCGGCGTTGCCAAGAACCCGGTCGACCACCCGCACGGCGGCGGCGAAGGCCGCACCTCGGGTGGCCGTCACCCGGTCACCCCGTGGGGCAAGCCGACCAAGGGTGCCCGCACCCGTTCGAACAAGGCGACGGACAAGTTCATCATCCGTTCGCGTCACGCAAAGAAGAAGGGCTGATAGATGGCTCGTTCTGTTTGGAAGGGCCCGTTCGTCGAACTGAGCCTGCTCAAGAAGGCGGAGACGGCACAGGAGGCCGGCGGCCGTGGTGCGATCAAGACCTGGTCGCGCCGCTCCACCATCCTGCCGCAGTTCGTCGGCCTGACCTTCA
>NZ_JBMDXG010000047.1:0-7010 GCF_048594985.1 Sphingomonas sp. | reverse complement strand
GGTATCGTCCTTGGCCTTTGCGAGGATCGCATCGGCCTCGGTCCGGGCATGCGCGACGATCGCCTCGGCTTCGCCCTTTGCGGCGGCCGACTTGGCTTCATATTCGGCCTTAAGCGCCTCCGCCTCGGCCCGAAGCTTGGCGGCCTCGTCCAGCTGCTCGCGGATGCTGGCGATCTTGCGGTCGAGCGCGCGGCCGATGGCGCGCGGCGCGCCCTTCCAGACGAGCAGCGCGATGACGACGATCATAGACAGCGCGACCCAACCGCCCGGGTTCAGCCCGAGCGCCGTCGCCTCGGCATGTTCGATCTCGCCGGGAGAGGCGAGCGTGGTGGCATTGAGGGTGGCGTGGGTCATCGTTTCGTCCTTACGCCGCCAGCGCGGCCTTGACCGCGGTGGTGGCGGCGCTCCGGTCGACGGTCAGACCGGCGACCTTGGCGACGATTTCCTGCACCGCCTCGCTGGCGACGTCCTCGATCCCGGCCACCGCTTCGGCCTGCTGCGTCCGCAGCGTGGCTTCGGCGGCTTCTATCCGCGCGGAAATGTCCGCGTCGGCGGCCTTCAAGCGGGATTCGGAGGCAAGCGCCGAGTCATGCTTGGCGGCTGCGGCGGCGGCCTGCGCCTCGGCGCGGCTTCGGTTGAGCGCGGCCTGGTAGGATTCGTCCGCCGCATCGGCGGCGGCGCGCGCGGTCTCGGCTGCGGCGAGATCGCCGACGATCCGGGCATTGCGCTGCTCGACCGTCCCCTGGATCTTCGGCAGCATCACATAGCTGCCGATCAGAAGCAGGCCGAACACCAGCACCAGCCAGAACAGCTGGGACGCATAGATTTCGGCGATCTGATCTATCTGGGGCATCGGCTATCCTACAGGCCGTGAATTGATGCGGGAGGATGCGTCGCGCACCCTCCCGTCGATAGGCGGCGTCTTACTGGACGACGAACAGGATCAGGATCGCGATGACGAACGCGATCAGGCCCAGAAGCTCGGCGGCGGCGAAGCCGATGAACAGGCGGCCCTGCTGGCCGTCGGCGGCGCCCGGGTTGCGCAGCGCGCCCTCGAGGAACGAGCCGAACACGTTGCCCACGCCGAGCGCGGCCAGGCCCACGCCGATCGCCGCGAGGCCGGCGCCGATCACCTTGGCAGATGCGAGATCCATGATGTCTTCCCTTCGTTGAATTCGGTTGAGCTTAGTGGAGGTTGATCGCGTCGTTGAGGTAGAGCGACGTCAGCAGCGCGAAAACGTAAGCCTGGATCGCCGAGACCAGCAGTTCGAGCGCGGAGATGCCGACGATCATCACGAAGCTGAGCACGCCCACCGGGATGCCCAGCGCGCTGCCCGAGCCGAACCCCTGGACCACGAAGCTCGCGAACACGTCGAGCAGGATGTGGCCGGCGGTCATCGCCACGAACAGACGGAGGCCGAGGCTGAACGGACGCACCAGGAAGCTCGCCAGCTCGATCACGAAGATCAGCGGGATCATCACCTTGGGCGTGCCGTGCGGCACGAACAGCGAGAAGAAGTGGAAACCGTGCTTGGCGAAGCCGACGATCAGCACGATGCCGAAGCTGACGAAGGCGAGCACGGCGGTGACGGTGATGTGGCTCGTCACCGTGAACGGGTGCCAGCCCGGCACGATCCCCAGCGGGAACAGGCCGATCAGGTTGGCGAACAGGATGAACATGAACAGCGAGAAGACGTAGGGGGTGAACGCCTTGCCCTTCGGCCCCACATTCGCATCGATCATGTTGGCGACGAAGCCGGTCATCCCCTCGACCGCCGCCTGCCAGCGGCCCGGAACGAGCTGGCGGCGCATGCCGCCCAGCATGAACAGCCACAGCACGCCCAGCGTCAGCACCATGAACAGCGCGCTGTTGGTGAAGCTGACGTCGTAACCGGCCAGCGTCAGACGGCCGCCCGCGACCGGCTCCACCAGGAACTGGTGCATCGGATCGATACCGGAACCGCCCTCAGTCGCCACGCTTCAACCCCTGTCTATGCCAACAAGCGCCCGGATCATTCCGGACGCTGCTGTGAAATCCTGTAGATGTTCCGGAAGGCGACGATGGTCCCCAGGACCAGCATCACCAACAGGAGCCAGGGCGCCGTGCCGAACAGCAGGTCCATAACCCAGCCGAGCAGCGCGCCGCCGGCAGGCCCCGCGATCAGCTCGGTCAGGACGCGGCTGCCTTGCCGATACCCCTTGTCGGGCTTGCGCGGCGCCACCCCTGTCCGTGCCTTTTCGGCTTCGGTCGCGGCCTTGAGCCGCGCGTCCAGCGACGAAAGCCGGACGTCCCCTGTGGGACTCGAATTGCCGATCGGGTCCTGCCCCGGGTCGATCGCTGGCACGCATCCCTCCTCTCGACCCGCTTGACCGGGTCGGGCCGGGGGCCGTGCCAGCGGGCATTCCCGTCGGGCGCCGCCCCTTTAGCAGGGGGGGGAAGCGAGTCAACCAAGCGGTGTGTGCCGCGCCGCGTCTTCAGCCGTTGGCGGTGAAATGCGCGATCACCTCTTCGGCGACGCGCGCCGGCGCCTCGCGCGCGGGAAAGTGGCCGACATCGGGAAGGAGTACGCGCCTGTAACCTCCCGTGAAGTAGCGCTCCTGCCCCTCGCTATGCTCAGGCGGATCGCAGTGATCGGATACGCCCTGGATCATCAGCGTGGGAACGCGCAGCGTCTCGGTGGCTTCGATCGTGGCTTGGCGACTGGCGTAGCGCGGGTCGGTCGCCTCCCTGCCCCAGCGGCTGCGATAGGCATGGAGCGTGACCGCGACCCAGTCCGGATTGCGGAAGCTGTCGCTCGCCTCGACGAAATCGGCTTCATCATACCAGCCGGGCGGGCTCCACGTATCCCATTGCAGCCGATCGAAGCCAATCGGGTCGTCGCGCAACGCCTCCGCGCCCCCGTCGAACGTCATGAACCATTGATACCACCACCGCCGCGACTGTTCGAAGTCCGGGACCGGAAATGCCCCGCGCGGCGTGTAGCCGATCGCCAGCGATGCGATCGCGCTCAATCGCTCCGGCGCGATGGCCGCGAGCGCATAGGCGGCCCGCCCACCCCAGTCGTGACCCGCCACGGCAAAGCGGTCGAGCCCCAGCGCATCGGCGAAGTCGAGCGCGTCGCACGCCAGCGCCACCGCCCGGCCATCGCGCATCGTATCGGGCGAATGGAAACGCGTCTCGCCATGGCCGCGCCACCATGGCGCGAAGGTGCGGAAGCCCGCAGCATGTAGCCGGGGCGCCACCTTCTTCCACCCATGCGCGTCGTCGGGCCATCCGTGGAGCAGGAGCACCGGTATGCCGTCGACGGGTCCGCCCGTTTCATAAGCCATGTCGAGCAGAGGCGTCGCTATCCGGTCCATGAGCCTGCAACGCGCCAGCATCGTCAACGCCCCATGACACCGCCAATCATGATCGCTAACGTCTGGACCATGCCGGTCATCGATCCCGCCACCGACGCCAGCGGACACCGGGCACGCCTTCGTCGGCGGCTGATCGAGGGGGGCAGCGACGCGCTGCTCGACCACTAACTGATCGAATATCTACTGGCGCTCGTCACACCCCGCCGCGACACAAAACCACTTGCACGCGAATTGCTGGCCGAATTCGGCAGTCTTGGCGGTGTCTTTTGCGCCGACGCCGAATCGCTGGAGCGCGCCGGGCTGCTTGAAACCCAAATTGCGGCGCTCAAGATCGCGCAGGCTTCGGCTCTTCGCTTGCTTAAGGGCGAAATCGCCAAGCGCCCTGTCCTCTCGAGCTGGCAGGCGCTGCTCGATTACCTCCACGCCGCCATGGCGCATCGGATGACGGAAAGCGCGCGCGTGCTTCACCTCAACACGCGGAACATGCTGATCCGCGACGAACAGGTGTCCGAAGGCTCGATCGATCAGGCGCCGATCTACGTCCGCGAAGTGGCGAAGCGCGCGCTCGAACTCGGCTCGGCCGCGATCATCCTCGTCCACAATCATCCGAGCGGCGATCCTGCTCCCTCACGACAGGACATCGCCCTGACCCGCGACATCGCGACTGCGCTCAAGCCGCTCGGCATCCAGGTCCATGACCATGTCATCATCGGCGCCACTGGCCATGCCAGCCTGCGTGCGCAGGGACTGATGTAAGCCCGCGTTGAAGCGCGCGGGCACGGCTGCTACCGGGCCGCCGACCCCTCCCCTCTCCCAGAAGGCCCGCTTATGATCCCCCGCTATTCGCGTCCCGAGATGGTTGCCATCTGGGAGCCCGAGAATCGTTACCGCATCTGGTTCGAGATCGAGGCGCACGCGACCGAGGCGCTGGGTGAGCTGGGCGTGGTGCCGCCGAGCGCGGCCAGGGCGCTGTGGGACTGGTGGGCCACCAATCCGCGGATCGACGTTGCCGCGATCGACGCGATCGAGGCCGTGACCAAGCATGATGTGATCGCCTTCCTCACCTGGGTCGCCGAGCAGGTGGGCGACGAAGCGCGCTTCATGCACCAGGGCATGACCTCGTCCGACGTGCTGGACACCACGCTCGCGGTCCAGCTGGCGCGCGCGAGCGATATCCTGCTCGCCGATCTCGACCGGCTGCTCGACGTGCTCGAACGCCGCGCGCGCGAGCATAAGCTGACGCCGACGATCGGCCGCAGCCACGGCATCCATGCCGAGCCCGTGACCTTCGGCCTCAAGCTGGCCGAGGCGCATGCCGAATTCGCGCGCAACAGGGCGCGGCTGGTGGCGGCGCGCGCCGATATCGCGACCTGCGCCATTTCGGGCGCGGTCGGCACCTTCGCCAATATCGATCCCAAGGTCGAGGAGTATGTCGCGGAGAAGATGGGCCTTTCGGTCGAGCCCGTTTCGACCCAGGTGATCCCGCGCGACCGTCATGCGATGTTCTTCGCGACTTTGGGCGTGATCGCCTCGTCGATCGAACGGCTTGCGGTCGAAGTGCGGCACCTCCAGCGCACCGAGGTGCTTGAGGCGGAGGAATATTTCTCGCCTGGACAGAAGGGCTCGTCGGCGATGCCGCACAAGCGCAATCCCGTTCTGACCGAGAATCTGACCGGCCTTGCCCGCATGGTCCGCGGCTACGTCACCCCGGCGCTCGAGAATGTGGCGCTGTGGCATGAGCGCGACATCAGCCACTCGTCGGTCGAGCGCTATATCGGCCCCGACGCGACGATCACGCTCGACTTCGCGCTCGCGCGCCTGACCGGGGTGATGGACAAGTTGCTGGTCTATCCGGAACGGATGCAGAAGAATCTCGATCGGATGGGCGGTCTCGTCCACTCGCAGCGCGTGCTGCTCGCGCTGACCCAGGCGGGCGTCAGCCGCGAGGATTCGTATCGCCTGGTCCAGCGCAACGCGATGAAGGTGTGGGAATCGGACGGTGCGCTCTCGCTGCTCGACCTGCTCAAGGCCGATCCGGAGGTGACGCTGAGCGACGCCGAGCTGGAGGACAAGTTCGACCTCGGCTATCACTACAAGCACGTCGACACGATCTTCGAGCGGGTATTCGGCCGGGCCTGACGGCCGAAGCCCCCCGGTTCAGCCGCTGGCGACCGGTCGCGTCGCCAGCTTTTCCGCCAGAAGTTCGATCACGAGCGAAAGGTGACAGGCCAGCACGTCTTCGTGCTCGGCCAGGAGAATTGCGTCCGCCCGACGCAACAGGTCGAGGCATTCCTCCAACTTCGTTTCTGGCATGTGGTACTCGTTACTGACACCGCGCGGATTGCACGAATGCGGAACGACTGTGCCCGCATCCGGCTTTCCGGCCAATGTACGGATAGCTCCGTACGCTCGATCACCCGTCCGAAACGGCGTGATCATCGGGTATGAAGCGGGCGGAGGCGGCGCCCCCACCCGCACGAGGCTCAATGCCCCGCTTGCGGACCGCGCTCGATCCCGGACAGGCCCAGCTGCTCGTCGATCTGCGCCATCAGCCGTTCGAGCCCCGCCTCGTCCTTCGCCTCGGCGCGCGCGACCAGCACGTCCTGCGTGTTCGACGCGCGCAGCAGCCACCAGCCGTCGGGCGTGTTGACGCGCGCGCCGTCGGTGCGATTGACCTCGGCGCCATCCTTTTCCAGCCGGTCGAGGATCTCGTCGACCGCCGCGAACTTGCGGCTCTCGTCGACCTGGAAGCGCATCTCAGGCGTGTTGACCAGATCGGGCATTTGGTCCTTCAGCGCGGTCAGCGACCCGCCCAGCACGCGCACCGCCTGGATCAGGCGGACCGCCGAATAGATGGCGTCGTCGAACCCGTACCAGTTGTGGCGGAAAAAGACGTGGCCCGACATTTCACCCGCGAGCGGGCTGTCGGTCTCCGCCATCTTGACCTTGATCAGGCTGTGGCCGGTTTTCCACATCAGCGGCGTGCCGCCCAGTTCGGCGATCCGGTCGTACAGCGCCTGGCTGGCCTTCACGTCGGCGATGATGGTCGCGCCCGGCAGTTCGCGCAGCACGGGCTCCGCCAGGATCGACAGGAGTTGATCACCCCAGATCACGCGGCCCTGTCCGTCGATCGCGCCGATCCGGTCGGCGTCGCCGTCGAACGCGATGCCGAAATCGAGACCCTTTTCCAGCACCAGCGCCTTCAGGTCCTGGAGGTTCTTCTCCTCGGTCGGATCGGGGTGATGGTTCGGGAAGGTGCCGTCGATCTCGGTATAGAGCAGGTGGTGTTCGCCCGGCAGCTTGGCGACCAGCTTCTCCAGGATGCGGCCGCCCGCGCCGTTGCCATTGTCCCAGCCGATCCGGAACTCACCGCCGGAATAACCCGCCAGCAGCCGGTCGACATACAGGTCCTCGACATCGGCGTCGGTGACTTCGCCCTGCCCTTCGTCCCAGTCGCCCTCGGCCGCCATTGCGCCGATCTTCTGGATGTCCTGCCCGAAGAACGGCTTGTGCTGCAGCACCATCTTGAAGCCGTTATATTCGGCCGGATTGTGGCTGCCGGTGATCTGGATGCCGCCATCGACCTCCAGCGTCGCCTCGGCATAATAGAGCATCGGCGTCGGGCCGAGCCCCGTGCGCACGACATCGAC
>NZ_JBMDXG010000046.1:0-1597 GCF_048594985.1 Sphingomonas sp. | reverse complement strand
GCCATGCCCGCCCTGGAACTTGACGTCATCGACCAGGGATTCCGCCCCGGCCATCCAGAGCAGCGCCGTCGCCCGCGGGTTGATACCGCCGGTGAACAGCCCTAGCCCCGATACGATCGCATCACCGCCTGCCGCGGTCTGGATCAGCGCCTTGGGTGCACCCACGCCCTGGAACGCGGCCGTGCCGTCCGGCAGGATGATCTGCGTCAGGCTGGGATGCAGCGCCACCAGCACGCTATCGGGGCGCAGGCGCAGCGTATCGGTGACGATGTAGCGGCCGGCGGGAAAGTAGACGACGCGATGCGTGTCGATCGCGCGCTGGATCGCGGCTGTGTCGTCGGTGCGATCATCGCCCTTGGCCCCGCCATCGCGGACATTGTACCACTCGCCGGTGGCGGGCAACGCCCGGATCGCCGCCGACCCGCGGGGGGGCAGGGCCGCAATTGGCGAAGCCTCCATCACCGTGGCGAAGCTGCCCATCCGGTCGAACCCCGGCACGGCCAGGCCGTAGTTGAACCGGGCAACGCTGTAGGCGTCGCCGCTGCCGGCGACCGTTTTGCCGCTGTCGCGGAAGTGGGCAAATGTCGGCGTGTTTGCGGCCAACGCGTTCTCGAACGAAACCTGAGTGTAGGCGGTGTTCTCATTCGAGATGATAACGGCCGCGCGCGACACGTTCTCGAACCGCAGATCCTTGCCGAACAGCCAGTCGCCGTAGCCTTCGTCGATCTCGACACCCACGGGTGTGTCACGAATGGCCACGTTGACCATCGTCAGCCCCGCCTCGTGCTCCCGGATCGCGGCGTCGCGCTGCCCTTCGAACGTGGCATCGATCAGCGCGAAGGGCCAGGCGGGGGACGGCTTCTCCGTCACGATGCCGTAGCGGCCGCCGCGAAAGTGGAGGGCCTGTCCGATATTGCCGACCTGGTACAGCCCAGCAAAGGCGGAGCCGAGATCGAAGTCCATATGCGTGACGAAGGCGTGTTGCGCCGCGTGGAAACGGATCGCCGCCGTTGCCGGATTGCCCTCGCCTACTCGAATGTCGATGTTGCTGATGCCGGAATAGAAGGATCCTGGATGGGCATCGGCGATCGCGGGGTCGAACGGCACACTGCCGTGGACCGGGAACGGTGGCGCCTGACGGGTACCCGGCCGACCACCCTCGCTCCTGCCGCCCTCGCCGCTGCGGCGCGCGCCGGCGAAGACGATCATGTTGGCGAGACCCTGCTGGAACCCGGGCGTGGCATCGCCCAGCACGATCCGCGGCCGGGTGGCGCCGGTCCCGAGCAGGCGGACGCCGGGCCACAGGAAGATGGTACGGGTGATCCGGTACTCGCCCGCAGGCAGGAACACGATGCCGCCACCACCCTGGTCGGCCGTCGCGTCGATCGCCTGCTGTATCGCGGCGCTATCATCCGCCTGTCCATCGCCTATTCCGCGCACCGTGACGGCGCGGGCATCGCTGGGCATCGTCTGCAAGGCGGAGATCCCCTGAGCTGCAAGGGGAGAGACCGTGGCCAGCAGCGCCGCGGTCAGTGCTGCCTTGAGGATGACGATCTTGAGCTGCATGGCGTAGTCCTCACAGGGCTAGGATGCGGAT
>NZ_JBMDXG010000045.1:0-6441 GCF_048594985.1 Sphingomonas sp. | reverse complement strand
GGCTCCGCCGGTGGGCGCGATGACGTTGAACTCCAGCACGAGCCCGAGGGTGAGCAGGCTGACCATGTTCATGACCTTGATCAGCGGATTCACGGCGGGGCCGGCGGTGTCCTTGAGCGGATCGCCGACGGTGTCGCCGGTGACCGCGGCCTTGTGGGCCTCGCTGCCCTTGCCACCGTGGTTGCCGTCCTCGATATACTTCTTGGCATTGTCCCACGCGCCGCCGCCGCTCGTCATCGAGATGGCGACGAACAGGCCGGAGACGATCACCCCCAGCAGCAAGGCGCCGAGCGCGGCGAAGCCGTTCGCCTGCCCCGCCACCGCGCCCACCGCGAAATAGACCGCGACCGGCGCGAGTACGGGCAACAGCGAGGGGATGATCATCTCCTTGATCGCCGCGCGCGTCACGAGGTCGACCGTGCGAGCGTAATTGGGGCGGCTGGTGCCTTCCATGATGCCGGGATTGGAATGGAACTGGTCGCGCACATCGACGACCACCGCGCCCGCCGCGCGGCCGACCGCCGTCATCCCGAACGCGCCGAACACGAACGGCAGCAGCGCACCGAGCAGCAGCCCGACGATGACGTAAGGGTTGGAGAGCGAGAAATCGACCGCGAGGCCGGGGAAGAACTCCTTGAGATCGGCGGTATAGGCCCCGAACAGGACGAGCGCCGCCAGCGCGGCCGAGCCGATCGCATAGCCCTTCGTCACCGCCTTGGTGGTGTTGCCGACCGCGTCGAGCGCGTCGGTCTTCTCGCGCACGCTGTCGTCCAGCCCCGCCATTTCGGCGATGCCGCCGGCATTGTCGGTGACCGGGCCGTAGGCGTCGAGCGCGACCACCATCCCGGCGAGCGCCAGCATCGCGGTCGCGGCGAAGGCGATGCCGATCACGCCCGCGAGCTGATAGGCCGCGACCACCGCGACGACGATCACCAGCGTCGGCAGAGCGGTCGATTCGAGGCTGATCGCCAGCCCCTGGATGACGTTCGTGCCGTGGCCGGTGACGCTCGCCTGCGCGATCGACTTCACCGGGCGGTAGTGCGTGCCCGTATAATATTCGGTGATCCAGACGAGCGCGCCGGTCACGCCCAGGCCGATCAGCATCGACCAGAACAGGTCCATGCCGGTGAAGGCCCCCGCGCCCGCCGCGACCGCGCCCGCGACATCCGGGCCCGCCGCCTCGCGCGCGCCGCCGATCACGGCATGGAGATCGCCCAGCGCCCATTGCGTCGCGAAATAGATGGCGATCGCGCCGAGGATCGCCGACACCCAGAAGCCCTTGTAGAGCGCCCCCATGATCGAGCCGTTGCGCCCGAGCCGAACGAAGAAGGTGCCGATGATCGAGGTGACGATGCACACGCCGCCGACGATCAGCGGCAGGCTCATCAGGCGCAGCAATTCTTCCGCCGTGCCACCGACGAACAAAGCGATCGAGACCATCGTCACGCCGAGCGTCACGACATAGGTTTCGAACAGGTCTGCGGCCATGCCCGCGCAATCGCCGACATTGTCGCCGACATTGTCCGCGATCACGGCGGGGTTGCGGGGGTCGTCCTCGGGAATGCCGGCCTCGACCTTGCCGACCAGATCGGCGCCGACATCGGCCGCCTTGGTGAAGATGCCGCCGCCCAATCGCGCGAAGATCGAGATGAGCGAGGCGCCGAAGGACAGAGCGACCAGCGCGTTGACCACCGCGCGATCGGTCGGCGCGTGGCCGGCGGGGCCGACCAGATACCAGAAGAAGGTGCTGATCGCGAGCAGCCCCAGCCCCGCCACCAGCATGCCGGTGATCGCGCCCGCGCGGAAGGCGGTGGTGAGCCCGCCCTGCAGGCTGACGCGCGCCGCCTCGGCCGTGCGGACGTTGGCCTTGACCGAGATGTTCATGCCGACGAACCCGGTCGCGCCGGACAGCACCGCGCCGAGCACGAAACCGACGGCCGAGACCGGCCCCAAGAACCAGAAGACCAACGCGGCGACGATCACGCCGACGATCCCGATCGCGCTATATTGGCGCGCGAGATAGGCGCGCGCGCCTTCCTGCACCGCCTCCGCGATATCCTGCATCCGGGCGGTGCCGGCGGGCTGGCGCAGCACCTGCGCGCCGGTAACGATGCCGTATAGGACGGCCAGCAGCCCGCAGGCGACGGCCAGTTGCACGATCAGCATTGCCTCATCCCTAATCAAGGCGGCTCTTCGTCCGCATTATGGGCGGGATGCTAGTGAGACTCGGCAGGCCCGGCAAGCGAGCGGAAACAGTCCGGAAACACGTGCGCCGCCGCGCCCGATCGGACCCGCGCCGGGCTATGCGCCATGTTCGTAGCCGAGCCGCGCGGGCAGCGGCAACGGCCGGCCGTCGCGCAGCAGGACGAGCCCCTGCCCCGCGCGAAAGCGACCGATCGGCGCAAGCGGCGCGAGGCCCGGCGCGAGCGTGAGCGCGGCCGGCCCCGCGACCAGCAGCTCGTAATCATCGCCCGCCGACAGCGCGGCGATCCGGTCCCCGCCCGCCACGGGCACGGCATCGGCGTCGATCTCGGCCGCGAGCCCGCTGGCCGCCGCCATCCGGGCCGTGTCGATCAGCAGCCCGTCGGAGACGTCGGCCATCGCGTGCGCAACGGGCGCGAGGAGGTGCCCTTCGGCCAGGCGTGGCGTCGGGCGGCGATAGGCGTCCAGCCATTCGGGCCGGCCGGGTGCACCGTCGCGCGCCATGGCGAGGCCCAGCCCCGCCGCGCCGATCCTGCCCGTGACGTAGAGAATATCGCCCGCCTGCGCCCCCGATCGCGCGGGAGCGTGGTCCGCACGGCCCAGCGCGGTCAGCCCGAACTGGCGCGCGCTGCCCGTCGGCACCGCGACCGTGTCCCCACCCAAAAGCGGCACGCCGACCCGGTCGAGCACGTCCGCCAGCCCGTCGGCGAAGGCCATGTCCCACGCGGCGTCCGGCGCGAGCGGATAGCCGAGCAGCACGCCGAGCGGCTCGGCTCCCTTCGCGGCGAGATCCGACAGGTTCACCGCGACCAGTTTCCAGGCGATGTCGGCGGGGGGATCGTTGGCAAGGAAATGCACGCTTTCGACCAGCATATCGTGCGTCGCGACGAGCAGACCGTCCCCGCGCGGCAAAACCGCCGCATCGTCGGCAAGACCGCGCGCGGCGGGATCGCGCGCGATCGCGGCGAGCCGGGCGATGAAGGCGCGTTCGCGGGACATCGGGCTGCCCTCCTACGGCGCGATCCCGACGCGGGGAAGCGCGCGAGGCGACTCAATCCGGATTCGCGCGTTCGGTCCCCAAAGGGAGCGATGATGGCGGACACGGATAGGCACGATCACGGACGGCAGGCGACCGGCCCGACCCATTTGCCGCGCCACGCCTGGCGGGAAATCCTGAAGCGCGCATGGGTGAAGACGGGCAACGACAATATCAGCCTGATGGCGGCGGGCGTCGCCTTCTACGGCTTCCTGTCGATCGTCCCGCTGATGGGCGCGCTGGTGATGACGTACGGCCTGATCGCCGATCCATCGACCATCGCCAGCAACATGCAGACGATCATCCAGGTCGTGCCGCGCGAGGCGGCGAAGCTGATCCTCGACCAACTCGTCAACCTCGTCACCACCGCGTCGGGCAAGAAGGGGCTCGGCCTCGCCGTCGCGCTGCTCATTTCGCTCTACGGCGCGACGCGCGCGAGCGGGGCGATGATCATGGCGCTCAACGTCGTCTACGAGCAGCGCGAGCGGCGCAATTTCATCTGGACCACGATCCTGTCCTTCCTGCTGATCATCGGCGCGGTGCTGGTGGGCGTGATGGGCATCCTCTCGGCCTCGGCGATCGCGCTGGTCGGCCGGCTGGCGGAGGGGCTGGGCCCCGTGATCGGCTTCGCGATCAGCGCGACGACGTGGGTGATCGCGGGCGTGCTCGCCAGCTTCGCGATCGCCGCGACCTATCGCCTTGCCCCCGATCGTTCCGACGCGAAGTGGCGCTGGCTGACGATGGGGTCGGCGCTGGCGACGCTCCTGTGGCTGATCGCGACCCTGGGCTTTGGCGCCTATGCCGCGACGCTCGGCAATTACAACGCGACCTACGGCTCGCTCGGCGCGGTCGTGGTGCTGCTGATGTGGCTGTTCGTCTCTGCCTACGCCATCCTGCTGGGGGCGGTGATCAATGCCGAGACCGAGCGGCAGGTGGCGATCGACACCACTACCGGGCGCCCCCGGCCGATCGGCCAGCGCGGCGCGACCATGGCGGACGAGGTCGCCCCGCCCGCCTGAGTTCGTGTCCGCTTGTCCCTAACCGGCAGCCTCTTCTTCCCCGCTCGTGCTGAGCGAAGTCGAAGCACGTGCGGCAAGCGCTGCGAAGCGAGGCCCGTCCTTCGACTTCGCTCAGGACGAACGGAGGGTGTCGGCCTTCCGCCGACCTGCGCTACGCCGCCCCGCGGATCACTTCCAAGAAGGCCGCGCCATAGGCGTCGAGCTTGCGCGCGCCGACGCCGCTGATCTCGCCTAGGGCGCTCAGCGTGCGCGGACGGAGCGCGGCCATTTCGCGCAACGTCGCGTCGTGGAAGATGACGTAGGGCGGCACGCCCTGTTCGCGCGCGAGATCGCGGCGGCACGCGCGTAGCGCTTCGAACAGCGGATCGTCGGCCGCCGCGCCATCAGCCCCGGCCCGCGCCCGTGCCGCGCGCTTGGGCGGGAGCACGACCGCGACCGCCTCCTCGCCCTTCAGGATCGCGCGCGCGCCGGGCCCGAACGAGAGCCCGCCATAATCGTCGGCGCGCAGCGCGTCGCGGGCGAGCAAAGCGCGCGCGACCGGCTTGACCAGCTTGATCTCATCCGGCCCGGCGATGCCGAACACCGACAGGCGATGATGCCCCTGCGCCAGCACCTTGTCGGTCTCGCGCCCGGCGAGCACGTCGGCGAGATAGGTGACGCCGAAGCGCATTTCGGTGCGGAAGGCGGCCGAGAGCAGTTTGCGCGCGACCTCGGTCGCCTCGACCGTCGCGGGCGGGGCGAGGCAATTGTCGCAATTGCCGCAGGCGGGCGGCGGATCCTCTCCGAAATGACGCAGCAGGATCGCGCGGCGGCAGCCGGTCGCCTCGACCAGCCCGGCGAGCGCGTTGAGCCGCTGGCGCTCGCCCGGGCGGCGCGCCTCCTCCACCTCGCCTTCGATCCGGCGGCGCGCGCGGGCGAAATCCTCCGCCCCCCAGAAAAGGTGGGCAAGCGCGGGGTCGCCGTCGCGGCCGGCGCGGCCGGTCTCCTGATAATAAGCCTCGACCGACTTGGGCAGGCCGGCATGCGCCACGAAGCGGACGTCGGGCTTGTCGATCCCCATGCCGAAGGCGATCGTGGCGACCATCACCATCTCCTCCGAGCGGACGAAGGCGCGGGCATTGGCCTGACGCTGCGCGGGTTCGAGCCCCGCATGATAAGCGCGTGTCGGGCGGCCGGTGGCGGCGAGCGCGGCGGCCAGCCGCTCGGTCTCGGCGCGGCTCTGGGCGTAGACGATGCCGGGGCCGGGCGTGTCCGCGATCAGCGCCGACAACTGCCGGGGCAGACCGTCGCGCGGGCTGATCGCATAGCGGATGTTGGGCCGGTCGAAGCCGGCCAGGATCAGTCCATCGTCCGGGATGCCGAGCTGCGCGAGGATGTCGGCGCGCGTATGGCGATCGGCGGTGGCGGTGAGCGCGAGGCGGGGCACGTCCCCGCGCGCGTCGAGCAGGCCGCGCAACTGGCGGTAATCGGGGCGGAAATCATGCCCCCATTCGGACACGCATTGCGCCTCGTCGATCGCGAGCAAAGCGAGCGGCACGCGCCCGATCAGGCGGCGGAAGCCGTCCGTGTTCGCGCGTTCGGGCGCCACGTAGAGCAGATCGAGGTCGCCTGCCTGCAGGCGCTGGACGGTTTCCTCGCGATTGTCGTCGGCCGAGGTGAGCGCGGCTGCGCGAATGCCCGCCGCCTCGGCCGCGCGCACCTGATCGTGCATCAGCGCGATCAGCGGCGAGACGACGAGGCCCGTGCCCGGCCGGCACAGAGCGGGGATCTGGTAGGTGAGCGACTTGCCCGCGCCGGTCGGCATGACCGCCAGCGTCGCCTGCCCCGCCATCACGCGCGCGATCACATCGGCCTGCCGGCCCCGGAATTCGTGGAATCCGAAGGTGGTGTGAAGCGCCTCGAGCGGGGTCATCGGGGGGCTGTAGAGAGTTTGGCGGCGGCTTTGAACCGTTGCGTGGTGGGAGGCGCGCCGAGCGCGCGGAGAGTGGGAGCCGGCCCTTCGACTTCGCTCAGGGCGAGCGGAAATTGGCACCATCGATGGTCGGGCAGCGCCCGGCCCTCCGCCCGTTCGTACCGAGCGAAGCCGAGGCACGTGCCCCGCCCCGCACATGCGGGATGCAAACCAAAAAGGGCGGCCCCGGCATCCCGGGGCCGCCCTTCGTAAGGCCGTTCTGGCGAGGCGCT
>NZ_JBMDXG010000044.1:0-2321 GCF_048594985.1 Sphingomonas sp. | reverse complement strand
GCGATCGCGCCCGGCGGATCTTCCTCCAGCTGCGCGATCGCCGACGTGCCGTGATCCTGCCATTCGAGCTAGAATGACCGGCAGGATCCGCAGCACGGCCGGGGGCCCATCATCATGTTTCGAAGCTGGTTCACGCGCCTCCTGCGCCGGGCGGTCGTTGCCGCGCTTCTCGTCGTCGTCACCATCCTCGGCGTGCGCATCTACATGGTCGAGCAGGGGCCGCCGCTGGAGCTCTGGCACACCCATGTGCCGAAGGAACTCACCGTCGCGGCCATGGATGGCGGCACCTATGCCGATTATCTCGCGGCCGAAAACGCGCTGTTTGCCGAGGTGAAGAGCGCGGTGACGGACCGGCTCGAACCGGCCGAGCGCGTTCCTTTCAACCGCTATTTCGCCGGCAGCCCGGTCAACCCGGAGAGTTTCGCAGTCGACTGGAACCGCTCCTTCGAGCTCATGCCGGATGGCGAACCGACCGGCGCCGCCGTCTTCCTGCACGGGCTCACCGATTCGCCCTACAGCCTCCGCCACCTCGCCGCGCTCTATCGCGACAACGGCTTCGTCGCGATCGGCATCCGCCTGCCGGGCCACGGCACGGTTCCGGCCGGGCTGACCACCGCAACCTGGCAGGAGTGGATGGCGGCCGTCCGCCTAGCGGTGCGCGAGGCGCAGGCAAAGGTCGGCGACAAGCCGATCCATCTCGTCGGCTATTCCAATGGCGGCGCGCTGGCGATGCTCTACGCGCTCAATGCGATCGAGCAGCCGACGCTCGCAAGGCCAGCGCGTATCGTCCTCTTGTCACCGATGATCGGTGTCACGCCCTTCGCCCGCTTCTCGGGGATCGCCGGGTTGCCGGCGCTGCTACCGGCCTTCGCCAAGGCGGCCTGGCTCGACATCCTGCCCGAGTTCAACCCGTTCAAGTACAATTCCTTCCCGGTCAACGCGGCGCGCCAGTCCTATGCGCTGACGATGCAGGTACAAGATCGTCTGACGCGGCTCGCGCGCGAGGGGAAGCTCGGGCCGCTCGCCCCGGTGCTCGCCTTCCAGTCGGTGCTCGATGCGACGGTCAGCGCCCACGCCGTTGTCGACGCATTGTTCGGGCAACTGCCCGAGAACGGCAGCGAACTGGTCCTCTTCGACATCAACCGCCATACCGAACTCGGCCTTCTCTTCCGCGCGCAGAGCGAGACGCGGCTGGAGCGGCTGATCCCGCCGGCGCCGCGCCGCTATCGATTGACGGTTGTCGCCAACCGCGATCCCTCGACCGACGAGGCGGTGGCAAGGACCACGGAGGCCGGGTCGACGGACGAGATGGTGACGCCGATCGGCGCCCGGTGGTCGCCGGACGTCTACTCGCTGTCGCATGTCGCGCTGCCGTTCCCACCGGAGGATGGGCTCTATGGCGACCGGCCCGATCCGGCGGATGCCTTCGGCATCCATCTCGGCACGATCGCGGCGCATGGCGAGCGGAACGCGCTCATCGTCAGCCTCGACTGGCTGCTGCGCATCTCCTGGAATCCATTCTACGCCCTGGTGAGCGAACGCGTGGTGGCGGGGCTGCCCGCGCGCCCAACCCTGCCAGCATCCGCCGAGACGCCGCCAACGGCTGCGCCGGCGCCGGCGCAGCCCTGAGGCCGCGCCGATCATTCGGCGCTATCGGCCGAGCAGCGGCGTGATGTTGCGGATGGTGACGCGTCTGTTTTCGCGCGAGGGCCCGTCGGTCGGGATCTTGAGATAGTCCTCGCCATAGCCTTCCGTGACAAGGTTGCGTGGCGGCACCCCGAAATAGCGCACCAGAATGCTCGCCACCGACGCTGCGCGGCGTGCCGAAAGCTCCTGATTGGCCAGCCGCGTCCCGACCGCGTCCGTATGGCCTTCGATGAGGAAGACCTGGTCGGGCCAGCGCTCGACGATCCGCCGAACCGCGCGGCCGATCCGCTCCAGCTTCCACACCTGATCCTCCGGCACGCGGGCCGAGCCGCTCGGGAAGGTGATCGTGTCGAGATCGACCGCGGCAACCCGCTGGCGCAGACGGTCCGAGCGGCGGATCTCGTTCAGCGAATAGCCGCCGGGCCCGCCGCGCTGCGCGCCGCGAAGCGCGCGCTCGATCTCTGCTTCGCTGGCGCGTCCGCCGTCGAGATCGGCGCCGGGCGGCGGGGGAACCTCGCGCGGGTCATAGATGCGCGGCGGCGCCTCGGTCGTGGCGGGATTGCGCATGCGCGTGCGGTCGATGATCACCGCCTCGGTGCCGTTGGGCGCGATCTCGACGCGGCGGATGATCCGGCCGCTCGCGTCGCGCTGCTCGATGATGGTGCCGCCATCGG
>NZ_JBMDXG010000043.1:0-12828 GCF_048594985.1 Sphingomonas sp. | reverse complement strand
CGCACCTGATCGCGCTGGGGGTGGGCGCGATCGTCGGCACGGGTATTCTCACGCTGATCGGGGTGGGCGCGGACAAAGCCGGGCCCGCCGTGATCCTGTCCTTCGCGGTCGCCGGGGTGATCTGCGCCTGCGCGGCTTTGGCCTATGCCGAAATGGCGACGATGATCCCCGCCTCGGGCAGCGCCTATACCTATTCCTATGTCGTCATCGGCGAGCTGGTCGCGTGGATCGTGGGGTGGAGCCTGATCCTCGAATATAGCCTGGTGGTGAGCGCGGTCGCGGTCGGCTGGTCGGGTTATGCCGCGCCGTTGCTGGAAGCGTGGGCGGGCGTGCCGATGGCGCTGATGCAGGGCCCGGAGCTCGGGGGGCTCGTCAACCTGCCCGCGATCTTCATCATCGCGGTCGTCGCCGGGCTGCTGATGTTCGGGACGCGCGAAAGCGCCACGATCAACGCGGTGCTGGTGGCGGTGAAGATTCTCGCGCTGATCGTATTCGTCGCGGTCGCGCTACCTTATTTCAACGCGGCGCACATGGAGCCGTTCATGCCCTACGGCTTCCCCAAGTCGACGGGGGCGGACGGGGTCGAGCGCGGAGTCATGGCGGCGGCGGCGATCATCTTCTTCGCCTTCTACGGCTTCGATGCGATCGCCACGGCGGCCGAGGAGACCAAGCGGCCCGAACGCGATCTGCCGATCGGGATCGTCGGATCGATGGTGGCGTGCGTCCTGATCTACATGGTGGTCGCGGCGACGGCGGTCGGCGCGCTGCCCTTCGCCGCGTTCGCGCGCAGCCCCGAGCCGCTCGCGCTGATCCTGCGCACGATCGGCCAGTCGGGGGCGGCAACCTTCCTGGCGGCGTCGGCAGTGGTCGCGTTGCCGACGGTGATCCTCGCCTTCTTCTACGGCCAGTCGCGCATCTTCTTCGTGATGGCGCGCGACCGGCTGCTGCCGGCGGGGCTGGCCAGCGTGTCGGCGCGCGGAACGCCGGTGCGGATCACCCTGTTCACGGCGGTGATCGTCGGCGCGATCGCGGGCGTGTTCCCGCTCGACCAGATCGCGGCGCTCGCCAATGCGGGCACGCTGGCCGCGTTCGTCGCGGTGTCGGCCTGCATGCTGATCATGCGCCGCCGCGCGCCCGAAGCGCTGCGCCGCTTCCGCACGCCGCTGGCGTGGGTGGTCGGGCCGGTCGCGATTGCGGGCTGCCTGTATCTGCTGTTCAGCCTGCCGGCGAAGACGCAGCTCTATTTCGTGATCTGGAACCTGATCGGGCTGGGCGTCTATGCGCTGACCGCCGGGCGGCGGACGGAGGCCGCCTGAAGCGGATGGCCCGCAGCGTCGCCCTGAACGGAGCCGCTTCGATGGCGCACGCCACCGCAAGCTTCCGTTCAGGCCGACTCGTCGCTAGAAGGCGCGGCCGGTCGCATCCGTACGCGGCCGCGGGAGAGATTTCTTGGCGCTGACGCCGACCGACAACCAAGCCTTCCTGCGCGAAGTCGACGAAGACCTCCGCCGTGACCAGATGACCGGCTTCGCCAAGAAGTGGGGCCGGATCGTCGGCGTCGTGGTGGTCGTCGGCCTGATCGCGCTCGCGGCGTTCCTCTACTGGCAGCATCGCCGCGCGCAGCAGCGCGGCGAGCATGGCGAGCAGTTCGTAAAGCTGATCGACGACGTGAATGTCGGCCGCGCCACCGCCAACGACCCGCGCCTGGGCATGCTGGCCGAAGCACCGGAGGCGGGCTACCGCGCGATGGCGCGGCTGATGCAGGCCGACCTCGCCGCGCGGACCGACGTGAACGCCGCCGCCGCCAGCCTGAAGGCGATGGCGAACGACAGCGACCTGCCGCAGCCGGTGCGCGATCTGGCGATCATCCGCGCGACCACGCTGGAATATGACAAATTGCCCCCGGCCGAGGTGGTCGCGCGGCTGAAGGGGCTGGCCCAGCCCGGATCGCCCTGGTTCGGCAGCGCGGGCGAGCTGACCGCGCTCGCGCAGCTCAAGATGAACCGCCGTGATCTGGCGGGGCCGCTGTTCGCCAAGATCGCGGCCGACGACAAGGTCCCCGGTCCGCTCCGCTCGCGCGCGGCGTCGATGGCGACCTCGCTCGGCCAGACCGTGGCCGCGCCCGCCGCCTCGATGGGGACGCCGCAATGATCCGGCGGATCGGCTTCGCGCTCGCGCTGGCGGCCACGCTCGGCGGCTGCGGCATCTTCAAGGGCGGCAGCGACCGCCGGCCCAAGACGGCCGTGCTGGGCGAACGCATCCCCGTTCTTTCGGTCAGCAGCGACGAGCAGCCCGACCCGAGCCTGGCCGACGTGCCGGTTGTGGTCCCGCCGCCCGCCGAAAATGCGGACTGGACCCAGCCGGGCGGCAGCGCGTCGAAGAATCTCGGCAACCTCGCTTTGCCTGCCAACATCCGGGTCGCCTGGTCGGCGAGCATCCCGGGCGGCGACATTACCAAGCGGATCGGCGCGACGCCGGCGATCGCCGGCGGCAAATTGTTCGTGGTCAGCGCGGACGCGATCGTCCACGCCTTCGACGCCAAGACCGGCGCGCGGCTGTGGCAGACCTCGCTCGGCGGGACCAAACGCGACCGGGCGGTGCTGTTCGGCGGCGGCGTCAGCGTCGACGGCGACAAGGTCTATGCCACGACCGGCCGGGGCGATGCCGCCGCGCTGGAGGCGGCGACCGGCAAGATCGTGTGGAAGTCGCGCCCGGCGGGCCCGCTGCGCGGCGCGCCCGGCATCGGCGGCGGCAACATCTACGTCCTGACGCAGGACAATCAGATCATCGCGCTCAACCCCGCCGACGGCAAGACCGTGTGGACCGTATCCGCCACGCTGCAGGGCGCGAACGTTTTCGGCGTGGCGGCGCCCGCCTTCGCGCAGGGCACGGTGGTCGCCGGCTTCTCGTCGGGCGAGCTGTCCGCGCTGCGGTACGAGAATGGCCGCATCGTCTGGCAGGACCAGCTTTCGCGGACCAGCATCACGACGTCGGTCTCGACCATCTCGGACATCGACGCCGCGCCGGTGGTGAGCGAGGGTAAGGTCTATGCGATCGGGCAGGGCGGCCGCATGGTGGCGATGGATCTCATCAACGGCAACCGCCTGTGGGAGCTGTCGGTCGGCGGCATTTCGATGCCCTGGCTGGCGGGCGAGTGGCTGTTCGTGGCGACCGACGATGCGCGCCTGCTGTGTATCGCGCGCACCACGGGCAAGATCCGCTGGGCGACGCAGCTGCCCGCCTTCCGCGATCCCAAGAAGCGCAACAAGCCGATCGACTGGTATGGTCCCGTGCTCGCGGGCGGGCGGCTGATCCTCGTCAACAGCAGCGGCCAGATGCTGTCGGTCTCGCCCGAGACGGGACAGGCGGCCGAGCCGAGCAAGGCGGGCAAGGCGTTCTACCTGCCGCCGGTCGTGGCCGGAAACATGATGTACCTGATCGACGGCAAGGGCCGGATCACCGCCTGGCGCTGATCCGCACCCTGCGCCGCCGCGGTTGTGCGCACGGCCTCTCGACCGCCCTCCCTTCGAACGGCTAGACCGAACGCCATGCCCGAGCCCGTCATCGCCATCGTCGGCCGCCCCAATGTGGGCAAGTCGACCCTGTTCAACCGGCTGGTGGGCAAGAAGCTCGCGCTGGTCGACGATCGTCCGGGCGTGACCCGCGACCGGCGCGAGGGCGAGGCGACCCTGCTCGGCACGCCGTTCCGGATCATCGATACCGCCGGATTCGAGACGGACGACCCGCAGACGCTACCCGGGCGGATGCGTGCGCAGACGCAGGCGGCGGTCGAGGAGGCCGACGCGGCGCTGTTCCTGATCGATGCGCGCGCAGGCGTGACCCCGCTCGACGAGGAGGTCGCGCGCTGGCTGCGCGACAGCGATACGCCCGTCGTGCTGATGGCCAACAAGGCTGAGGGCAAGGCGCAGGAAGCCGGCGTGATGGAGGCGTACAGCCTGGGTCTGGGCGATCCGATCCCGTTCTCGGCCGAGCATGGCGAGGGGCTGGTCGACCTGTTCGAGGCGCTGCGTCCGATCATCGAGCGCGAGGAGCCTGACGAGGAAGAGGATGCGGACGAGGCCACCGGCCCGCTGAAGCTCGCGATCGTCGGGCGCCCGAATGCCGGCAAGTCCACGCTCGTCAACAAGATGCTGGGCGAGGAGCGGATGATCACCGGGCCCGAGGCCGGGATCACGCGTGATTCGATCGCGATCGAGTGGGAGTGGCAGGGGTGGCCGGTCCGCCTGATCGACACCGCCGGCCTGCGCCGCCGCGCGAAGGTGGAGGACAAGCTGGAGCGTCTGTCGGCCGCCGACACGCGCCGCGCGATCGACTTCGCCGAGGTGGTGGTGCTGCTGCTCGATGCCACGCGCGGGTTGGAGGCGCAGGATCTGCGCATCGCCTCGCAGGTGATCGAGGAGGGACGCGCCCTGCTGATCGCGGTCAGCAAGTGGGACGTGGCCGAAGGCGCGCCGAGCCTGTTCCAGGGCATTCGCGGCGCGCTGGACGAAGGGCTGGCGCAGGTGAAGGGCCTGCCGCTGATCACCGTGTCGGGATTTACCGGGCGCGGGATCGACCAGCTGCTCCAGGCGGCGTTCGAGACGCGCGAGGCATGGTCGCGGCGGATCGGCACGGGCGAGCTCAACCGCTGGTTCGAACGCGCGGTCGAGGCGAACCCCCCGCCCGCGCCGGGCGGCAAGCGGAACAAGCTGCGCTATCTGACGCAGGCGCGGACGCGGCCGCCGACCTTCATCCTGTTCGGCACGCGCGTGGACCAGCTTCCCGAAAGCTATCGCCGCTATCTGGTCAACGGCATCCGGCGCGAGTTGGGCTTCGGCGCGGTGCCGGTGCGGCTGACGCTGCGCGCGCCCAAGAATCCGTTCGGCGGGTGATCCACGTCGACGCGCGCGGAATGCGCTGCCCGTGGCCGGTGCTGCGGCTGGCGCGGGCGATGCGCGCGGGCGACGGGGTGACGATCCTGGCCGACGATCCCGCCGCGCCGGGGGAAATCCGCGCGCTGGCCGAGGCACAGGGGTGGCGGATCGCCGCGATCGAGGGCGGCTTCACCGTTACGCGCGCCGCCTGAAGGCCGCGCGGTGGGCCGGGAGGCGACGCCCCCCGGCATTTGTGCTTACTTGTCCTCGGCGGGCTTCGACTGAAGCTGGACGTAGTTCTGGATGCCCATCCGCTCGATCATGTCGAACTGACGCTCGAGGAAGTCGACATGCTCCTCCTCATTGTCGAGGATACGGCGGAACAGGTCGCGCGTGACGTAGTCGCGCACCGTCTCGCAATGCGCGATGGCTTCGCGCAGCGGCGGGATGGCATCGCCTTCGAGCGCAAGGTCGGCGCGCAGCACCTCCTCGACCGTTTCGCCGATGCGCAGGCGGCCGAGCGCCTGGAAATTGGGGAGGCCATCGAGGAACAGGATGCGCTCCGCCAGCATGTCGGCGTGCTTCATCTCGTCGATCGACTCGTGACGCTCATATTCGGCCAGCCGCGCAATGCCCCAATGGTCGAGCATGCGGTAATGCAGCCAATATTGGTTGATCGCCGTCAGCTCGTTCTTCAGCGCGGCGTTGAGAAATTCGATGACCTGTGCGTCGCCCTTCATGGCGGCCTCCTTTGTGTGGTCGCCACCTAACGCCGCAAGGGCGCGGCACAAAGCGCAAACGACTCGCGCGAGTCGTTCTTAGATTTCAGCCGGTTTTACGCTGCTGCGACGCGTTCTTCGGCGATCAGCTCGCGGGCATAGGGGATGCATTGGCCGCAGCGGGGACGGCGTCCCATCTGGGCATACGCACGGATCGGGCAATCCACGCCCGAGCGCGCGGCCTCGCGCACGTCGCGCTCCCGGATCGCATTGCAGTGGCAGACGACCATACGAATCGCACCCTCTCGCTTTGCGTCCAAGCTAGCGATAGTGAGAACCAGTCGCAACCTTATTGCGGCCGGCTCGCAGGTGGACCGATCCGTATCGGCTGAAGGCGCCCGCGCGCGAGGCTGCGCCAGAGCCATTCGAGCGGGCCGTAGCGGAAACGGGCCAGCCACGGCTTCGACCAGCCGAGGATCAGGCACCACTGGCCCGCGACGATCCAGTAGAGCTGGGCGCGCGACACCTGCCCAAACAGGCCGAGACCGTAGCCGTAGAAGAGCGTGGTCACGATCAGGCTGGTGCCGAGATAATTGGAGAAGGCCATCCGCCCCGCCGCCGCGAGCCGTTCGACCAGCGCGCCGCCGCCACGAGCGCGGACCAGCAGGATGAGCGCGGCGGCATAGCCGAGCGCGGCGAACGGGCGCAGCACCATCCCCAGCGCCTCGGCGAGCGGACGCGTGACGGGATCGAAGCCGCGCGCGATCTGCAGTTGCGCGAGCGGTACGTGCAGCGCGAGCGCGCAGAGGCCCGCCACGACCGCAATCCAATAGGCGCGAACGCTCCACCCGATCGTCCAGAAACCGACCCGGTAGAGCAGCATGCCGAGCGCCATGAAGCCGAGCGTCGCGGGCAGCCAGAACGGCATGAAGCGGAACTGGATCATCGCGGTCATCGATGCACGGATCGCGAAGACATCGGCGAAACCGCCGCGATAGAGGCGCAACTCGCCGGCGGCGGTGCCCCCGCCCGAACGCGCCCAATCGAGGATATCGCCCCAGGCGCGCACCGCGTCGGGCGGGGCGCCGGGGCCGGTGGCGAGGATATGCAACGCGGCGAGATCGCCCCACTGGATCAGGTTGCGCGCCACTTCCCACCCAAGCAGCAGCAGGGCGGCATAGCCGAGCGCGGCCGGTGGCCAGCGCCGCGCCACGAACAGGATCGCGCCGCACAGCGCATATTCGACCAGGATGTCGCCATACCAGACCAGCCAGGCGTGGAGCATGCCGAACGCGAACAGCCAGCCCATCCGCGCATAATGCGTCCGCGCCGGGCCCGGCGTGCGCCCCTCGGCGGCGTCGGTCACGATCAGCAGCGACGCGCCGAACAGCATCGAGAAGAGCGCGCGCATCTTCCCATCGGCGAGGACGTAGGCCAGCGCCCACGCCGCGAGATCGGCGCCGCGCGCGCCGCCGGCCACGTTCGGATCGACATAGGCGCCGAGCGGAAGCCCCATCGCCACCACGTTCATCACGAGGATGCCGCACACGGCGAAGCCGCGCACCGCATCGATCGCGATGACGCGGTCGGTCACCCGCCGATCGGGGCGGCCGCCGCCCCGCGCTCGCCCAGCACGACCGCGATGCTGCCCGCGACGATCAGCAGCCCGCCGACGATCAGGGCGACGCCAGCCGGGTCGTTGAACAAGGCGATGCCGATCAGCGCGCCGACCAAAGGTTCGAGGTTGATGAACACGCCCGCGCTGGCGCTGCCGACGCGCGCGGCGCCATATTGCCACGCCGCCGTGGCGACGAAGGTCGCGAGCAGCCCCTGTCCGATCAGCCCGGCCCAGGCGGTCGCCGACAGATCGAGCCGGGGCGGGCCGTGCAGGAGCAGCGCGATCGGGAGCACGGCGGCGGTGGCGACGAGCAGGGTCACGGCGGGTACGGCGAGCGCCGACCGCGTCGCGGGCGCGCGCATCAGCACGAGCCGCCAGGCGAGGCAGATCCGCAGCGAAAGCAGCGACAGCGCGATGCCGAGCGGGGTGCCAGCGCCATCGGGCTTGCCGGCAAGCAGGACCGCGCCCGCCGTGGCACCGGCCACGCCCGCCCATGACAGGCGGCTCACGCGCTCACCGAGCGCCCAGGCGGCGATCGCCACCAATGCGGGCATCACGCCCACGAGCAGCGCGGCCAGCGAGACGGTGACGCCGGCCAGCCCCTCGAACTGGACGAGGAAGGCGATGCCGTAGAACAGCCCGGCCAGCAGGACCGGGGGCGAACGGAACAGGCGGCGCGCCTCCGGCCCGAGCGCGAAGGGCAAAGCGAACGCGCTTGCTATCACGAAGCGCATCAGGATGGTGTGCGCGGGTCCGATCTCACGCAGGGTGAGCTTGCCGAGCGGGAAGCCGAGGCTCCAGCCGAGCCCGGCGATGGTCAGCGCCGCGAAGGCGAGCGCCTTGCCGCCGGTGCCGCCGGCCCCCGCCGGCGCGGTCACGCCAGCGCGGCGTCCGCGCCCATGAGCTTCGGAAAGAAGCCCTCATGCGCGTCGCGCAGCGCATCGAGCGTCACGCAATAATCGCCCTCCTCGCATTCCAGGATGACGCGGTTGGCGATCGTCCGGCCGAGCGGGTCGGCGGGTACGTCGGCGGCATGCGCGGCAACCATGAAGTCGGCGAGGCAGCTGTCGCACACGGTGACGATGTAGAGGCCCTGATCCTCGCCGAAGAAGGATCCGGCGAGGCCGAACGGCTGCGGCTCGTTGACCAGCACGCCGATGTTCGACGCCAGCGCCATTTCGGCGAGCGCCACCGCGAGCCCGCCGTCGGCGACGTCGTGGCAGGCGGTGATCGCGCCCTTTTCGATCTGCGCGCGGATGAAGTCGCCGGTGCGCCGCTCCGCCTTCAGGTCGACCGGCGGGGGCGGGCCTTCCTCGCGCCCGTGCAGTTCGCGCAGCCAGAGCGACTGGCCGAGATGGCCCATCCGCTCGCCGACCGCGATGACGGTATCGCCGATGCCCTTGAACGCGATGGTGCAGGACCGCTGCCAGTCCTGCAGCAGGCCGACCCCGCCGATCGCGGGGGTTGGCAGGATGGCGGAGCCGCCGCCGGTCGCCTTGCTTTCATTGTAGAGCGAGACGTTGCCCGACACGATCGGGTAATCGAGCGCCCGGCAGGCATCGGCCATCCCTTCGAGGCAGCCGACGATCTGGCCCATCACCTCGGGCCGCTGCGGGTTGGCGAAGTGGAGGCAGTTGGTGATGGCGAGCGGGGTCGCGCCGACCGCCGTCAGGTTGCGCCACGTCTCCGCCACCGCCTGACGCCCGCCCTCGACCGGATCGGCGAAGCAGTAGCGGGGCGTGCAGTCGGTCGCGATCGCGAGGCCCTTGTCGGTGCCGTGGACGCGCACCACCGCCGCGTCGCCGCCCGGGCGCTGGACCGTGTCGGCGCCGACCATGTGGTCATATTGCTCCCAGATCCAACGACGCGACGCGACGTCGGGCGAGCCCATCAGCGCCAAGAGGTCGGCGGCGGGATCGCTGCTCTCGGGCACGTCGGTCAGCTCGGCCGGCTTGGGCGTCGGCACGTGCGGCCGGTCGTAGAGCGGTGCTTCGTCGGCAAGCGGGGCGAGCGGGATGTCGGCGACGACATCGCCCTTCCACTTCAGCACCATGCGGCCGGTGTCGGTGACTTGGCCGATCACCGCGAAATCGAGCTCCCACTTGCGGAAGATCGCCTCGGCAAAGGCTTCGCGGCCGGGCTTCAGCACCATGAGCATCCGCTCCTGGCTTTCCGACAGCATCATCTCGTACGGGGTCATGCCCGCTTCGCGCTGGGGCACGTCGTCCATCACGAGTTCGAGCCCGACGCCGCCCTTCGACGCCATTTCGACCGAGGAGGAGGTGAGGCCGGCGGCCCCCATGTCCTGGATCGCGACGATCGCGTCCGAGGCCATCAGCTCCAGGCACGCCTCGATCAGCAGCTTTTCGGTGAACGGATCGCCGACCTGGACGGTCGGGCGCTTCTCGTCGCTGTCGTCGCCGAAATCGGCGCTCGCCATGGTCGCGCCGTGGATGCCGTCGCGGCCGGTCTTCGAGCCGACATAGACGATCGGATTGCCGACGCCGCTGGCGGCCGAATAGAAGATCTTGTTCGTGTCGGCGACGCCGACGGTCATCGCGTTGACGAGGATGTTGCCGTCGTAGGCCGGGTGGAAGTTCACCTCGCCGCCGACGGTCGGCACGCCGACGCAATTGCCGTAGCCGCCGATGCCGTGGACCACGCCCGCGATCAGGTGGCGCATCTTGGGGTGGTCGGGCCGGCCGAAGCGCAGCGCGTTCAGATTGGCCACCGGCCGCGCGCCCATCGTGAACACGTCGCGCAGGATGCCGCCTACGCCCGTCGCCGCACCCTGATAGGGTTCGATGTAGGACGGGTGGTTGTGGCTCTCCATCTTGAAGATCACCGCCTGGCCGTCGCCAATGTCGACCACGCCGGCATTCTCGCCCGGGCCGCAGATCACCTGCGGTCCTTCGGTCGGCAGCTTCTTCAGATGGATGCGCGACGATTTGTACGAGCAATGCTCGGACCACATGACCGAGAAGATGCCGAGCTCGACGAGATTGGGCGTACGGCCGAGCGCGTGGAGCACACGCTCATATTCCTCGGGGGACAAACCGTGGTCGGCGACGATTTGGGGCGTGATCTCGCTCATGCGCGAGCCGTTAGCGAAGGTACGCCTCACGTCAAAGAAAAAGGCCGGCGGATCGCGCCGCCGGCCCGGTGAACGCAGAAGAAACGGACGATCAGGCTTCGCAGGCCTGGGCGGAACCGCCCGGCTTGGTGATGGTGGCGGTCTTGGCGTCGGGCGTGCCGACGACCGTGTAGCCGCCGCCCGAGAACGGCTCGCCCGCGGCCGACGCGGTGAGCGGGGTCGGCGTGCCGCCCTTGTCGGCACGGATGTTGGCGGTGGTGCCGTCATTGAACCAGTCGACGTACAGCAGGCTGTTGTCCTTGCAGCGATACGTCTTGCTGGCCAGCATGGCGGGCGGCAGCTTGACCGGCGGCGCGGCAGCCGCGGCGTTCGCGTCCGGATCGTTGCTGGCTGCAGTGACTGTCTCCGGCTGCGTGTTGCAGGCGGCGAGCAGGAGGATGGCGGAGAGCGCCGGGGCGCTGATGAGAAGCTTGTTCATGGCGGAGACACTCTTTCGCGCTGCAATAAGTCCGTCAAGGTCGTTGTCCTAATTTCGCGACAAAGCCGAGACATTCGCGCGCCAAACTCTGCTTGCTTGCCGCCCGGAGCCGGCTTGCCTATCCCTCGCCGCATGAATGGTCCCGCCCAAGGCGTGCCGGCGCTGGTCGGCAATACTCCCCTGGTCCGCCTTGCCGGGCCGAGCGCCGCCACCGGGTGCGAGATATTCGCCAAGTGCGAATTCATGAATCCCGGGGGCTCGATCAAAGACCGCGCCGCGCTGGCGATCATCGAGGATGCCGAGCAGAACGGCCTGCTCGTCCCCGGGGGAACGATCGTCGAAGGGACGGCCGGCAATACCGGCATCGGCCTTGCCCTCATCGGCAACGCCAAGGGCTATCGCACCATCATCGTCATTCCCGAGACGCAGAGCCAGGAGAAGAAAGATACGCTGCGCGCGCTGGGCGCCGAGTTGGTCGAGGTCGCGCCGACGGCCTATTCCAATCCCGCGCATTACGTCCACACGTCACGCCGCATTGCGGAAGAAACGCCCGGCGCGCTGTGGTCCAACCAGTTCGACAACATCGCCAACCGCCTGGCGCATATCCGCACGACCGCGCCCGAAATCTGGAAGCAGACGAGCGGGCGGATCGACGGCTTCACCTGCGCCGCCGGGACTGGCGGCACGATCGCGGGCGTGGGCCTGGGCCTGAAGGAGCAGAGCGACCGCGTGCGGATCGCGCTGACCGATCCCCACGGCGCGTCGCTCTACGAATATTTCACGCATGGCGAACTGCGCGCGGAGGGCAGCTCGGTCGCCGAGGGTATCGGCCAGAGCCGGATCACCGCCAATCTGGAAAGCGCGCCGATCGACCTGGCGTTCCGCGTGTCGGACGAGGAGGGGCTCGCGCAGGTCTTCGCCCTGCTGCGCGACGAGGGGCTGTGCGTCGGCCTGTCTTCAGGGATCAACGTTGCCGGCGCGATGGCACTGGCGCGCGAACTTGGGCCGGGCAGCACGGTGGTGACGATCCTCTGCGATTCGGGGATGCGATACCTGTCGACGCTGTTCAATCCGGCGTGGCTGGAGGCCAAGGGCCTGCCCGTGCCCGACTGGCTGCGGCGCTGATCGGACAAACGGTTCACAAGCGCCGAGCCGTCCCTTATCTTCGATCGATGGCGACCCTTTCGGCATTGGCGGCATGCATCGCGTCCGCGTCGGCCTGATCGGCCTCGCCTGGGTGTTCCTGCTCGTCGCGGTGGCGACGGTCGTGCTGCGCGCGGCCGAGGAACGGCCGGCCGACAATATGTCCGACGTCAACGTGGTCGAAGCGCCCAACGATCCGCTCGCCGACCTGGGTGTCGCGCCCGGCAACCCCGTGTCCGGAGACACGGGGCCGGCGCAAGGCGGAAACGCGACCGCCGCCAACTAGCCCTTCGCGCGTCGTCTGACAGGCGCGACTTCTGACAGGCGCGACTTCGGGGCGCTCGTGGCTTTCTCGCATCCTTGCGGCCGACATCGCCGGCCGGCCACGCGCCGTCCGCCTAATCCCGGTTCGTCCCACCCGATCCCATGCCCGCCGCGGTTGTCAAAATCGGCGTACAGACTTATCCACAAAGAACAAAGACCGAACTCGCCCGGTAATCCGCCAATTCCGGATGGGTTGCCCACGGCTGGGGACTGAAGCTATTCACATCTAATCCCGTCTGATCCCGTTGCTATCCATATAAATCCATATTATGCCGTTTGTTGTCGGCCGGGCGTGGCCAAGCGGGGCGCAACAAGCATGCTCCGCAGCCCGGATCGGCGGCGGCGCCGGTCATCCCTGTCCGGCACCGCTCAAAACGGGGTGCTTTGGGCGTGGCGATCGTCGATCTCTTTCTCGGCAATGCGCTGAACGCGGTCGACGCGAAGGGACGGGTGTCGCTGCCGTCCAGCTATCGTTCCACCATCGAGAAACGGCAGCAGCGCGGCGCCCCCGCCGCGGGCGAGATCGCGGTGGAAAAGGTCGTCACGTTCCTCGTCCATCCCGACCGGCCGTGCCTCGT
>NZ_JBMDXG010000042.1:0-13851 GCF_048594985.1 Sphingomonas sp. | reverse complement strand
GCGGGTGAAGCGCCTGTCCAACTCGATCCAGGTGGTCGCGGGCAACGTCGCCACCGCCGAGGCGGCGCGCGCGCTGATCGATGCGGGCGCGGATGGGATCAAGGTCGGGATCGGCCCGGGGTCGATCTGCACCACGCGCGTGGTCGCGGGTGTCGGCGTGCCGCAGCTCACCGCCGTGATGGAAGCGGCGGGCGAGGCGTGGAAGTCGAACGTGCCGGTGATCGCCGACGGCGGCCTGCGCACCTCGGGCGACGTGGCGAAGGCGCTCGCGGCGGGCGCGTCGACCGTGATGGTCGGATCGCTGCTGGCGGGCACCGATGAGGCGCCGGGCGAGACCTTCCTGTATCAGGGCCGCGCCTTCAAGGCGTATCGCGGCATGGGTTCGGTCGGCGCGATGGCGCGCGGCTCGGCCGACCGTTACTTCCAGCAGGAGGTGCGCGACAGCCTCAAGCTCGTGCCCGAGGGGATCGAGGGGCAGGTGCCCTACCAGGGCCCGGCCAAGGACGTGATCCACCAGCTCGTCGGCGGCGTGAAGGCGGCGATGGGTTATACCGGGGCGGCGACCCTCTCCGAGCTGCGCGAAAAGGCGCGCTTCGTCCGGATCACCAATGCCGGCCTGCGCGAAAGCCACGTCCACGACGTGTCGATCACGCGCGAGGCGCCCAACTACCCCTCGCTGGGGTGACCCCCGCCGCGCGCCTTCAGGCCGCGATCGAGCTGCTCGACGAGGTGATCGTCGCCGCGCGCACCGGCGGTGCGGCGGCCGACACGATCGTCGCGCGCTATTTCAAGACGCGCCGCTATGCCGGATCGAAGGACCGCCGCGCGGTGCGCGACCTGCTCTACGCCGCGATCCGGCGCGCGGGCGACGTGCCGGCGAACGGACGTGCCGGCCTGATCGGGCTGGCCGCCGGTGAGCCCGAACTGGCGGCCTTGTTCGACGGCAGCGCGCGCGGCCCGGCCCCGATCGCGGCCGACGAGGCACCCACGCCGGCCGGCGTCGCGCCGGCCTGGCTGGTCGAAAAACTCGCCGCCACGCTCGACGCGGACGAACTGCCGGCCCTGCTGGCGCGCGCGCCGCTCGATCTGCGCGTCAACCGGCTCAAGGCGGAGCGGGAGGCCGTGCTGCCGCTGTTCGAAGGCGCGACGCTCGGGGCTCTGGCGCGCGACGCGCTCCGCCTGCCCGAAGGGACGCAGGTCGAGCGCCACCCCGCCTTCCTCGATGGGCGGGTCGAGGTGCAGGACGAGGGCAGCCAGCTCATCGCCGCCGCCTGCGCCGCGCGGCCCGGCATGACGGTGGTCGATCTGTGCGCGGGGGCGGGGGGCAAGACGCTCGCGCTCGCCGCCGACATGGGCAATGCCGGCCGCCTGATCGCCTGCGACATCGACCGCGCACGGCTCCAGCGGTTGCCGCCCCGCGCCGAACGCGCCGGGGCCGCGATCGAGACGCGCCTGCTCGACGGCGGGCGTGAGGCCGCGGGGCTGGCCGATCTGCGCGGGCAGGCCGATGTCGTGCTGGTCGACGCGCCCTGCTCGGGCACGGGCACCTGGCGGCGCAATCCGGAGGCGCGCTGGCGCCTCACGCCGCAGCGGCTCGACCGCCTGCGCGCGACGCAGGCGCAGGTGCTGGCGCTCGCGGCGGATCTGGTCCGCCCCGGCGGCCGGCTCGTCTACGCGGTCTGCTCGCTGCTCGATGACGAGGGGCGCGGGCAGGCCGAGGCGTTTCTCGCCGCCCGGCCCGGCTGGCGCGCGCTGCCCCCGCCCGTCGCCGCCGGACGACCGCACGGGCCCGGACTGCGCCTGACGCCCGCGCATGACGGGGTGGACGGCTTTTTCATCGCGGCCTTCGCCCCTATTTGTTAGGAGCGTGGTCTTGCGCTTTCTGGAGCTGTTGATGCGTCTCTCCCCTTATGCCGTCGCTCTGGCACTCGCGCTGGCGACCGTTTCGTCGAGCAGCATCGGCCAGCGCCCCGACGCGCAGATCGACCCGCGCAGCATGGCGCTGCTGCGCAAGGGGGAGGCGTTGCGCGCGGCGGGCGACCTGGGCGGCGCGAACGACATGCTCGAAACCGCGCTCGCGCTCGATCCGCGCAACCGCGCCGCGTTCGTCGCGCTCGGCCGCGTCGCCGCGCAGCAGAATCTGCCCGGCAAGGCGATCCGTTTCTATCGCGACGCGCTGGTGCTCGATCCGAACGACGTCGCCGCGCTGTCGGGCCAGGGCGAGGCGATGGTGCAGAAGGGCGCGGTCGAAAGCGCGCGCGCCAACCTCGCGCGCATCAATCAGCTCTGCAAGGGCGGGTGCCCCGCTTCCGCCACGCTCGCCGCCGCGATCGCCAAGGGGCCGCCCGCGCCGGTCGTCACCGCACAGGCGACCAGCACCGTCCCGCCCAAGGGCGAGGAAGACAAGACCCAGAAGCAGCAGTGACGGCGCGGGCGCTCAGCCCCGCCGGACGATGATCCCGAACGACGTCGTCACATATTGGCGCAGCGCCACCTTCAGGTGTTCGGCATCGAGGTAGGGGGGCAGGTCGACATGCTCGTCGACCGGGCGATCGCCCATGTCGTAGGTGATCGGCGCCACCTCATGCCCCTCGCGGATCAGGTCGAGCGCCAGCCGCTCCATGTCCTTGCGCCGGAACAGCACGGTCGGCCCGCGATCCACCGTGCGGGTGTTCGACGTGAGGTTGAGCTCGCTCGTATGCACCGCGATCCCGCCCGGCCGCAGCCGCCGGATCGACTCCTTCACGAACCTCAGCCCCGCCGCGATCGATCCGAGATGCTCGTAGGCGCAGGCCGACCAGCAGAAGTCGAACCCGGTCAGGTCCGGCGGAATATGGGTCATGTCGACCGCGCGGAAGCTGACCCGGCGGAAGAAGTCGTCTTCCGTGCACAGGTCAGGCCGCGACAGGCCGGCCAGCGTGTCGGCATGCTGCCCCGTGCCGCGCCATGACGCGGCTTCCTGATCGGTTTCCGGCAGATCGGTCGCCACGATCTCGCAGCCGAGCGAGGCGAAGAAGGCGGGCAGGCTCTCCGCGCCGACCCCGAACCCCAGGCCCCGGCTGCCCGGCCGAAGCGCGCCATGCCGCTCCAGCGCCTGCAGGATGTAGACGAATTCCCACTGCTTGCGGTGATTGTGCAGCGGGAACCTCATCCGCTCGCGCCACGCCGCATAGGCCGGTTCGTCGAACTGCGCGGCGGTGCACATTTGCGAGATCGGCTCCGCGATCGTCGCGGGGCGGCGGATGATCATGCCCGCGCGTTCCAGCGGTCCCGACCGGGCCCAGAATGGCGCGCCGACGCGGGACGGCGGCGCGAAGATCCGCGACCGCGCATCCTGTAGCCGCGCCGTCTGGCGGACGCCGTCCGCCCATGAGTCTAGCGAGACTGTCAGCCCGTCCGCCCTAGCGTCGTGCGCTCCCGAAAGACGACCGTGCAGGGCGTAGGAGGCACCCGCCTCGGCGGTGAACGCCACCTCCAGCCACCCAGCCTGAGCTTTTAGCGCACGCAGCGGAGCCCGTATCCGGCGCAGGACACGACTTGACCGCTCCGTCTCGTGCAGTTCCTGAAGCCGCAGGTCGAGTACGCCACTGGTCGCTGACAGACCGTCGAACGCGATCGTGAAGCGGTTCGGTCCCGCCCCGGCGGCGATGTAGAGCGTATGAAAGGCGTAACCGGGCCGGGGCGGATCGCGCTCGCCGCCTAGGCCGGGCAAGGCGCTGCGTGCCTGCGGCCAGTACGCGAAGGGGTCGATCCGAGGATGCGGCGCGGCGATCGCGTCCTGCTGCATGGCGGCGCGGCTAGCGGCGATCGATCGCGCGCGCCACCGCGACGAAATCCTCGACGCGCAACGTCTCGGCCCGTCGCGTCGGATCGATGCCGAGCGTCTCCAGCGCCGCCAGCGCGCCCGTCACGGGCTTCAGGCTCTGGCGCAGCATCTTGCGGCGCTGGCCGAAGGCGGCGGCGGTCAGCGTCTCCAGCGTGCGGAACGAGACGCCCTCCGGCGCGGGCGCGGGCACGATATGCACCACCGCCGACATCACCTTGGGGGGCGGGACGAAGGCGGAACGGTGGACCGGAAGCGCGATCCGCGCGGTCGCGCGCCACTGCGCCAGCACCGCCAGCCGGCCGAAGGCGCCGGTGTCGGGCGCGGCGACGATCCGCTCGGCGACCTCCTTCTGGAACATGAGCGTGAGCGAGGCCCACCATGGTGGCCACGACTCTCCGCCCAGCCAGCGGACGAGCAAGGCCGTGCCCACATTGTAGGGCAGGTTGGCGACGATGTGCGCGCCCGTCCCGGCCTCCTGCGCCGCATCGATCGCCAGCGCATCGCCTTCGATCACGCGCAGCGCGCCCGGCGGGGCGGCCTCGGCCAGCTCGGCCAGCGCGGGCATGCAGCGGCGGTCGCGCTCCACCGCTATGACCTGCGCCCCGGCCTCGACCAGCGCGCGGGTCAGGCCGCCCGGGCCCGGCCCCACCTCGAACACGCGCGCGCCGGACAGGTCGCCCGGCACGCGCGCGATCCGGGCGAGCAGCTGGCCGTCGAGCAGGAAATTCTGGCCGAGCGCCTTTTCGGCCGACAGGCCGTGGCGCGCGATCACCTCGCGCAGCGGCGGCAGGTCGAGCGTCACGCGGCGCGGGCGCGGTGGGCGGCGCAGTCGCCCGCCATGCGGATCGCAGCGATCATCGCCCCGGGATCGGCCTGATCCTTGCCCGCGATCCCGAACGCCGTGCCATGATCGGGGGAGGTGCGGACGATCGGCAGGCCCAGCGTCACGTTCACCCCGTCGTCGAAATGCAAGGTCTTGATCGGGATCAGCGCCTGATCGTGATAGGGGCAGAGCGCGACATCGTATCGCGCGCGCGCGGCCGGGTGGAACAGGGTGTCGGCCGACAACGGCCCCTCGATCGCGATCCCGTCGGCGCGCAGCCGCTCCAGCGCCGGGCCCATCACGTCGATCTCCTCGCGGCCCAGCGCGCCGCCCTCGCCCGCATGGGGATTGAGCCCCGCAATCACCAGCCGCGGCCGGGCGATGCCGAAATCGCGGCGCAGGCCCCGCTCGGTCACCTGCGCGCGGCTGACGATCAGGTCCGCCGTCAATCGCGTCGGCACGTCCCGGATCGCGACGTGGATGGTCAGCGGCACCGTGCGCAGCGTCGGCCCGGCGAGCATCATCACCGCGCGCTCGTGCGCGATGCCGCAGCGCTCGGCGACGAATTCGGTCTGGCCGGGATGCGTGAAGCCGATCTCGTAGAGCAGCGACTTGGAAACGGGCGCGGTCACCATGCCGCGCGCATCGCCCGTCCGCGCCAGCCCGACCGCGACCTCCAGCGCATCGAGCGCGCCGCGCGCGCCCGCAATGTCGGGGCGTCCGGGCGCCACCGATCCGGCGCTTTCGACCTGCAGCACCGGCAGCGCGTCGGCGAACGCCGCCGAAGCTTCGGCGGGGGAGGCGATCCGCGCGATCGGCCCGCGCCACACGGCTTACACCGCACGCGCGTCGCCGATCGCGAAGAAGGGGGGCCGGGCGCGGTCGTGGCGCGCATCCCATGCCTTGGCGGTGACCTCGGGGCCGATCCCCGCCGGGTCCCCGAGCGTGACCGCGAGCGGTGCCGCGTCAGCGATATTCGATGATGGCATCGCGCCGCAGGTCGCGCAGGTAGCGGCGCGCGCGCAGGTTCACCCGCTCGTCCGACATCTGCGACTGGATGTCGTCGAACGACGGCAGGCTCGGGTCGAGCGGCTCGTCGCGGCCGCACACCACCAGCGCGCGGACGCCGCCTTCCGAACCGCCGAACGGCGGCGTCGCCTCGCCCACGCGCAGCCCCAGCATGATCGTCTGGAGCTGCGGCGGCAGGTCGCGCACGCGCAGCGATTCATTGTCGACCACGTTGCCATTGATCCGCTGGGCGAACGCCGCGACGTCGCCGCAGCCTTTCAGCGCCTTCAGCCCGGCGGTGAACGCGGCGACCTTGGGCTGCGCCTGTTCGGCCGAGATGTTGGGCGGGAAATCGATCGTGATCTGCTTGAGCGACAGCACCGTGTCGCGCGGATCGGTCGTCAGGATCTGGCGCTTGTCGATCAGCGCGATGATCGAAAAGCCCCCGCCGACGGGGATCGGGCCGGCCCGCGTGCCCGGCTGCATCTGCGGCAGCATGCCGCCCAGCGCCTCGGGCAACTGCTCCTGCCGGACCCAGCCGAGAGCGCCGCCGACCGCCGCGGTCGAGGCGACCGAATATTGGCGCGCATAAGCCGGGAAGGAGGCGCCCTGCCGGATCTGCTCGACGATCCGCTGCGCGTTGGCGGCGACCTGCTGCTCGGTGGCGGGCGTCGACGCAAGGAAGATCTCGCTCACATGATATTCGGACGACCCCTTCGACGCTTCGAGGCGGGCGATCGTCTGGCGCACCTCCTCGTCGCTCACGCTGACGAAGGGCTCGACCTGCCGGCCGAGGACGCGGCGCCACGCCATTTCCGCCTCGATCTGGCGGCGGAGCGAGGCGATGCTCGAATTCTGCTGGCGGACGTAATTGGCGAACTGTTCGGGCGTCTGCTTGAACTGGCGCGCGATGCGGGCGAGCGACTGGTCGATCTCCGCCTTTTCGATCACGATCTTGTTGGCGGCGGCTTCCTGGATCTGCAGCGTCTCGTCGACCAGGTTGGACAGCACCTGGACGCGCAGCTGCGCGCGCTCCTCGGGCCCGACCTTGCCCTGGCTGGACGCGAGCGCCAGCGCGAGCCGCTGGTCGACGTCGGTGTCGGTGATGATCGCACCGTTGACGATCGCGGTCGCCTTGCGCACCGACGGATCGTTGTGCGCGAGGATCTTCACGTCGCTCGGCAGGTCCAGGTTCGACGGCGGCGCCTCGGCGCGCTGCGCGCCGACCGCGCCGATCGCGAACGCGCCGATCAGAAACGCCACGCCCGCGCGCAAACTCGTCATACCCGCCTTCACGCCCGCTCCGTCGATTGCCGCTGGTCTGGCCGCCATGATCCCTCGCGGCTGAACATGCGCTTAGCGGCCAACGTTCTTCAAGGCCAGCCGCAAGCTGAAGGTGCTGCCGCGCCGGGCGTCGCCGGTCGGGTCGTAGTCGCGGCGCCAGGTCAGGCCGAGCGACAGGCATTCGTCCTCATATTGCACGCCGAAGCGATGCCGCACGGGTTCATAGCCGTCGGCGTTCGACAGCGGATCGTCGGCGGTGCTGGTCAGGTCGATCACGGTCGAACCGAAGATCGACCAGTAACGCGCCAGCCGCACCCGCCCGCCGACGCGTATTTCGCTGCGGTCGCGCAGATCCTCGATCGACGGCGCGATGTTGCGGTTCAGCCGGAGGTAGCCGACGCGGACATAGGTAGTGCGGCTGCCGACGATCGCGTCGATCTCGTTCCGCCGCACCGACAGATTGTCCTTGTCGAGGCGGAAGCGGTGGACCAGCTCGAACCAGCTGCCATAATCGATCGAGACGCGCCCGACATAGTCGGAGAAGCGGTCCGACAGGCCCGTGCCCGGCGGCAGGATGGTCGGCTCGCTGGTCAGGCGATAGCTCTGCCCGATCACCGCGCGCGCCTCGAACCGGGGCAGCGTGAAGCTGTATTCGCCGCCATAGGTGACGCGGCTCGAATCCTCCCACCGGTCGTATCCGGAGAAGCGGTTGAGCGCGAACAGGTTGCTGTCCTCCAGGTCGACCGCGCGCGAATCCTCGTTCGGGATGACCAAATTCTTGGTGTGCGGCGTGGCGACCACCTGCACGCGCGGCGAAATCGTCTGCGTACCGCCCAGCAGCTCGCCGACGAACGGCCAGCGCATGTCCGCCGCCAGCGCCGCGACCTGGCGCGCATGCCACCCCTGCGCGCCGCGATACAGCTCGGTCGGCGTCTGCAGAATGTCGTCCGTATGATAGGCGTCCGCCCGCCCGTAAGCGGTGAAGGTCACTTCCTGGCCGAGCCCGGTCAGCGTGCGCAGGTCCCAGCGCAGGCCCGCGAACACGCGCTGCGTGTCCTGCCCCTCGGTGCGGGTCAGCGCGAGCGTGTTGACCTGCGCCTGGAACGTGCCGCCCAGCCACGGATCGGCGATGCGGCGGCGATAGTCGATCGCCGGCAGCGCGATCGCCTGCTGCCCTTGCGAAAAGCCCGCGCGCAGATCCTGCACGTACCAGCCCGCGATCGACAGATAGGAATCGCTGTCGATCCGCTCGGCGCGCAGCATCGACCGCAGGCGATCGTCGTTCGACACGTCGTAGCGGCGCATGAAGGTGCGGTCGCTCGCCAGCCGCACGGCGCCGGTGATCGTCCAATCGGGACCGAACTGCCACGTGCCGAACGCGTCGAGATAGCCGCGCGACCCCTTGTCCTTGTCGGCGTCGGGCGCGCCGCTCGACCGGCTGCCGGACAGGCGCGAGCCATAGGTGGCCATGCCGTTGACGCGGTAGGCGCCGTTGCTCTGCAGCGCGCGATACGTGCCCTCGATCGCCGGCAGCACGCGCGTGTAGAGGTGGGGCGTGATCGTCAGGTCGCGATTGGGCCCGAGCGTCATGTAATAAGGCAGCGCGAACTCGACGCCGGTCGCGTTGCTCACCTGGACATGCGGCAGCAGCAGCCCGTTGCCGCCCGACCCCTCGGGCGATCCGTCGGGATGCGAGAAGTGCGGCAGCGCGAGGATCGTCTGGCCGAAGATGGCGAGCCGCGCATCGTCATAATAGATGCGGTGCCGCCCCTGGTCGACGGTCACGCGCAGCGCGCGTACCTGCCACGATGGCTTGCGCGGGCATCCGTCGCGCGTCTGCACCGCGCAGGGCGTATAGGCGGCATGGTCGAGCCGCGTAATCTGTCCCTCGCGCTTGCCGTGCGCGGCGGCGAGCCGCCCGCCGTCCGCCAGCACGAGCAGCATGTTGTCCGCCACGCCGTCATGCATCTCGTCGGTCAGGAGGATGTCGTCGGCATAGGCGACGTCGCCGTCGGGGTTGGTCAGCGCGACGTTGCCCGTGGCGCGCACCTCGCCCGACCGCCGGTTCCACACCACCTTGTCCGCGCGCATCCGGCTGCCGTTGCGCAGCATCCGCACGTCGCCGGTGGCGGTGACGATCTCGTTCGTGTCGTCATAGTCCAGCGTCGCGGAGGAGAAGGTGACCTCGTCCTCGGTCGCCGGCTGCGGCGCGCCCGCGCCGTCGGCGGGCGGCGCCACGGGACGGTCGCCGAAATCCTGGGCGAACGCCGGCGCGCTCGCCGCCAGCGCGACGATCAACGAGGCGCGCGCGATCCCCAAACGTGCCCACCTGTTCCGACGCATGGGTCGCCGCCCTAACGGAGCCGTTCCGCCGCCGCAATCGACTTGAGGCATGCCGCATGCTTTGACAGCGGCGGGCGGGGGAGCCCATAGCATCGGCATCCCTATCAGGAGGCGTCAGGCCTTGATCACCATCTCGTTTCGATCCGATATTCCGGCGGGCGCGCGTGCGATCGCCATTCCCGTTGCGTCCATCGCCGCGGGCGAAGTCACGCTGCCCGCCGCGCTCCAGTCTGCCACCGCGCTCGCGCGCGGCGCGGCCGCCACCTTCACCGGCGAAGCCGGGGCGATCATCGAATTCCATGCCGAGATCGACGGATCGGTCCGGCGCGTGCTGCTCGTCGGCGTCGGCGCCGCGCAGGCCGGCGCGCGCGCGGGCGGCGCGCTCGTCGCGCGCCTGCTGACCTCGGGTGAGACCAATCTGGTCGTCGACGCGAGCGCGATCGACGTGGGCAGGCGCGCCGCCTTCGCCGCGTCCCTGGCGCAGGCGGCGGCGCTCCGTAGCTGGCGTTTCGATGCCTACCGCACGCGCCAGCCCGCCAAGACCAAGCCGACCCTGTCGGCGATAGAGATCGTCGTCGGCGATGGCGTCGCCGCCGCCGAACAGGCGTGGACGCCGCTCGCCGCCGTCAATGATGGCGTGGCGTTCGCGCGCGAACTGGTGAGCGAACCCGCCAACATCCTCTATCCCGAAAGCTTCGTCGAGCGCTGCCGCGCGCTGGAGTCGCTCGGCGTGAAGATCACCGTGCTCGACGAAGCGGCGATGGCCGCGCTCGGCATGGGCGCCTTGCTCGGCGTGTCGCAGGGGTCGGAGCGCGAGGCGCGCCTGCTCGCTTTGCATTATGACGGCACCGGCGGCGCGGCCGGTGCCCCGACCGTGTTCGTCGGCAAGGGCGTCACCTTCGACACCGGCGGCATCAGCCTCAAGCCCGGGCCGGGCATGGAGGATATGAAGTGGGACATGGGCGGCGCGGCGTCGGTGGCCGGCGCGATCCGCGCGATTGCCGGGCGCAGGGCGCCGGTCAACGTCGTCGGCGTGTGCGGGCTGGTCGAAAATATGCCCGACGGCAAGGCGCAGCGTCCCGGCGATGTCGTCACCACCATGTCGGGCCAGACGGTCGAGATCCTCAACACCGATGCCGAAGGGCGGCTGGTGCTGTGCGACGCGATCGCCTGGGCGCAGACGACCTCCAAGCCCAAGACGATCGTCGATCTCGCGACGCTGACCGGCGCGATGATCGTCAGCCTGGGGCACGAGCATGGCGGCCTGTTCGCCAATGACGACCGGCTCGCCGATCAGCTGCTCGCGGCGGGCAAGGCGACCGGCGAGAAATTGTGGCGCTTCCCGATGGGCGAGGCCTACGACAAGATGCTCGACAGCCCGATCGCCGACATGAAGAATATCGGCCCGCGCGAGGCGGGATCGATCACCGCCGCGCAGTTCATCGCGCGCTTCGTCGACAAGGATGTCGCCTGGGCGCACCTCGACATCGCCGGGATGGTGTGGGCCTCCAAGCCCGCGAATCTGTGGGAGAAGGGGGCGACCGGCTACGGCGTGCGCCTGCTCGACAGCTTCGTGAAGGACACGCTCGAAGGTTAGAGCGGATCGACATTCCTAGTCTTCCAGCCGAAGCAGTCCCGTTCGGCTCGATGCTCATCTCCCCGTCATCCCGGCCTTGAGCCGGGATCCCGCTGCTGCGGCCGGCGATAGCGGGACCCCGGATCAAGTCCGGGGTGACGACCCCGTTCGCACGAACGTTTGCGGGACAGGTCGCTGAACCTCGACATCCACGAACCCCGCCGCCCCTCCGGCTTGCAACCGGCGGGGCGGGCGGGTAGAGGCGCGCGACTTTTCCGCCACCTTATAAGATGGAGCAAGGGACGCCCATGGCGATCACCCGCACCTTTTCGATCATCAAGCCCGATGCCACGCGCCGCAACCTGACCGGCGCCGTCACGCAGATGCTGGAGGAAGCCGGCCTGCGCGTCGTCGCCTCCAAGCGCATCCACATGACCCGCGAGCAGGCCGAGGGCTTCTACGCCGTCCACAAGGAGCGGCCCTTCTTCAACGATCTCGTCAGCTTCATGATCTCGGGCCCGGTCGTGGTCCAGGTGCTTGAGGGCGAGGATGCGGTGAAGCGCAACCGCGACGTCATGGGCGCGACCAACCCGGCCAATGCCGACGAGGGCACGATCCGCAAGGTCCACGCCGAGTCGATCGAGGCCAATTCGGTCCACGGGTCCGACAGCGAGGAAAATGCCGCGATCGAGATCGCCTATTTCTTCAAGCCGGAAGAAATCGTCGGCTGAACCCGTCCGCGCCGGCCATGATTTGAATGGCCGTTGCACGAATCGGATCGCTGTGACCGGTAACGGCCGCCTTGGGGGCGTTGTCCCCGGGCGGCCGTGTCGTTAGGGCTCCCTCCGCGACCACGCAGAGGGAGACTCCGCGCATGACCCCGATCGTCAGGGCCATTCTCGACAAGTACGAATCCGACAATCCGGGCGTGAAGACCAACCTCGCCCGCATCCTGATGCAGGGCGATCTGGGCGGCACCGGCAAGCTGGTGATCCTGCCGGTCGACCAGGGCTTCGAACATGGCCCCGCGCGCAGCTTCGCGCCCAACCCGGCCGGCTACGACCCGCATTATCACTACCAGCTCGCGATCGATGCCCGGCTGTCGGCTTATGCCGCACCGCTCGGCCCGCTCGAGGCGGGGGCCGACACCTTCGCCGGCCAGATCCCGACCATCCTCAAGGTCAACAGCTCGAACAGCTGGGCAACCAGCAACGATCAGGCCGTGACCGGCACGGTCGGCGACGCGCTGCGGCTCGGCTGCGCGGCGATCGGCTTCACCATCTATCCCGGCTCGGACGACATCTTCGAGCAGATGGAGGAAATCCGCGAGCTGTCGGCCGAGGCCAAGGCTGTGGGCATCGCGACCGTGATCTGGTCCTATCCGCGCGGCGGCAAGCTGTCGAAGGAGGGCGAGCTTGCGCTCGACGTCGGCGCTTATGCCGCGCACATGGCGGCACTGCTCGGTGCGCACATCATCAAGGTGAAGCTGCCGACCGCGCATATCGAGCAGGAAGAAGCCAAGAAGGCCTATGAGGGCACCGACTGGTCGAACCAGGCCGATCGCGTCCGCCACGTCGTCCAGGCCTCGTTCGCCGGGCGTCGCATCGTCGTTTTCTCCGGCGGCGCCAGCAAGGGTTCGGACGCGGTCTATCAGGACGCGCGCGACATCCTCGCCGGGGGCGGCAACGGGTCGATCATCGGCCGCAACAGCTTCCAGCGCCCGCGCGAGGAAGCGCTCGACCTGCTCGCGAAGATCGTCCGCATCTACAAGGGCGAGGAATAAGCCGATGGCCGCCGCGCCTGCCGATGCGGGCGCGGCGGTCCTTGTCTTTCCCTATCATCGCGGGATCGGCCCGACGCTCGGCGTGCTGCTCGCGCTCGCCATGGTCGAAACCGTGGTGCTCCACGTCGTTGCGATGGCGCTGTGGGGCAGGGGCGTGGCGCTCGCGCTCGGCCTGCTCGATCTGTCGGCCGTGGCGTTGCTCGTCGCGCTGCTGCGCTCGCTCCGCCGCCGGCCCGTCACGATCGCGGGTGGCTGCCTCACCCTGCGTCTCGGATTTTTGAAGACGATCCGCGTTCCGCTGGCGCAGGTGACGGGCCTGCGCACCGACTGGGATGCCGAAACGCTCCGCCAGCGCGATGTCCTCAACCTCGCGCTTGCCAACTGGCCGAACGTCATGGTCGCGCTGTCCGTGCCCGTACGGATGCGCCGCCGCTGGATCGGCGCGATCGCACACAAGCTCGACGATCCGGCCGCTTTCGCCCGCGCCCTCGATAGCTTGGCGCCCGGCAGCGACCTTGACAAAGTAGAACATATACAGTACAAATAGCGCGCTGCTACTGTATCGCGTGGCAGGCGCAGCCATCGGAAGCGGCGTTTCGGGCGGTATTGGCGTAAACTTTCGTAAACTTTGAACGCCGGGCCGCCTCCCGCCCTGCGATCGGACCCGCTAGGGGGTGGGCATGGCCGATCTGCCGATCCATGCCGTGCTGCCCGATCTGCTCGCCGCGCTCGACGCGGGCAGCGGCGCGGTGCTGGTCGCGCCGCCGGGGGCGGGCAAGACCACGGCGGTCGCGCCCGCTCTGCTCGATCGGCCGTGGTGCACCGGCCGCGTCCTGCTGCTCTCGCCGCGCCGCCTCGCGGCACGTGCCGCCGCCGACCGCATCGCCGAGCTGGCGGGCGAGGGCGTCGGCGGACGGATCGGCTACGCGACCCGGCTCGACAGCCGGCAGTCGCGCGACACGCGGCTGCTGGTGGTGACGCAGGGCATCTTCGTCGCGATGATCCAGGCCGATCCCGAACTGGCCGGCATCTCGGCGGTGCTGTTCGACGAGGTCCACGAACGCAGCCTCGACGGCGATTTCGGCCTCGCCCTCGCGCTCGACGTCCAGGCGTCGCTCCGCCCCGACCTGCGCCTGGTCGCGATGTCGGCGACGCTCGACGGCGACCGCTTCTCTGCGCTCATGGACGGCGCGCCGGTGATCGAAAGC
>NZ_JBMDXG010000041.1:0-10492 GCF_048594985.1 Sphingomonas sp. | reverse complement strand
ATGTCCTGCCCGAAGAACGGCTTGTGCTGCAGCACCATCTTGAAGCCGTTATATTCGGCCGGATTGTGGCTGCCGCTGATCTGGATGCCGCCATCTACCTCCAGCGTCGCCTCGGCATAATAGAGCATCGGCGTGGGGCCGAGCCCGGTGCGCACGACATCGACACCGCTCTCGCTCAGGCCCCGGACCAGTTCGTCACGCAGCGAGGGCGAGGAAACGCGCCCGTCCCAGCCGACCGCGACGCGCGTGCCGCCCGCGCGGCGCACGACGCTGCCGAAGCCGCGCCCGATCGCATAGGCATCGTCCGGTCCCAGGCTTTTCCCGACGATCCCGCGAATGTCATATTCGCGCAGCGAGGTCGGATCGAAACGATGGGCCATGGAAACTCCTGTTGAATGACGTCGCCGACTAGACGCACGAGATCGTTACGGGTTCAAGTGTTGCGTCGCAGCAAAATGTCGCGGGCCTGGTTCACGCGGCGGGCGAGCTCGTTGGACCCACCCACGTCCGGGTGAACGCGGGCGACCAGACGACGGTGCGCGGAGCGGACCTCCTGCGCGGTCGCGTCGGGCGGCAGGTCGAGCAGCCGGCACGCCTCCTCGCGGCTCATCTTAACATCCACCGCGGTATTGCGCCGGAACCACAGCCACCAGCCCGCCCCGCCCAGCGCGAACAGGCCCATCGGCATGTTGGTCTTGAGCAGCTTCAGCGCGACCAGCGCCGCGATCGCCGCGGCGACGTCGCCGATCCGGATCGCCTGCGGGTCGCGCGTCCGCCACGCCCAATATCCTGCCGCCGCCGCGGCGAGCAGAACCAGGCCGATCATGCCGCCCGCGCGCGCCCGCTCTCGGGATCGGGCAGTTGCAGCCCGGCGATCAGCTCGCGCAATTCGCCCCGCGCCGCGACATGCGCCATGCCCGCATCCTGCCCGATCGCGCCCAGATCGAGCAGGGTCAGCCCCTTCGGGAACAGCTCGCGATAGACCACGCGCTCGGACAGGCCGGGAATGACGCGAAAGCCGACCCGCTTCGACAGTTCGGCAAGCGCGGCGGCGACGCGGCGCATGTTGCGCGCCTCCAGATGCTGGAGCCGGTTGCGCAGGACCACCCAGTCGACCGTCGCGCCATCGCGCTTGCCGCGTGCTTTCCGCGCATCCCACACCAGCTCGGCATAGAAGCTCGGCCGGCGGATCTTGTACGAATCGGGATCGACCTGGCCGATCAGGTCGAGATCGACGAAGCTGTCGTTGATCGGGGTCACCAGCGTGTCGGCGGTCGAAATGGCGACGCGGACATGGTCGTCGTCGCGGCCGGGCGTGTCGATCACCAGGATGTCGGCATCCGCGGCCAGCGCGTCCATCCGCGATTCGATGCTGTGCCCGGCGGCGGGGTCGAACGTCTCGTGCACCGGCAGCGGCAGATCCACGCCGTCGCGCTTCATCAGCGCCGCGCGGTTTTCGAGGTAGCGGCCGAGCGTGCGCTGACGCGTATCGAGATCGATCGCCGCCACCCGGCGGCCGCGCGCGGCCAGCGCCACGGCGGTGTGGACCGCGGTGGTCGACTTGCCCGATCCGCCCTTTTCATTGGCGAAGACGATCCGATATGCCGCCATTTCTCTCCTCAAGCGCTCGTTCCGTGTCGCTTAGAGGCGGGCCGCGACCGGTGCAATCGCCGCCACGGTTCGTCGCGCGAAACTGTCGTTAACGCTTCGGTGAGGATGTTGCGCGAAAACGGGCCTATGGCACGGATGGCACGATTCGATGATCTGCTGGGCAGCGCGGAAGGTTGCGACGAGGTCGCGGCGTTCGAGCTGGCTATGTGTTACGCGAGCGGCGCGGCGGGCGCCCCGGTGGATCTGGTGCAGGCGCACCGCTGGTTCAACGTCGCGGCGGCATGGGGCAATGCCGACGCGCTTCCCTGGCGCTCCGAGATTGCGGACGAGATGAGCCGGGTCGAGGTCGCGGAGGCACAGCGGCTGGCGCGCACCACGCTCGCCCACGCGCGCCGGGCGGCCTGATCGCTCAACCCCGTCGGTACGGGGCGTAGTCGGCCAGCCCTTCGATGTCGTCCGCGACCGCTGCGCGCTCGTGCGTCAGGAAGTCCGCGACGGCGCGGCGGAACCCTGGATCGGTGATGAAGTGCGCCGAATAGGTCGCCGTCGGCAGATAACCGCGCGCCAGCTTGTGCTCGCCCTGCGCCCCCGCCTCGACCCGGTCGAGTCCGCGCGCGATCGCGGCGTCGATCGCCTGATAATAACAGAGCTCGAAATGGAGGAACGGCACCTCCTCCACCGCACCCCAGTAACGCCCGTACAGCGTATCGCGCCCCAGCAGGTTGAGCGCGCCCGCGATCGGCCGGCCATCGCGTAGCGCCAGCATCAGGATCACGCGCTCGCCCATCCGCTCACCCAGCAGCGAGAAGAAGGCGCGGGTCAGGTATGGCCTCCCCCACTTGCGCGCGCCCGTATCCTGATAGAAGGCCCAGAAGGCGTCCCAATGCGCCTCTTTGATGTCCGCGCCGCTCAGATGCACGAAGTCGAGCCCGTCGCGCGCGGCCGCACGCTCCTTCCGGATCGCCTTGCGCTTGCGCGACGCCAGCGCGCCGAGAAAGCCGTCGAAATCGGCGTAACCGGCATTTTCCCAATGAAACTGGCGGTCGGCGCGGATCAGCCAGCCCGCCGCCTCGAACAGCGGCACCTGCTCAGGCGCGACGAAGGTCGCATGGACCGACGAGAGATCGTGCTGCGCCGCCGCCGCCTCGGCCGCGGCGATCAGCGCGGGCGCGAGCGCCGGATCGCGCAGCAGCAGGCGCGGCCCCGGCACGGGGGAGAAGGGCACAGCCACCTGCAGCTTCGGGTAATAGCGCCCGCCCGCGCGCTCGAACGCGTCGGCCCACGCGTGGTCGAACACATATTCGCCCTGGCTGTGACTCTTGGCATAGGCGGGAAGGATCGCGGCGGGCAGACCATCGTCGCCGTCGATCACGATCGGCACCGGCTGCCATCCGGTCCTGGCGGTCGCGCTCCCCGAATCCTCGAGCGCGCTCAGGAATGCATGGCTGACGAACGGATTGTCGTCGCCGGCGCACGCATCCCATGCGGCCGCCGGTATGTCGCTCACGCCGCCGGCCATGCGCGCGACGACCTGGCTCATCCGATCAGGCCCGGACGGCGACGACCGCGTCGGCCTCGACGATCGCATTGAGCGGCAAGGCCGGCACACCTACCGCGCTGCGCGCATGCCGCCCGGCCTCGCCGAACACCGCCTGCATCAGTTCCGACGCGCCATTGGCGACCTGCGGCTGTGCGAAGAAATGCGGGGCCGACGCGACGAACACCCCCAGGCGCACCACGCGCTCGACCCGGTCGAGCGAGCCGAGCGCGGCCTTGATCTGCGCGAGCAGCATGATCCCGCACCGTTCCGCCGCCTCGCGCGCATAGCCGTCATTCTCGTCCTCGCCGCACCGCCCGGTCATCACCGTGCCGTCGGCGCGAAAGGGAAGCTGCCCCGACAGATAGAGCATGCCCCCTGCTTCGATCGCGGGAACATAGGCCGCCACCGGGGCGGCGGGCGCGGGAAGGACGATGCCGAGTTCGGCGAGGCGCTGGTCGATGCTCATCGCGCCGCCTTCTTCCCCCGCGCCGCCGCCGTCAAGGGAGCGGATCACCCCTGAACCGCGCCAGCACCCACTCCACCGCCTCGTCCCACCGGTCGATCCGCGCATGGGCGTGCGGGGCCGGCGGGATGGTCGGCGCGATCGCGGGCTCGCCGATCATGTGCAGCCGGAACACGTCCGGCGCATGCGTCGCGACCGATTCGTGGTGCCCTTCCAGATCGTCGACGAACACGGTCACCGTCGCCGCATGCTCGCTCGCCAGCCGCGCGACCGGCATGCCCTTGCCGCCCTGATTGCACACCACGCGGTGGCGGATGCCGTGCGCCGCGAGTTGGGCCGCCCGCCCGGCATGGCACCAGTCCTTCAGGTTGGTCAGGATGACGATATCCGACACTTCGCCGATCCGCCCGAGCGCTTCGGCCGCGCCGGGGGTGAGCGTCTGCCGCTCCATCTGGCTCGCGAAGAAGCCGTCGAGCAGCGGCCACACCTCATGCTCCGGCACCAAGCTGCCGCACGCCTTGCGGGTGAGCGCGTCGGCAAACGCGCCGCCTTCCGGCCGGAAGGTGATGGCATGCGCCTCGTCCAGCCACTCGCCGAAGTGCCGCACCATATGCAGCAGCACCTCGTCGCAATCGGTGATGAGGAGCGGCCGGCTCTTCGTTCGAGATCCCGGCGCGCCGCGACGAGCGCCTCGGGCTTCACGCCGACCGCCTCGGCGCAGGCGATCAGGTCGGGCTCGTGCGCCTCGACGAATCCCAGGATCGCCGCGAGCAAATGAGGCTCACCGATCCGTTGGCGCAGGTCGCCCGGCTCGATTCCGGTCAGCGCCAGCATGCGATCGGTCCGCCCCGGATCGGAAAGCGCCCAGCCGAGCGCCGAAAGAGCCAAAGTGAAGGAATTGTCATCCACGGCTCCGGGGGATGGTGTAACCATGATCTCTCTGTTTTTGCGTAGCGTGTAATAGGGGTTAATCGGTTGGCGAAGAGCGTGGTCATTGTCGAGGACAATGAGCTCAACCTGCGTTTGTTCTGCGATCTGCTCGAGGCGCATGGGTACGAGGTTTATCCGGTGAGCGACGGTCGGGAGGCGGTGGCGCGCGTCCGTTCGCGCAAGCCCGATCTGGTCGTGATGGATATCCAGATGCCGCACGTCAGCGGGCTCGACCTGATCGAAACGATGAAGGGCGACAGTGAGCTGGGGACCACCCCGATCATGGCGGTCACGGCGTATGCCAATCGGAATGACGAACGGCGCATCCGCGACGCCGGCGCGGAAGCCTATGTTTCCAAGCCCGTGACCATCCACCGCTTCCTGGACGAGATACGGACGCTGATCGGCTGAGCGTCAGGCGGTCACGATATCGCCGTCGCGGACCGCGACCGGCCAGGGCGTGAGCGACGCGCCCGCGCAGGGGCCGCCGACGCAGCGCCCGTCATCGACCGTGAACAGCGCGCCGTGCCACGAACAGCGGATCAGCGCGCCGTGGACGGTGAGATAGTCGTCGAGCGTCTGCGCGAGCGGCAGGCCCATGTGCGGGCAGGTGTCGCGATAGCCGAACACCCCGTCGCCGCGCCGCACGACGAAGCCGTGAAACCGTCCCGCGCGCAGCTGGAGCACGTAATTGCGCGCTGTCCCCGGCGCGATGGCCGCAAGCGGCCCCAGCGCGATGCCGGCGGGCGTGGCCGACAGGCGGGCCTCGCTGTTCATGCCCGGTCCGCATCGGGCTGGCGATCGGGATGCGCCGCCGCTACCGCGTCGATCGCGCGCACGCGCTCCACCGTCGCCATCAGTCGGGGATAGGGCGACAGGTCCACCCCGAACCGTGCAGCGTTATAGGCCTGCGGGACGGTCAGGCAGTCGGCCAGCGTCGGCGCATCACCATAGGCAAACACTCCGCCGTGGCGGGCGATCATCTTCTCCAGCGCGGCGAAGCCATCGCCGATCCAGCGCGCGGCCCAGCCATCGATCACTTCCTGCGATGCACCAAGGTCGCTCTTCAAATATCTGAGAATACGCAGATTGTTGAGCGGGTGGATGTCGCACGCGATCGTCTGCGCCATTCCCCGGACGATCACCCTCCCGGTCGCGTCGGGCGGGAGGAGCGGCGGGTGTGGATATGTCTCGTCGAGCCATTCGATGATCGCCAGGCTCTGCACGAAAACGTCCTCGTCCGTCTCCAGCGCCGGCACCAACCCTGCCGGCGCGATCGCGCGATAGGCCGCCTCCTTGTGCCCATTGGTGCGCAGATCATGGCCGGTCTGCGTGTAGGACAATCCCTTGAGCGCGAGCGCGATCCGCACGCGATAGGCCGCGCTCGACCGCCAGTATCCGTGCAGGCGAAGCATGGTCATGGCGCGGGCGCGATCGTCGCGCGGCAGGGGCCGAAGCCGATCGACACATAGCCTTCGGCACGCGCGGTCGCGCTCAGCAGGATTTCGTCGCCATCCTCGACGAAGGCCCGCGTCTCGCCGGTCGGCAGGGTGACGGGGCTCCGCCCCCCCTCCCCGATCTCCAGCAGGCTGCCATAGCCGCCGGGCTTGGGCGCCGAGATGGTGCCTGTTCCGATCAGATCCCCCGGCCGCAAATTGCACCCATTCGAGGCGTGATGCGTCACAATCTGCGCCACCGTCCAGTACATGTTGGTCGCCGGCCCCCGGCTCAAGCTCATCGGCGCGATGCCGCGCTCGCGCATTGCCGCGCTGCGGATTTGCACCTCCAGCTCGATGGCGAGCGCGCCATGCGCCTGGTCCTCCTCACCCAACAAATAAGGCAAGGGCGCGGGGTCGCCGGGTGGCCGGGCGGGCTGCGCGCGGCGGAAGGGGGCCAGCGCCTCGGCAGTCACCACCCAGGGGGAGATCGTGGTGTGGAAATTCTTGGCGAGGAAGGGGCCGAGCGGCTGATACTCCCACGCCTGCAGGTCACGCGCGGACCAGTCGTTGAGCAGGCAGAAGCCCGCCACATGACCGGCGGCCCGATCGATCGGGCTCGGCTGGCCGAGCGCGTTTCCGGGCCCGACCCACACGCCCACCTCCAGCTCGTAATCGAGCCGCCGCGACGGCCCGAACGTCGGCGCGTCCGCGTCGGGCGCCTTGCGCTGTCCATTCGGCCGCACCACCGCCTCGCCCGACGGGCGCACCGATGACGCGCGGCCATGATAGCCGATCGGGACATATTTATAGTTGGGGAGCAGCGGGTTGTCCGGACGGAACTGGCGCCCGACGTTCGTCGCGTGATGAATGCCGACATAGAAGTCGGTGTAATCGCCGATCGTTGCCGGCAGGTGCATCCGACAGTCTTCCGCCACGTGCAGCGCCGGCCTCACCGCAGCTTCATGCGCCGGGTCCGACAGCAGATCCGAAAGCCTCCGCCTGAGCGCCCCCCGCTCGTCCGACGGCAAGGCCATCCACGCGTTGAGCGTGTCGCCCGCGGCCGCCTGCACGGCCGCCTTCGGGAGCAGAGGAGCGGTCGCTGCAAGGTCGAGGATCGCGTCGCCGATCGCCGCGCCCGCGCGCGGCCCGCCGCCCGGCGGCGAGAAGACGCCGAACGGCAGGTTCTGCACCGGAAAGTCGGGATGCCCGTTCGCGCTTGTAACCCAGCTCGTCCGCGCCGGATCGTGCGTTTCGTCGATCGCGCTCATGGCAGGCGCGCCTTGGCGAAGCCCGCCCAGCAATCGTCATAGTCCAGTTGCATCAGCGGCGTCTCGCTCGCCCAGCGCGTCGGGCGGATGACGTGCGCGCTCTCGAACATGAAGGCCATCGTCCCCTCGATCCGGTGCGGGCGCAATTCCGCCGCGACCGCCGCTTCGTAGCTTGCGCGGTCGGGCCCGTGCCCCGCCATCTGATTGTGCAGGCTCGCCCCGCCGGGCGCGAACCCGCCCGCCTTCGCGTCATACTGCCCCTCGATCAGCCCCATGAACTCGCTCATCACGTTGCGGTGGAACCAGGGCGGGCGGAAGCTGTGTTCCGCCACCATCCAGCGCGGCGGGAAGATCACGAAGTCGCAATTGGCGGTGCCGACGCGTTCGCCCGGACTGGTCAGGACGGTGAAGATCGACGGATCGGGATGGTCGAAGCTGACCGTGTTGATCGTGTTGAAGCGGCGCAGATCGTAGCGCCACGGCGCGAGCGTGCCGTGCCACGCCACCACGTCGAGGGGCGAATGATCGATCGTCGTGGTCCACAGGCGGCCCTGAAACTTCTGGATTACCTCACACGGCGCGTCCTGGTCCTCGAACCATGCCGCCGGCGCCTCGAAATCGCGCGGGTTGGCCAGCCCGTTGGCGCCGATCGGCCCCAGATCGGGCGGGCGGAACGGCTGCCCGTAATTCTCGCAGACATAGCCACGCGCCGTCCCCTCCGCCTCGACCCGGAAGCGCAGCCCGCGCGGGATGAGCGCGACCTGGAGCGGCGCGACCTCGATCCGGCCAAGCTCGGTCACGATCCGGATCGCGCCCTCCTGCGGCACGATCAGCAGCTCGCCATCGGCATTCTGGAACGCGCGCCTCACCATGGATCGGTCAATCGCATAGAGGTGGATCGCGATGCCGGAGCCGGCCGCGACATCGCCATTGCCGGCATAGGTCACCAGCCCGTCGATGAAGTCGGCCGGCCGTTCGGGCATCGGCAGCGGGTCCCAGCGCAGCCGGGTCGGGCCCGGCGGCACCTCGACGAACGGTGCGGTGCGCAGAAGCGTCGCGCCATCATAGGGCCGATAGGGCGGATGGCTCGCGGTCGGGCGCAGCCGGTACAGCCACGACCGCCGGTTTTCGGCGCGCGGCGCGGTGAAGGCGGTGCCCGATAGCTGCTCGGCATAGAGGCCGAACGGCGCGTGCTGCGGCGAATTCTGCCCGACCGGCAGCGCGCCGGGCACCGCTTCGCTCGCGAAATGGTTGCCGAAGCCGGTCAGGTAGGCGGCGCTACCCGCATGTCCGGCGGCCGGGTCGCTGGTCGGCATGTCGCTCACCCGCGCTCACGCATCGACCGTGATTACGCCACGCCGGATCTGGTCGAGCTCGATCGATTCGTACAGCGCCTGGAAATTGCCGTTGCCGAACCCCTCATTGCCCTTGCGCTGGATGATCTCGAAGAAGATCGGTCCGAACATCGTCTCGGTGAAAATCTGGAGGAGAATGCCCTCCTCGGTCGACCCGTCGATCAGGATTCGGTTGCGCCGCAGCCGCTCCAGGTCCTCGCCATGGCCCGGCACGCGCTTGTCGACCAGCTCGTAATAGGTCTCGATCGTGTCCTGCAGGCGCACGCCGCGCGCGCGCAGCTTCTCGACCGTGGCGTAGATGTCGGCGGTGGTCAGCGCGAGGTGCTGGATCCCCTCGCCGTTATAATCGCGGATGAACTCCTCGATCTGGCTCTTGTCGTCCTGGCTCTCGTTGAGCGGGATGCGGATCGCGCGGTCGGGCGCGATCATGGCCTGGCTGAACAGCCCGGTCGCCTTGCCCTTGATGTCGAAATACTTCTGCTCCTCGAAATTGAAGAGCGTGCGGTAGAATTCGGACCAGACGCGCATCTGCCCGCGCCGGACGGTGTGGGTGAGGTGTTCGAGCCGGTCGAGCCCCACGCTGTTCCGCGCCTCCGCCTCGCGCCAGCCGGGAACTTCCGCCCAGTCGGCGTACAGGTCCGCACCGTCCCTGATGAAATAGAGATAGGATCCGCCGATCCCCTCGATCACCGTATCCTCCTCCTGCGTCCGCCGTGCGCCATGGTCGATCGCACAGGCGAGCGCGGCGTCGGGGTCCGCCACGCGGAACGCCATCGCGCTCGCCGACGCGCCATGTTCGTTGCGGAACGCGGCGACGCGCCCATCGGCGTCGCGGTTGAGCATCAGGTTGATCCGCCCCTGCTTGTACCGGGTGATGTTCTTGGCCGGGTGGCGATGGGTGGCCACGAAGCCCATCTGCTCGAACTGGCGCGCCATCGCCTCGGGATCGGGCGAGGTGAATTCGACGAACTCGAAACCGTTGAGGCCGAGCGGGTTGGCGGGATCCTGCGGCACGGCGTCGCTCTCCAATCTGGTATCTTATGAAACCATAATCCGCCTTTGCGGTGTTGGTGTCAAATGATACCAAATCGCATGGTCGCCAGCCCGCTCCGCCTCGACGATTTCCTGCCCTATCGCCTGTCGATCGCATCCAATCTGGTGAGCGAGGTGATCGCCGACGCCTATCGCGCGCTGTTCGCGCTCTCGATCCCCGAATGGCGCGTGATCGCGGTGATCGCCGAGGAAGAGGCGATGACCCAGCAGCAGGTCGGCCGCCGTACCCGGATGGACAAGGTCACCGTCAGCCGCGCCACCCTCGCGCTCGAAAAGCGTGGGCTGGTCGCGCGCACGCGCCACGCGACCGACCGCCGGGCGCAGACGCTCGCGCTGTCGGCCAGCGGGCGCGACCTCTACGCTGCGGTCGCGCCCAAGGCGCTCGATCTCGAACGCCGCCTCTTCGCCGCCTTCGCGCCGGGCGAGCTCGACGCCTTCACCACGATGCTCGAACGGATCGAGGCGGCGGCGCAGGCCGCGCGCGGCTAAGGCTCAGAAAGGCAGCATCCCGAAATATTTGAGCACACCCAGCACCGCGATCAGCAGCGCGATCGCGGCGATCACGCCGCCCATGCTGCCGCCGCTGCGCTCGATCACCACCTTTTCGCGTTCCTCGGCCATCATCGTCTCTCCGGTTCGTTGCCGCTCCGAAACGCCGATCGCATGGGGCCGTTCCGAACCTTTCACCGCACGGCTTCGGGGATGACGCGCGTCAGGGGCGGCCACGGCCGCCCCTTTTTCAGCCCTCAGCCCTTCTGCGTCGCGATCCAGCGATCGACCACGCGGTCGAGGATCGTCAGCGGCATCGCGCCGTCGCGCAGCACGGTGTGGAA
>NZ_JBMDXG010000040.1:0-5172 GCF_048594985.1 Sphingomonas sp. | reverse complement strand
CGATGAGGGGCTGGTGGCGCGTTTCTACGCGGGCCGCTCGACGCTCGCCGACAAGGCGCGCGTTCTGGTGGGCCGGCCGCCCGTCCCCTTGCGCCGCGCGCTCGTCGCCGCCACAGCGCGTGGATGAGTAACACGGGTAAGACGGCGGCGGTCATCGGCGCGGGGTTCGGCGGGCTGGCGCTCGCGATCCGGCTCCAGTCGGCGGGTGTCGCCACCACCCTGATCGAAGGGCGCGACCAGCCCGGCGGGCGCGCTTATTTCTGGCGGCGCGACGGCTTCACCTTCGATGCTGGGCCGACCGTCATCACCGATCCCGCCTGTCTGGAGGAATTGTGGGCGCTGTCGGGCCAGCCGATGGGCCGCGATGTCGAGCTCATGCCCGTCAGCCCCTTCTACCGGCTCAACTGGCCCGACGGTACCAATTTCGATTATTCGAACGACGAACCCGCGCTCCGCGCCGAAATCGCCCGGCTCAATCCGGCCGATGTCGCGGGCTATGCCAAATTCCTCGATTATGCGGCGGGCGTCTACCGCGAGGGCTATGAGAAGCTCGGCCACGTCGCCTTCCTCGACTTCGCGTCGATGATCCGCGCGGCGCCCGCGCTTGCGAAATATCAGGCGTGGCGATCGGTCTATTCGGTCGTTTCCTCCTACGTGCAGGATGAGCGGCTGCGTCAGGCCTTGAGCTTCCACACATTGCTGGTCGGCGGCAATCCGATGAGCACGAGCGCGATCTACGCACTGATCCACAAGCTCGAAAAAGCGGGCGGGGTCTGGTTCGCGCGCGGCGGCACCAATGCGCTGGTGCGGGGCATGGTCGCTTTGTTCGAGCGGCTGGGCGGCACGCTCCGCCTCGCCGATCCGGTGGTCGAAATCGGCACCGCCGGGGGCAAGGCCGACAGTGTCCGCACCGCAAGCGGCTGGAGCGGCCGGTTCGACATGGTCGCCTCCAACGGCGACGTGGTTCACACCTATCGCGATCTGCTGGGGAGCAGCCCGCGTGGGCGCAAGGCGGGCCGCGCGGTGACACGCAAGCGCTTCTCGCCTTCGCTGTTCGTCGTGCATTTCGGCGTGCGCGGCGGCTGGCCGGGCATTCCGCATCACATGATCCTGTTCGGGCCGCGCTACGGCCCGCTGCTCAGCGACATCTACCGCAACGGCGTGGTCGCGGGCGATTTCTCGCTCTACCTCCACCATCCGACCGTCACCGATCCGTCGCTCGCGCCGGAGGGGTGCTCGACCTTCTATGCGCTCGCGCCCGTGCCGCATCTCGGCAAGGCGCCGATCGACTGGGACAGCTTCCAGCACGAATATGCCGACCGCATCCTGGGCGAGATCGAGCGGCGGCTGATGCCCGGCCTGCGCGATCGGATCGTGACGCGCTTCCACTATACGCCGGTCGATTTCCGCCGCGATCTCAACGCGCATCTCGGCTCGGCCTTCAGCCTGGAACCGATCCTGACCCAGTCGGCCTGGTTCCGGACGCACAATCGCGACGATGCGATCCCCAATCTCTATTTCGTCGGCGCGGGGACGCATCCCGGCGCGGGCATCCCCGGCGTGGTCGGATCGGCCAAGGCGACCGCCGCTTTGATGCTGGAGGGACTGTGAAGCGGCTTGCGGTCTATTGCGGTTCGGCGACCCCGGCGGACCCGCGCTACGTCGACAATGCCCGCGCGGTCGGGGCCGCGCTGGCCGCGCGCGGTATCGGCGTGGTCTATGGCGGCGGGCGGCTGGGCCTGATGGGCGCGGTCGCCGACGGCGCGCTGGCGGCGGGCGGCGCGGTGATCGGCATCATCCCGCGCGCGCTGGTCGATCTGGAGGTGGCGCATCGCGGCCTGACCGAGCTTCACGTCGTCGACACGATGCACCAGCGCAAGCAGGCCTTCACCGATCTGTCCGACGGGTTCGTGACCCTGCCGGGCGGCACCGGCACGATGGACGAATTATGGGAGGCGATGAGCTGGGCGCAGCTCGGCTATCATGCCAAGCCGGTGGGGCTGCTCAACGTCGCCGGCTTCTATGACGGGCTGCTGCGCTTCGTGGAGACGATGGCCGAAACCGGCTTCCTCCGCCCGCAGCATCGCGATCTGCTGATCGCCGACGACGATCTCGACGCGTTGCTCGCGCGCATGGCCGCCTACGAACCCGGCCGGCCGATCACCCGCATGACGGCGGACGAACTCTGACGGCAGGCCGCGCCGAGCTGGTCGATCATGCCCGCCGCTCGATCGAGCGCGGCTCGCGTTCGTTCGCGCTCGCCTCGAAGCTGTTCGATCCCGTCACGCGCGAGCGGGCGTGGCTGCTCTATGCCTGGTGCCGCGCGTGCGACGATCTGGCGGACGGGCAGGACATGGGACACGGCATGCGCGCCGTCGCCGATCCGCAGGCCGCCGTCGCGGCGATCCGCGAGCGGACCGTGCTGGCACTGGCGGGGCGTGAGACGGGCGATCCGGCGTTCGACGGGTTCGAGGTGGTGGCGCGCGAATGCGCCATCCCGGCGGCGCTCGCCGACGACCTGATCCAGGGCTTCGCGCTCGATGCGGACGGCTGGCGGCCGCGCGGCGAGGCGGATCTCTACCGCTCTTGCTACCATGTCGCCGGCTCGGTCGGCGTGATGATGGCGCTGGTGATGGGCGTGGCGTCCGACGACACGGCCACGCTCGACCGCGCCTGCGACCTCGGCAGCGCGTTCCAGCTCGCAAACATCGCGCGCGACATTAGCGAGGATGACGCCGCCGGCCGCTGCTACCTGCCCGTCGAATGGCTGGTCGAAATGGACATTCCCCCCGGCCAGCACATGAAGCCGCCCTACCGGCCCCGCCTGACCGTCTTGGCGCGGCGGCTGGCGAAGACGGCGGAGGCCTATGAGGCGAGCGCGCGGGTCGGGGCAGGGGCGCTGCCCTTCCGTTCGGCCTGGGCGGTGCTGGCGGCGGCGGGCATCTATGGCGACATCGCGCGTACCGTCGCGGCGCGCGGCGACCATGCGTGGGATCACCGCGTGGTGGTGGGCAAGCGCGCGAAGCTCGCCTGGGTCGCTCGCGCCGCGGTGCAGGCGCTCCGGCCCGCGCCGCAAAGCGCGCGCGCCGGGCTTTGGACACGCCCCAGCAACAGTTTGTAACTAGCACCCAGGCGGCGTTTCCGGTCACTCGCGGCCATGCGCCGCGCCGTCTTCGCCCTCCTGCTCGCTTCCGTTCCGTCGCTCGCCGCCGCCGGCCCGATCGAGGATCAGCAGATCTGGGTGAATGTCACCGCGATGGGATCGCTCAAGGACCGCCTGATCTATTTTGCCGAGCTGCAGCCGCGCACCGGCGACGGGGCCGAACGCGTGTCGCAGGTCCTTATGCGCGGCGCGCTGGGGTGGCAGTTCAGCAAGGCGGTCAGCCTCTATGGCGGCTACGCGCATATCGAATCGCCCGTCCGCAACGGCCCGGATACGAACGAGGAGCGGCTGTTCACCCAGCTGACGTGGCAGATGGGAACGGTCGCGGGCGGCAGCGTCTCGACCCGCACCCGGCTGGAGCATCGCCGCCTGTCGACCGGGGGCGACACGGGCTGGCGCCTGCGCTCGATGCTCCGCTACGTCCACCCGATCACCGCGCCCGACAAGCCGCGCGCGCTCGTCTGGGCCGAGCCGTTCGTCGCCTTCAACGACACCGATTGGGGTGCGCGCGCCGGGTTCGATCAGCTGCGCAGCTTCGCCGGGCTGGAGGTGCCGTTGCCCGGCAGGTCGACGGTCGAGGTCGGCTATCTCAACCAGGCGGTCAACGCTGCTGGCCCGCGCAACCGGATGAACCACGTCGCCTCGCTGACGATCTTCATCCGTCCCTGAGCGCGCCCTCCTTCAGTGAGGGCGCGCGCACGCCCGCGCGCTCGCGCCGCTTCAGCTCGGCCTTCAGATTCTCGGGGCGCGGCGCGATCAGGAAGCCGAAGCTGACCGTCCCATCCTTGGTCCCGACGACGTGGTGCAGCCGGTGCGCCTGCACGATCCGCTTCATATAGCGGGACCGCGCCACGTACCGCCCCGGCAGCCGCTGGTGCACGATCCAGTCGTGGAAGCCAAAATAAATCGCGCCATAGGCCGCGATCCCCGCGCCGATCCACGTACAGGCCTGGCCCCAGCCGAGCTGCACGCCCCCCAGGATCAGCACGAACGACGGCACCGCGAAGATCGCGGCATACAGGTCGTTCAGCTCGAACGGCCCGGTGCGCGGGCGGTGGTGGCTTTCGTGCAGGAACCAGCCGGGCCCATGCATGATCCAGCGGTGCGCGACATAGGCCACGCCCTCCATCGCCGCGATGGTGGCCAGAAACAGCAGGATGCCCAGTCCGAAGTGCATGGCCACGCGCCATACATGGGTTCCCTTGGGCTGGCGACTATGCTTTAGGCGCTCACGCTTTCTTCCCGCACCTGCGAAGGACTCGATCGTCCCCATGAACATCCACGAATATCAGGCCAAGGAACTGCTGGCGAAATTCGGCGTGGCGATTCCCGCCGGCCATGCCGCGATGACCGTCGAGGAGGCCGTGGAGGCCGCCGGCAAGCTTCCCGGGCCGCTTTATGTCGTGAAGAGCCAGATCCACGCCGGCGGGCGCGGCAAGGGCAAGTTCAAGGAGCTCGGGCCCGACGCCAAGGGCGGCGTCCGCCTGTCCAAGACGCTGGACGAGGTGCGCGCCAACGCCACCGACATGCTCGGCAACACGCTGGTGACGATCCAGACGGGCGAGGCCGGCAAGCAGGTCAACCGCCTCTACGTCACCGACGGCGCCGACATCGCGAAGGAATATTACCTCTCGATGCTGGTCGATCGCGCGACCGGCCGCATCGCCATGGTCGTCTCGACCGAGGGCGGCATGGACATCGAGGAGGTCGCCCATTCGACCCCTGAGAAGATCCACACCTTCGACGTCGATCCGGCGACCGGCTTCATGCCGCACCATGGCCGCGCCGTCGCGGCTGCGCTGGGCCTGACCGGCGACCTCGCCAAGCAGGCGGCGAACGTCACCGCGAAGCTGTACGACGCCTTCGTCGGCACCGACGCCTCGCAGATCGAGATCAACCCGCTCGCCATCACCGGCGACGGGAAATTGATGGTCCTCGACGCCAAGGTCGGCTTCGACAGCAACGCGATGTTCCGCCACAAGGATCTCGCCGAATTGCGCGACTTCACC
>NZ_JBMDXG010000004.1:0-1784 GCF_048594985.1 Sphingomonas sp. | reverse complement strand
TCGATCATTATGCGCCTGACTGCGGAGACGCGCATGCGCGCTGCGACGCGCTGCTCGGCCTGCGCCGACGGGCGGAGCTGGCGGCCGCGCTCGCGGCGGCGCTGCGCGCGGGGCAGGCCTATGCGCTCGCCTATCGCGCCGCCAAGCGCACGGCCGGCGTGGTGGATTTCGACGATCTGATCCACGCCGCCGTCGATCTGCTGGCCCGGCCCGGCATCGGGGAATGGATCCGCTACAAGCTCGACCGCCGGACCGATCACCTATTGGTCGACGAAGGACAGGACACCAATACTCGCCAGTGGCTCATCATCGCCGCGCTGGCAGACGAATTCTTCGCGGAGGAGGTGGGCGCCGCGCAGGTCCATCGCACTTTGTTCTCGGTCGGCGACTTCAAACAGGCGATCTTCGGCTTTCAGGGCACCGATCCGTTCGCTTTCGCCGCCGCGCGCGATTTCTTCACCCGCGCGGCGGCGCTGGGGGAGCAGGAGGTGCATCGCCTCTCGCTCGACCGTTCGTTTCGCTCGACCCCGCCGATCCTGGCCTTGGTCGACGGACTGGTGGCGCAGCTCACCGCAGACCGAATGGGCCTGATCGACCCGCCCGAGCCGCACCGCAGCGCCAGGGCGGCGCTTCCCGGCACGGTGACGATGTGGAAGCCGATTTCGGTCGAGGCGGGCACCGCCGATGAGGATGTCGGCGAGGAGGGGTGGATCGACGATGCCGCCCGCGACTTCGCCGGCCGGCTGGCGCGGCAGATACGCGCCTGGCTGGATGCGCCCCTGTGGCTGGCGGGGCGCGACCGCCCGCTGCGGCCCGAGGATGTGCTGATCCTTGTGCGCAAGCGCGGCGCGCTCGCCTCGCTGATCGTCGCGCGGCTTCATTCCGAGGGCGTGCCGGTCGCGGGCGTGGACCGGCTGCGCCTCGATGCGCCGCTCGCGGTCAAGGATCTGATGGCGGCGATCCGCTTCGTGCTCCAGCCGGAGGACGATTTGAACCTGGCCGCACTGCTGGTCTCGCCGCTGTTCGGGTTCGATCAGGACGACCTCTATCGCGTGGCGTTCAAGCGGGCGGGCAGTCTGTGGCGTGCCCTGCTCGACGATTCCGGATCCGCGCAGGCGGTGGCGGGGCTCGCATCGCTTCTCCAGCAGGCCGATTTCGCCACGCCCTATCGCTTCCTCGAAGACATCCTGTCGGGCCCGCTTGATGGACGGCGGCGGCTGATGCGGCGGCTCGGGCTGGAGGCGCGCGACCCGATCGAGGAGTTGCTCAACGCCGCTCTGGCCTTCGAAGGGGAGGCGACGCCGACGCTGCAGCGCTTCCTTGACTGGTTCGACCGCGACGAGGTCGAGGTCACGCGCGATCCCTCCGCCCCGATCGACGCCGTGCGGGTGATGACCGTGCACGGCGCGAAGGGGTTGCAGGCACCGCTGGTCGTGCTGGCCGACGCGACCGGCGATCCAGAGGCGTCGCGCACCGACGTGATCGACTGGGTGGTGACAGACGATGACGCCGATCCGGTCAAGGTATTCCGCCCCCGCAAAAGCGAGCTGACGGGTACGCTCGCCGATGCGCTTGCCCGCGCCGAACGGCGGGAGCGCGAGGAGCATTGGCGGCTGCTCTACGTGGCGGCGACGCGCGCGGAGGAGATGCTGGTGATAGGAGGCGCGCTGGGCCCCCGCGCGCGTGGCCAGCCGCCGCGCCAGAGTTGGTATGTCGAACTCGAGCAGGCGCTCGATGGGCTGGGCGCCGAATGGGTGGCCGATCTCCTATGGGGCGGCGCGCGC
>NZ_JBMDXG010000039.1:0-2107 GCF_048594985.1 Sphingomonas sp. | reverse complement strand
CTCCAGTCGCCCAACCTGACGGTGTGGGTCGCGGGGGCGGAGGCGAACGTGGCGACGGGGCTGGCCTGTCTCGATCATCCGACGCGGATGGTCAGCGCGCTGCCCGACGATCCGCTGGGCCAGGCGGCACGGCGCGCGCTTAGGGCGCAGGGCGTCGACGTCTCCGGGATCCGGACGCTTCCCGGGCGAATGGGCATTTATTACGTGACGCCCGGCGCCGGGTTGCGCGCGACCAACGTGATCTACGACCGCGCGCGCTCCGCCTTTGCCGAGGCCCCGGCCGACGGGTGGGATTGGGACGCGCTGCTCGCCGGCGCCGGGAGGCTCCACATGTCGGGCATCACCCCCGCGCTTGGGCCGGGCGGCACCGCCGCCGCGCTCGCCGCCGCCGATGCCGCCGCGAGGGCGGGCGTGCCGATCTCGTTCGACGGCAATTACCGTGCGCGGCTGTGGGAAGCGTGGGACGGCCGCCCACGCGACACGCTGACCGCGCTCGTCTCCCGTGCGGACATCCTGTTCGGCAACCATCGCGATGTGGCGCTACTGCTCGATCGCCATTTTTCGGGCGAGGGCGCCGACCGGCGGCGCGAAGCGGCCGAGGCGGCGTTCGCAGCCTTTCCCAACCTCCGCCTGATCGCGTCGACCGCGCGCCATGTCGAGGATACCGATCATCACCGCATCGCCGCGCGGGTCGATACGCCCGCGCGCGGCTTCCAGACCGACGAAGCGCGGATCGCGGGCATCGTCGATCGGATCGGTGCGGGCGACGCCTTCGCCGCCGGCGTGTTGCAAGGCCAGCAGGAAGGACAGTCGCTGGAGGATGTGGCGCGCTCCGGCCTCGCCCTCACCGCGCTCAAGCACAGCCTGCCGGGCGACGCGAGCCTGTTCGGCCGCGCCGATCTCGCCGCCTTCCTCGAAGGCGGGCTCGACGTCCGCCGCTGATCCTATAGGGTCGCGGATAATTTAATTCGCCAAACAGCTTAGCGACGGTAAGGGCCCGCCATGCCCGCTCTTCCGCCGCCCCCGCCCGCCGCCGAAATCGTCGTTACCGGACAGGGTCTGCCCGCGCTCGCCGGCGACGCCGCCTATGACGTGGTCACGATCGACCGCGCCCGCCTCACCTCGACCGCGTCGGGCCGGCTGGAGGATGTGCTGCGCGATGTTGCGGGCTTTCAGCAATATCGCCGGTCGGATGCGCGTTCGGCTCACCCGACAAGTCAGGGCGCGACGCTGCGCGGGCTCGGCGGCAACGCGTCCTCGCGCGCGCTGGTCGTGCTCGACGGCGTGCCGCAGATTGATCCGTTCGGCGGCTGGGTCACCTTCACCGCTTTCGATCCCGCGCGCCTCGGCCAGGTGCGCGTGACGCGCGGCGGCGGCAGCGGCGTGCTCGGGTCGGGCGCGCTTGCCGGCACGATCGAGATTTCGAGCGCGGGGCCCGACATGCTGCGCCCCGTCGAAGGCGCGTTCGCCTATGGCAGCCGCGATTCGATCAGCGCGGACGCCACGCTCTCCCGCCCGCTCGGCGGGGGCTTCGCCACCGTATCGGCCAGCTACGACCAGGGCGACGGCTTCATTCCGATCATCGCCTCGCAGCGCGGGCCCGCCGATCGCGCCGCCGACTATCGCCAGGGCACCTTCTCCGCGCGCGCGGTCGTGCCCACGGGGGCCGAGACCGAGCTTCAGGCCGCGATGCTGCTGCTGCGCGACGAGCGCAATCGCGGGCTCGACGGCACCGACAATGCCACCACGGGCGCCGACGCCAGCCTCCGCCTGATCGGCCATGGCCGCTGGGGGTTCGAAGCCCTGGGCTACGTCCAGATTCGTGAATTCTCGTCGGGCTTCGCCAGCGCCACCGCCGGCCGGACGGGCGTCACGCGCTCGCTCGATCAGTTCAGCGTCCCCGCGACCGGCCTCGGCGGGCGGATCGAATTGCGCCCGCCGCTTCCCGGCGGGATCGAGCTGCGCGTGGGCGGCGACACGCGCTACACCGAAGGCGCCACCAACGAGCGCTATACCTCTGTCGCGGGCCGGCCGACGCGGCTGCGCGAGGCGGGCGGCGAGACCACCACTGCCGGCCTGTTCGCGGACCTCAGCGTGCCGCTGGACG
>NZ_JBMDXG010000038.1:0-4293 GCF_048594985.1 Sphingomonas sp. | reverse complement strand
GCGCGCGCTGGTCGATCAGGTCGAGCAGCCGGCCGGGCGTCGCCACCAGCACGTCGACGCCGCCCGCAAGCTGGCGCACCTGGCGCGGGATCGGCACGCCGCCGAACACGGTCATCACCGACAGGCGCAGATTCCTGCCGTCCTGGGTGAAGCTTTCGGCGATCTGGCTCGCCAGTTCGCGCGTCGGGGCCAGCACCAGCATGCGGCACCCCTTGATCGGGCGCGGCTTGGCGTTGGTCGACAGGTGGTGGATCGACGGCAGCGCGAACGCGGCGGTCTTGCCGGTGCCGGTCTGCGCGATACCGCAAAGATCGCGGCCTTCCAGCAGCACGGGGATGGCCTGCGCCTGGATCGGCGTCGGATTTTCATAACCCTTGGCGGCGAGCGCCTGCTGGATGGGCGCGGCGAGGCCGAGGTCGGAAAATTTGGTCAAAGGAATGCACTTTCGATAAGCGCCGACAGCCGGCCCACGCAGGGCGGCGGCAAGCGGGTTCACAAGACGACCCGCGTGAAAAGGGAAGCCCAAGGCTAGGCACCTTCAGGTCGAACACGGCCCGGGTTGCGGGCGTTCACGCTGTCCGACCGGCGCACAATGCGCTGGTGTGACAGCAATATCGTATATTGCGGCTGCGAAAGCAAGAGCGCCTCTCGACCTCGTGCCCGATGGCGCTAAGCTTGCCGGATGAAAGCTCTTCTCCTTGCAGCCCTGCTCGCCGCCAGCCCCGCCATTGCCGCACTGACTGCGCCCGAGGCGAAGATGGCCGCCGCCGTCGATGCGTCGCAGCAACGCGACGTCGCCCTGCTGGAAAAGCTGGTCAACCAGAATAGCGGCACGCGCAATCTGGAAGGGGTGAAGGCGGTCGCCGACATGATGCGCGCGGAGCTGGAGCCGCTCGGCTTCACGGTGCGGTGGGTGCCGATGCAGCAGACGGGACGCGCGGGCCACCTGATCGCGGACCACAAGGGCAGTGGACGCGGGCGCAAGATGCTCCTGATCGGCCATATGGACACGGTGTTCGAAAAGGACAGTCCGTTCCAGCGCTTCGTCCGCAAGGGCAACGTCGTCGAGGGACCGGGCGTCAACGACATGAAGGGCGGGCTGGTCGTCATGGTGTCGGCGCTGCGCGCGATGCGCGAGGCCGGCACACTTGGCGCCGCCGACATTCGCATCGTGCTGACCGGCGACGAGGAAAGCGTCGGCAGCCCGCAGACCATCGCGCGCGCCGACCTGATCGAGGCGGGCAAGTGGGCCGACGCCGCGCTGGAATTCGAAAGCCTTTCTCGAGAGGACGGACGCGATATCGGATCGATCGCGCGGCGCGGGTCGATCACCTGGGTCGTCACCGCGACGGGCAAGACCGGCCACAGCTCGGGCGTGTTCGGTGACGAAGCGGGATTCGGGGCGAATTACGAGCTGGTACGGATCGTCGACGCCTTCCGGCGCGATCTGCGCGAACCCAATCTGACCTATAATCTGGGCCTGCTGCTCGGCGGGGTGACCGCCGAACCGACCACGCCCGAGACGATCGCAGGAAGCGCGAGCGGCAAGGCGAACATCATCGCGGCGAAGGCAATCGCGACCGGCGACATCCGCGCACTGTCGAACGAGCAGGCCGAACGGGTCGAGGCGAAGATGCGTGCCATCGTCGCGCAGCACCTGCCCGGCACCGATGCCCGGATCGAGTTCAAGGAGGGCTATCCCGCCATGGCGCCGACCGCGGGCAGCCGCGCGCTGCTCGGTATGCTCAACGGCGTCAACCGCGATCTCGGCCTGCCCGAAATGGCGGAGCTCGATCCGATGAAGCGTGGCGCGGGCGATATCGCCTTCGTCGCGCCTTATACCAGCGGGCTCGTGGGCACCGGGGTCAGCGGCGCGGGATCGCACGCGGCGGGCGAAACGGCGGAGCTGGACAGCTTTCCGCGCCAGGCGAAGCGTGCCGCGATCCTGATGACCCGGCTGAGCGGCATGCGGGCGGTGCCCGCCGCGCGCTAGGCGGCAGGCAGCCGCCGGTCTCGCTTCACGACGTGGGATCGCCGGGGGCGGGGCCTACGCGCCACCGCCCACCGCTGGCCCGGTACATCGGCGTGCCGCAGCGCCGACAAATGCTGACCCAGCCCGACGGAACAGGCCGTGCGCGCCCGCGCGAACGCCGATGCCGCACCAGGCGACACAAGTGCCGATTGGCGCGGTGCCCGACGCGGGAAAGCCATGCGTCGAGCGCATCCAGCCAGTCCCTTGGCTCCTCTTCCTCGTCCATGATCCCATCCCCCCGGAAAGATGCGCAGCATAGCGTGCGTGACGAGAGCGTCCATCGCACCGTTCTGGTCAGTGGGTATGTCGCAGACCAAGGTGCCCGTCGATCGGAGCAGACGGTTCGCAATGATGGGGGTGACCCATTCCCGCAAATAGGCTATAGAGGCTCCATCTCTTGCGGCGCTGCGCGCGCTGCCCATCTTCCCGAGGATCATGCCCTTTTCCACCGTCCCGACGCTTCTGTCCGAAGCGCTCGCCACGCGCGGCTATGCCGCGCCCACGCCCGTGCAGGCTGCCGTGCTCGAGGAAGCAGCGGCGGGACGCGACCTGATCGTGTCCGCCCAGACCGGGTCCGGCAAGACCGTCGCCTTCGGGCTCGCCATGGCGGGCGACCTGATCGGCGAGGACGGCCGCGCCGCGCCGCCGGGTGCCCCCCAGGCGCTGGTGATCGCGCCGACGCGCGAGCTGGCGCTTCAAGTCAGCCGCGAGTTGATCTGGCTGTATGGCCCCGCCGGCGCGCGGATCGTCACCTGCGTCGGCGGCATGGACGCATCGAAGGAACGCCGCCAGCTCAATCATGGCGCGACGATCGTCGTCGGTACGCCGGGGCGGCTGCGCGACCATCTCGAACGTGGGGCGCTCGATCTGTCGGCCTTGCGCATCGCCGTGCTCGACGAGGCCGACGAGATGCTCGACATGGGCTTCCGCGACGACCTCGAGGCGATCCTCGACGCTACGCCCGACGAGCGGCGGACCCTGCTGTTCTCGGCGACGATGCCGAAGCCGATCGTGCAACTCGCCAAGCGCTACCAGAAGGACGCGCTGCGGATTTCGACCGTGGGCGAGGATCGCGGGCATGGCGACATCGCCTATCAGGCGGTGACGGTCTCCCCGTCCGACATCGAGCATGCCGTCATCAATCTGCTCCGTCTGCACGAGGCGGAGACGGCGATCCTGTTCTGCGCGACGCGCGACAATGTCCGCCATCTCCACGCCAGCCTGGTCGAGCGCGGCTTCGCGGCGGTGGCGCTGTCGGGCGAGCATAGCCAGAACGAACGCAATGCCGCGCTCCAGGCGCTGCGCGACCGGCGCGCCCGCGTCTGCGTCGCCACCGACGTGGCGGCGCGCGGCATCGACCTGCCGACCCTGACGCTGGTCATCCACGTCGAACTTCCGCGCGATGCCGAGACGCTGCAGCACCGATCGGGCCGCACGGGCCGCGCGGGCAAGAAGGGGACGGCGGTGCTGGTCGTGCCCTATCCGCGCCGTCGCCGGGTCGAACAGGTTCTGCGCGGCGCGCGGATCGAGGCGGAATGGGTCGACGTGCCGACGCCGGAGGACAATCGAGCGAAGGATCGCGAACGACTGCTCGCCGCCCTGCTCGAACCGGTCGAACTGGACGAGGAAGATCGCGCGCTCGCCGCGCGGCTGATCGAGCAGCAAGGCGTGGACGAGATCGCGGCCCGGCTGGTTCGCGCGCATCGCGCCGCCATGCCGCAGCCCGAGGAACTGGCCGAAGCCACGCCCGAGGCGCGCCGCGCCGCGCAGCAGGAGCGACACCGTCCCGGTTTCGAGGATGTGGTGTGGTTCCGGATGGACATCGGCCGCCGCCAGAATGCCGATCCGCGCTGGATCCTGCCGCTGATCTGCCGGCGCGGGCATATCACGAAGAACGAGGTGGGCGCGATCCGCATCGGCCCAAACGAGACCGCGTTCCAGGTGCCGCGCGCGCTCGCCGCCAAATTCCAGTCGGCGATTGCGCGGACGGCGCAGGGCGACGACGACGTTACCATCGTCCCGTCCGACGGCCCGGTCGAGGGCGGGCGTCCGCCGCAGCGTTCCGGCCCGGCCCGCACGCACCGGCCGACGCCGACGCATCGTGGCCGGCACGCGGGGCCGCCGCGCCGGTGAGGATCCTGGTCGACGCGGACGCCTGCCCGGTGAAGGACGAGGTGTATCGCGTCGCCTATCGCCGTGAAGTGCCGGTCACGATCGTCAGCAACAGCCATCTTCGCATCCCGCCGCACCCGCTGATCGAG
>NZ_JBMDXG010000037.1:0-14827 GCF_048594985.1 Sphingomonas sp. | reverse complement strand
TTGACGACCTGCTGGCCCGGCGCGATCGAGCGCAGCACGTTCTGACCGATCGCCGCCTCGGTCGCCTTGTCGACGAAGTCGCGCACCACCGGCAACGCGACGTCGGCCTCGAGCAGCGCGATCCGCACCTCGCGCATCGCGCCGCGCACGTCGGCTTCGGTCAGCGCACCACGGCCGCGCAGGCGGTCGAAGGCGGCGCCAAGCCGGTCGCTCAGACTGTCGAACATAGGCCCAAAATCCTCGTCACATCCGCTCCAACGCAAAGCGAGCCGGCGGACGAAAACTCGTCGGCCGGCTTGGCGCTCACCCTCCCGGTGCTCGCCGATGCGTCACGTTCAAGCGGAACGATGGGGTAGCCCATAGGCCAAAGGTGCCGGCCGGGCAAGCCTGGGTCGCTCCGCCAAGGCATCCCTCAACTCAGCGGCAAAGGCGTCCGATGCGGTCGAGCAGCGCGTTCGATACGGCATCGCCGAGCGGCGGCTGCGCGACCGGCGCACCCTTTGGGTCGACCAGGCCAGCATTGGCGGGGTGCCGGGCCGCCTGGTCGAGCGAGACGAAGCTGAAACCGTGCCGGCGATAGAGCGTGAGCAGGCGGGGCATCATTCGTGCATCGAATGCGCCGAGATGCATCAGCAGAATGTCCGGCGGGGTCTCGCCCGCCGCATCGCGGCGTCCTGCCGACAGGCGGATGCTCGCCTCGGCCGCGTCGAGATAGGCCTGCTCCATCTCGGCCACCGCGCCGGTATCACCTTTGGCCACGCAGCGGGCATAGGGTTCGTTGAACGCCCAGTCGCCGAAGCTCGCGGTGACGGCGGCGATGCGGTATCCGGCGCGCGCCAGATAGGCCCGCGAGGCCGCGCGCTTCGCCGGGTCATCCGCCGCCTCGTCGAGGAACGGAAAACGGAACCAGCGCCAGTCACGTCTACCCGATAGCGCTTTCAACACCGGCTCGTTGCGAGCCACCTCCTGCTCGAACGCCGCCTCATCCAGCTTGGACAGGGAAAGGTGCGACCAGCCATGATTGCCAAGCGGATAGCCCGTCTTGCCCCAGGTGCGCAGCACGTGATCGGTGCCTGGCTCCTTGCCGAGTTGGAAGCCGTTGATGAAGCCATAGACCTGCGGCACGCGCGCCGCCTTCAGCACCGTGAGGATATCGCGCGCCACGTCCATCCGAGTGACCCCGGGCGGCAATGCGGAATGGGCGGGCAGATCGTCAAAGGTAAGCGCGATTTCGCGCGCCTGGACCGGGGCAGCAATCACCACCGCAGCCGCAAGGAACCAGCGCATCATCGGAACAGCGCCTTCAGGTCGATCGCCGCCGCCATCGCCTTGAAGCCGGCGGGCGAGGGATGGATGTGGTCGCCGCTATCATAGGCCGGCAGCAGCCGGTCGGGCCGCGCCGGATCACGCGTCGCGGCGTCCAGATCGGCGACCGCGTCGAACGCCCCGCTTGTCCGGATCCAGGCGTTGACCGCCTGACGATCGGCCTCATTCGCGGCATCCGGATGGTAATAGTCCATCCCCATGTAAGGCATGATGGTCACCCCGATCACGCGAACCCCATGTGCATGTGCGCGGGCAATGATCTGGCGATAGCCCGCGATCATCCGCCCGATCAAAGCGCGATGTTCGTCCCGCGTGGCCGCCCGTTCGCGGGTCAGCGTGCCGAGATCGTTTACGCCTTCCAGGACGATCACCGCCTTGACGCCGGGGCGAGCGAGCACGTCGCGGTCGAACCGCGCGAGCGCGTTCGGGCCGATCCCGTCCAGAAGGAGGCGATTGCCGCCGATCCCCACATTGACCACGCTCAGCGCTCGGGTCTTCGGGCTATCCTGCAACCGGTCTGCCAGCAGGTCTGGCCAGCGATCGTTGCCGTCGGTGGTCGATCCCCGGCCATCGGTGATCGAATCGCCCAGCGTTATGATTGCCGCCGCGCGCGGGGACGCGTCGACCTCGACGCCGCTCAGCAGATACCAATGTTCGATCGGCCGCGCGGCGGACATGTCGGTTGCGGCGAGCTGGTCGCCGGGCTGGTAGAAGGAGCGCGTCCGCGATCCGGGGTGCCCCGTCTGCTGCTTCGGCGCCGCCGCCAGCATCACCGACACCGCCACGCTCGACAAGGCCGCAACATCCAGCGCCACGGGATCGGACAGATAGTCCGCACCCGCCGGGATGGTTACCGACGGTCGCCGGTCGAAAGTCAGCGCCCGGTCGCTGCCGGCCACGATTCGCGCGCTTCCCGCCGCCACCGCGCGTGCGACATGCGCCCCGTCGATCGTCAGCGGCTCGCTGCCGAACGCATTGGAAAAACGGATGCGCACCGCCTGCCCAGCCAGCGTGATGCGTACGACCTGCCGCAAGGTGGCACCGGTAAAGGCGGCGGCGGGTGCCTCATTGCCGGGCTCGACCAGTTGCTGCGCCGAACCCCACGCCGCAACCCATTTGGCGCTCGCGGGCTGCGCCAGCGCGGCTATAGCGAACAGCGCAAACATGCTGCGCCGCCCGGTCAGCTTCGCCTGGAAGAACCCCATGTTCCGAACCTCTCCTCCATCACGGCTCTTGCCCCCTTCTGGCGGAGATCTTCGAGCGACCGCGCCAGTGATGCGGTGAATCCGTCATGCGCTGCAAGCGCGGGCGGGAAGATCGCATCGATCGCCATCAGCCCGCGCACCGCTTCGGCGGTGGGCAGGCGCGCCACTGCGGCGGTGCGCGCGGCGAGCGGATCGTCGACGACATGCGCCATGCCGGCGTCGTCACGCCCGTCCTGCCAGCGCATCCAAGCCGCGACGGCCAGCGCCATCACCCCGACATCCTCGCCCCGCTCCAGCCGCTGCCCGATGCCGTGCAGCAGGCGCTGCGGGAGTTTCTGCGATCCATCCATCGCGATCTGCAGGGTGCGGTGGCGGAGCGCCGAGTTGGTGAAGCGCGCCATCAGCTGCGCCCGATAAGCCGCCACGTCGAGCTCGGCCGGCGGCGTGAGCGTCGCCTCGGCCTGATCCCACAATGCCTCGACGAAGCCGCGCCCCCCGTCGAATGCGACGAATTGATGGACGAACTCGATTCCGGCCAGCGCGCCGAGGTAAGCGAGGCCCGAGTGCGCGCCGTTGAGCAGGCGCAGCTTCGCCTCCTCCCACGGCGCGACGGCGGTGGTCAGCTGGACGCCGTGCGCCGCAAGGTCCGGCCGCTCGCCCGCGAACCAGTCCTGCACCACCCATTGCGTGAAGGGCTCGGTCTTGACCATCGCGCGATCCTCGACCCCGATCTTCGCGGTCAATGCGGCGATGTCCTCGGCCTCGGTCGCGGGCACGATCCGGTCAACCATCGTCTCGGGGAATGCACCTTCGCCCTCGATCCATTTGGCGAGGTCCGGATCATGCCGGCCCGCGAGCGCCAATGCCGCCGCGCGGAGGCGCGTGCCGTTATGCGGCAGGTTGTCGCACGAGATCGCGGTGAACGGCGCGAGGCCCGCCGCGCGGCGGGCGGCGAGCGCCGCGACGATCAAGCCCGGCGCGGTGCGCGGCCGATCGAGCGAGGCGAGGTCGGCGGCAAGGTCCGCATCGCTTTCGATCAACGCGCCCGTCGCGGGATCGAGCTTATAGCCCTTCTCGGTCACGGTCAGCGTGACAAGGTGCGTGTCCGACGCGGCCATCGCCGCCACTAGCCGCGTAGGATCCTCCGGCGCGACGAGCACGTCGCGGATCGCGCCGACGAGCTGGATCCGTTCGTCCTCGCCGTCGCGCACGACCAACGAATACAGGCCGTCCTGCGGCACCATCTGGTCGCGCACCGACGCTGAACGGAGCGAAGCGCCCAGCACGCCCCAGCGCAGGTCGCCACTCTCAAGCGTGGCTTCGTAATAGGTCGCCTGATGCGCGCGGTGGAACGCGCCCGTGCCGAGGTGGACGATGCCCGTGCGTACCGCCGCGCGATCATAGGTGAAGCGCCGGACCGTTGGCGGCAGTGCCCGTGCGCTGCCCTCGTTCAGCCGGGTCACAGCTTGTACGCCGCCTTGACCAGATCATAGGTCAGTGCGCGTGCGACCTCGTGCGCCTCGTCCTCGGGCAGGCGGTGTTCGGCCACCAGCCGCGCGAGAAAGGCACAGTCCATCCGCCGCGCGACATCGTGCCGCGCCGGGATGGAGAGGAAGGCACGCGTGTCGTCGTTGAAGCCGACCGTGTTGTAGAATCCCCCCGTTTCGGTCGCGCGCTCGCGGAAACGGCGCATGCCCTCGGGGCTGTCGTGGAACCACCAGGGCGGGCCGAGCCGCAGCACCGGATAATGCCCCGCGAGCGGCGCGAGTTCGCGGCTGTAACTGTCCTCATCGAGCGTGAAGAGGATCAGGCTGAGGCGCGTGTCGTTGCCGAAACGGTCGAGGAGGGGTTTCAGCGCGCGGACATATTCGGTCTGGACGGGGATGTCCGCGCCCTTGTCGCGTCCGAACCGCGCGAACACCGATGCATTGTGGTTGCGGAAGACGCCGGGGTGGAGCTGCATGACCATCCCGTCCTCGATCGACATGCGCGCCATCTCGGTCAGCATCTGGCCCCGAAACAGTTCGGCCTCCTCGGCCGTGACAGGGCCGGCCAGGACCCTGGCATAGAGCGCCTCCGCATCGGCCCTGGACAGGTCGGCGGTGAAGGCGGTCGGATGACCGTGGTCGGTCGAGGTCGCACCCGCCTCGCGGAAGAAGGCGCGGCGATTTTCGTGCGCGCGCAGATACCCGGCCCAGGTCGAGACGTCCTCGCCGGCAACCTCGCCGAAGCGCTGGAGATTGTCGGCGAAGCCGTCATGCTCCGGATCCAGCACCGGATCGGGGCGGTAGGCGGTGACGACCCGGCCGGCCCAGCCGCTGTCGCGGATCGCCTTGTGATGAACGAGCGGATCGAGCGGGCTTTCGGTGGTCGCGATCACCTCGATCCCGTAACGCTCGAACAGCGCGCGCGGGCGAAAGGCGGGGGTCTTCAGCGCCGCGTCGATCGTCTCGTAATACAAATCGGCGGTCGAGGATTCGAGCAGGACATCGAGCCCGAACACCTCCGCGAACACCCAGTCGAGCCACGCGCGCGAAGGCGTACCGCGCAGCAAATAATAACGATCTGCCAGCAGCTTCCAGATGGCGCGCGGATCGCGCTCGGTCGGGCTGCCGTCGCGGGTCGACAGGCCGAGCTGCTCGAGCCTTACGCCCTGCGAATAGAGCATCCGGAAGACATAATGGTCGGGGATGATCAGCAGTTCGGCCGGGTTCGCAAAGGGCTGGTCATAGGCGAACCAGGCCGGATCGGTGTGGCCGTGCGGGCTGACGATCGGCAGGTCCTTGATCGGCTGATACAGAGCGCGCGCGATAGCACGGACCCGATCGTCCGCGGGAAACAAGCGATCGGGATGAAGCGCGAGCTTCGCCATGTCAGCGCGGCCGGACGGCGAGGTCGGTCACCGGTACATATCGCGGATTGAGCAGATGGACGACCAGGAGCGCCAGCAGATAGGCGAAGCCACACGCGACGAAGAACGGACCGTAGCTACCCACCGCGTCGAGCAGCGCCCCCAGCGACTTGGCGGCGATGAAGCCCCCGGCCGCCCCAGCAAACCCGCCCAGCCCGATCAGCGTCCCCTGCGCATAACGCGGGAACAGATCGCCGGGAGTCGCGAACAGGTTGGTCGAAAAGCCCTGGTGCGCCGCGCAGGCCATGCCGATCAGCAGCACCGCCAGCCAGATATTGCTCGCCTCCGCCGCGAACATTACCGGCACCGCGAACAGCGCGCAGAAGAACATTGCCCGCTTGCGCGCCCGGCCGGTATCCACGCCCCGCTTCAGCAGGTGCGACGAATACCATCCGCCCACGATCGCACCGACATCGGCAAGGATGTAGATTGCCACCAGCGGCGGGCCGAAATTCTTGAGGTCGTAGCCGTAGCGCTCGCTGAAGAAGCCGGGCAGCCAGAACAGGAATGTCCACCACACTGGATCGATGAGGAAGCGGCCCGCCATATAGGCCCAGGTCTGGCGGTGGCGCAGAACCTGAGCGAAGCCGGCGCGCCCGACATCCTCCGCCGGTTCCGCCTCGATGAAGGCGCGTTCCTCGGCGGAAAGACGCGGATGATCAGCAGGCTGGCGGTAGAAGATCCACCACGCCGCGATCCAGACCAGGTTGAACAGGCCGGTGACGATGAACGCCCAGCGCCAGTCGAGCAGCAGCCCGGCGACGATGAACGACACCAGCAGCGGCGTGACGATCGCGCCGACATTGGCCCCGGCGTTGAAGATGCCGATCGCCAGCGCGCGCTCCTTCTTGGGGAACCATTGCGACGCCGCCGCGAGCGCGGACGGATAGGTGCCCGCCTCGCCCAGCGCGAGCGGGATACGCGCGATCGCGAAACCGGTCGTGCTGGTCACCAGCGTCTGCGCGAAATGGCCGATGGTCCACATCGACATCGACAGGAGATAGCCGATACGCGGACCGACCCGGTCGATCAGCCAGCCGAAGAAGAGGAACCCGATGCCGTAGACGACCTGGAAATAGCCCGTGACATCCCCGTAGCCTGAATTCGTCCAGCCATAGAGCTGTTCGAGTTGCGGCTTGAGCACGCCGAGCACGAGGCGGTCGATGTAGCTGAGCACGACCGCGAGGAAGAGCAGGGCACAGATTACCCAGCGAACGCGTCCGCGCGGCGGCTTTGGGACGGCGGTGGCGTCGGTCATCGATCTTCCCTCATGCCGGGCAGGCGATTGTGGCCCGCTGAAACCGGAGCAGCCTGCGGGATTGTCGCACGCCGCTCACGATGATGGGCGCCCGCGTGCACGGGCGCCATGCTTCTACCAGATGAACAGCGTGCCATCCTCCAGCCGGTTCACCGGCAGGAAGGCGCGCTTGTACGGATATTGGGCGGCCAGCGCCTCGTCGAGATCGACGCCGAGGCCGGGCTTGTCACCCGGATGCATCAGCCCATTTTCGAACGTGTAGGCATGGGGGAAGACCGCGTCGGTCTCGGGCGTGTGGCGCATATATTCCTGCACACCAAAATTGGGCACCGACAGATCGAAGTGGAGCGCCGCCGCCATGCAGACGGGGGACAGGTCGGTCGCGCCATGGCAGCCGGTCCTGACCTGATAGAGGTCGGCCAGCGCGGCGATGCGGCGCAAATGGGTGATGCCGCCGGCATGGACCACGGTTGCGCGGATATAGTCGATCAACTGGTTCTCGATCAGGTCCTTGGCATCCCAGATCGAGCTGAACACCTCGCCCACCGCGAGCGGGGCGGTGGTGTGCTGGCGGATCAGGCGGAACGCCTCCTGATTTTCGGCCGGCGTCGCATCCTCCAGCCAGAAGGGGCGATAGGGCTCGAGATCCTTGCCCAGCCGCCCCGCCTCGATCGGCGTCAGGCGGTGGTGGATGTCGTGCAGCAGGTGCACGTCCCAGCCGAGCGCCTCGCGCGCCTTGTCGAACAAGGGCGGGACCGAGCGCATATATTTGCTCGTCGACCAGACGTTCTCGGTCGGCAGATCGGCGTCGGCCGGCTCGTAGAAATAGCGGTCCTTGCTGACCCCATAGGTCGAGGCGAGGCCGGGCACGCCCGACTGGATGCGGATCGCCTTGTAGCCCTCCTCCTGGTAGCGGAGCGCGTTGTCGACCGTCTCTTCGATGTTCTTGCCGTTGGCGTGGCCATAGACCATCACGCCCTCGCGGCTCGCCCCGCCGAGCAGCTGGTAGAGCGGCAGCCCGGCGACCTTGCCCTTGATGTCCCACAGCGCCATGTCGACCGCCGCGATCGCAGTCATCGTCACCGGCCCGCGCCGCCAGTAGGCGCCCTTGTAGAGATATTGCCAGATATCCTCGATCCGGTGCGCGTCGCGACCGATCAGGCAGGGGACGACATGGTCTTCGAGATAGGCCACCACCGCTTTCTCGCGGCCGTTGAGCGTCGCATCGCCCAACCCATAGACGCCCTCGTCCGTCTCGATCTTCAGCGTCACGAAATTACGCCCCGGGCAGGTGACGATGACGCGGGCGGACGTAATTCTGGGCAAGATGCTCTCCCGAACTCAAGGGCTTTACGCTTTTTCTAGGCACATCCGCGCGGCGCGGGCAACGCCGGACAAAGCGTGCCTTTCATCGTGTCATACCCATGGTGTAGGTGCCGAACCGCAGTCAATCGAGACCATCGTCGGCCACGTACCGGCGGCCACGAGAGGAATGATTTTGTCGATGATCCGCGCCCTGCTCGCTCTTCTCCTGCTGCTTGGAGCGGCGTCGGCCCGGGCGGAGGACGGTTACCGGCTCTGGCTGCGCTACGATCCGCTTCCCGCGTCGCTCGCCGGCCCGGCGGCGGCGGCGCTGGGGCGCGAGATCGTGGTGGGCGAGACGGATCCACGGCTGGCCAGCGCCGCGGGCGAACTGCGCCGCGGCCTCGATGGGCTGCTGGGAAGCGAGCGCGCCGGGGGGATGGTCCTGATCGGCACCCCGGCCGACCCGCGCATCGCCGCGCTGAAACTGCCGCTCGCGCGTCTGGGCACGGAAGGCTATCTGATCCGGACGACGCGGATCGACGGCAGGCCCGCGACGATCGTCGCCGCCAACGGCCCGGCGGGCGCGCTTTACGGCAGTTTCGCGCTGCTCCGCCTCGTTCAGATAGGTGCGCCGCTCGACGCGCTCGACAAATCTTCCGCCCCCCGGCCGAAGCTGCGCGTGCTCAACCATTGGGACGATCTCAATGGGCATGTCGAGCGCGGTTATGCCGGCCAGTCGCTGTGGGACTGGTGGAAGCTGCCCGATTTCCGCGATCCGCGTTATACCGATTATGCCCGCGCCAACGCATCGATCGGGATCAACGGCACGGTCCTCAACAACGTCAATGCGAAGTCGGACAGCCTGACGGCGCGTTATATCGCAAAGGCGGCGGCGCTGGCGGACGTGTTCCGCCCCTGGGGGATCAGGGTCTACCTGTCGGCGCGTTTCACGGCGCCGATGGAGCTGGGCGGCCTCAAGACCGCCGACCCGCTCGATCCCGCCGTCGCCGCCTGGTGGCGCGCCAAGGCGGACGAGATCTATCGGGCGATCCCCGATTTCGGCGGCTTCCTGGTCAAAGCCAACAGCGAGGGGCAGCCCGGCCCGCGCGATTATCATCGTAGCCATGCCGATGGCGCCAATGTCCTGGCGCAGGCGGTCGCGCCGCATGGCGGGATCGTGATGTACCGCGCCTTCGTCTATGCCGAGGACAATCCGGTCGACCGCGCCAAGCAGGCCTATGATGAGTTCAAGCCGCTCGACGGCAAGTTCGCCGACAATGTGCTCGTCCAGGTCAAGAACGGCCCGCTCGATTTCCAGCCGCGCGAGCCGTTCCACCCGGTGTTCGGCGCCATGCCGAAGACGCCGCTGATCGTCGAATTCCAGATCACGAAGGAATATCTCGGGCAGGCGACGCACCTTTCCTACCTCGGCCCGCTGTTCAAGGAAGTGCTCGACGCCGACACGCATATGCACGGCAAGGGCACAACGGTCGCGCGCGTGATCGCGGGCGAGGCCGATGGCCACAGGCTGTCCGGCATCGCCGGGGTCGCGAATATCGGCACCGATCGCGACTGGTCGGGCTCTACCTTCAACCAGGCTGATTGGTACGCTTTCGGCCGGCTGGCATGGGACCCGGACCTGTCGCCCAAGACGATCGCAACGGAATGGGCGGCAATGACATTCGCCCCAGACCCGACCGTGGTGGAGCCGACGGTGGCGATGATGATGGGATCGCGTGAGGCGGTGGTGAATTACATGACACCGCTCGGCCTGGCCCACATCATGGGGACAGGACACCATTATGGACCGGCGCCGTGGGTCAGCGAGCTTGCCCGGCCCGAATGGAACCCGGTTTATTATCATCGCGCCGATGCCGGCGGGATCGGGTTCGATCGGACGGCCAAGGGAAGCGACGCGGTCGCCCAATATGCTCGCCCGCTCGCCCGGCTATGGAGCGATCCCCGCACCACGCCCGACAATGTGCTGCTGTGGTTCCACCATCTTCCATGGGACTATCGCATGAAGTCCGGCCGGATCCTGTGGGACGAAATGGCGTTTCGTTATCAGGCGGGCGTAGATCAGGTGATCCGCCTGCAAGGCGATTGGGAAGCGTTGCAGCCCCGTATCGATGCGGAACGCTTCGAAAAGACCAAGGATTTCCTGGCGATCCAGCGCAAGGAGGCCGAATGGTGGCGTGACGCCTGCCTCCTCTATTTCCAGACCATGTCGAAGCGGCCCCTGCCCGACGGCGTGCCGCCGCCGGCGCATACGCTGGATTATTACAGGAGTCTCACCTTCCCCTTCCCGCCCGGGAACGGCTGACACCGGTCATGACTTGCCCGCTCCGGCTTTTTTGGTCAGGTAGATTACGGAACCGACATGGTCGGCCGGGGGGATGAAGGGCGCTGCGGGTGAGCCAGAGGAGCCGAGGGGCGCGCACGGTGCCGACGATCACGGACGTCGCCGAAGCGGCGGGCGTTTCGCCCATGACGGTGTCGCGCGTCATCAATGGTGAGGCCAATGTGCGCGATACGACGCGCGAGGCGGTCAACCAGGCGATCAAGCGTCTCGGCTACGCGCCCAACAAAGCTGCGCGCAGCCTGGCCGGGGGGCAGGAGGGTCGCATCGCATTGCTCTACAGCAACCCCAGCGCAGCCTATCTCAGTGAATTTCTGATGGGCGGGCTCGATGGCATCGCCGCCGGCCATGCCCAGCTCATCATCGAGAAGTGCGAGCTGGGTGACGAGGAAAAGGAGGCGATCGACCACGTCCTGCAAAGCGGCGTGCACGGCGTGGTGCTGCCCCCGCCGCTGTGCGATTCCGCCGGACTGATCGATGCGCTGCGCGCCGCCGACATTCCGCTCGTGGTCGTGGCGAGCGGCCGGCCGCCCGCCGGCGTGCTGGCTGTCCACATCGATGATGCGGAGGCGGCGCATGCGATGACCCGCCATCTGATCGACATGGGCCATCGCCGCATTGGCTTCATCGTCGGCAATCCGAACCAGAGCGCGAGTGCACGTCGGCAGGAAGGGTATGAGCGCGCGCTGGATGAAGCGGGCATCGCCGTCGATCCGGCGCTGATCGCGCCCGGCCTGTTCACCTATCGCTCGGGCCTTGACGCCGCCGAACGGCTGCTCTCGCTCGTCGACCGGCCGACCGCCATCTTCTCCAGCAATGACGACATGGCAGCGGCGACGGTGGCGGCCGCGCACCGCCATGGGCTGGACGTGCCGGGCGACATCACGGTCTGCGGGTTTGACGACATCCCGCTCGCCACCACGATCTGGCCGGAACTGACCACGATCCGCCAGCCGATCCGCGACATGTCGCGTGCGGCAGTCGAGCTGTTGATGAGCGAGATCCGCGCGCGGCGCGATCCCGTGCGCCCGGCGGCACGGCACCTGCTGCTCGATTTCACGCTGGTCCGCCGGCAATCCGACGCGCCCCCGCGCCGTAGGCCTGCCACCTCGGCTTGACAGCACGGCGCGGCCGGATTGTAGCGCTCCCATCCTTTCCGGAGAGCCTCGTGACCCGCCAACCCGCCCGCCCCTTCCGCTCGCGCGACTGGTTCGCCGATCCGGCCCGCAGCGACATGGTCGCGCTCTATCTGGAGCGCTTCATGAATTACGGTGTCACGCCCGAGGAACTGCGCTCGGGCAAGCCGATCATCGGCATCGCCCAGTCCGGAAGCGACCTCAGCCCATGCAACCGCAACCATGTCGAGCTGGCGAAGCGCACCGCCGCCGGCATCCGCGACGCGGGCGGCATCCCGATGGAGTTCCCGGTCCATCCGATCTTCGAAAATTGCCGCCGCCCGACCGCCGCGCTCGACCGCAACCTGCTCTATCTCGGGCTGGTCGAGATCCTCTACGGCTATCCGATCGACGCGGTGGTGCTGACCACCGGCTGCGACAAGACCACGCCGTCGCAGATCATGGCCGCCTCGACCGTCGACATTCCCGCGATCGTGCTTTCGGGCGGGCCGATGCTCGACGGCTGGCACGAGGGTGATCTGGTCGGATCGGGCACCGTCATCTGGCGCTCGCGCCGCAAGCTGGCGGCGGGCGAGATCGACGAGGAGGAATTCCTCAAGCGCGCGACCGACAGCGCGCCGTCGGCGGGCCATTGCAACACGATGGGCACCGCATCGACCATGAACGGCGTGGCGGAGGCGCTCGGCCTGTCCCTGCCCGGCTGCGCCGCCATCCCTGCGCCCTATCGCGAGCGGGGGCAGATGGCCTACCGCACCGGCCAGCGGATCGTGGAGATGGCCTATGAAGACCTGCGGCCGTCCAAGATCCTGACGCGCGAGAGCTTCCTCAACGCGATCGCTTTCGTCAGCGCGGCGGGCGGATCGTCCAACGCCGAACCGCATATCATGGCCATGGCACGCCATGCCGGCGTCGACCTGTCGCCCGCCGACTGGATGGCGCACGGCTATGACCTGCCGCTGCTGCTCAACATGCAGCCGGCCGGGAAATATCTAGGCGAGCGTTTCCACCGCGCGGGCGGCGTTCCCGCCCTGCTGTGGGAATTGCTCGAAGCCGGCAAGCTCCACGGCACCTGCGCCACCGTCACCGGGCGGAGCGTCGCCGAGAACCTGTCCGGCCGCGAGACGCGCGATCGCGAGGTGATCCGGCCGTTCGCCGAACCGCTGCAGGAGAGGGCCGGCTTCCTCGTCCTGTCCGGCAACCTGTTCGACCATGCGATCATGAAGACCAGCGTGATCTCGGCCGAATTTCGTGCCCGCTACCTCAGCAGGCCGGGCTCCGAAGGCGCGTTCGAGGCGCGCGCGATCGTGTTCGACGGCGCGGACGATTACCACCATCGCATCAACGATCCCGCGCTCGGCATCGACGAGAATTGCATTCTGGTGATGCGCGGCGCCGGGCCGCTCGGCTGGCCGGGATCGGCCGAGGTGGTCAACATGCAGCCGCCCGACGCGCTGATCCAGCGGGGCGTGATGTGGCTGCCGACGCTCGGCGACGGGCGCCAGTCGGGCACGTCGGACAGCCCCTCGATCCTCAACGCCTCGCCGGAGAGCGCGGCGGGCGGCGGGCTGTCATGGCTTCATACGGGCGACGTCATCCGGATCGACCTGAACGCCGGCACCTGCAATGCGCTGGTCGACGAGGCGGAGATCGCGCGGCGCAGGGCCACGGAAGCAATGCCGCCCGTCCCACCGAGCAACACACCCTGGGAGGAGCTGTATCGCGAGAAGGTCGGGCAGATGCACGAGGGCGCGGTGCTCGAGTTCGCGCTGAAATATCGCGGCGTCGCTAATCGGACCCCGCGTCACAATCACTGATCGCCACAGCCGCTTCGACGCGGCCGATAAGGAAAAGGCCCGCCGCTCGATGGAGCGGCGGGCCTCTTTCTTGGGGCTAGGAAGCTAGGATCAGCCTTCCATCTGCTCCAGCTCGCGGCCGCGCGTCTCGTTCAGCAGCTTCTTCACCAGGAAGAAGGAGATGAAGGCCGAGAGCGCGTAAAAGCTGTAAGTCGGCGCCAGCCCGACATTGACGAGCAGCCACGGGAAGCTGACCGAGATGAGGAAGTTCGCCATCCACTGCGCGAAGCCGCAGACGGCCAGCGCCGAACCGCGGATCTGGTTGGGGAACATCTCACCCAGCATGACCCACATGATCGGGCCCCAGCTGAGATTGAACAGTGCCGAATAGCCGAGCGCGCTGATGAAGGCGACGCGGCCGAGCCCGCCGGGGAGCTGCAGCGCGCCGGCGGCGTCGAACACCCCCTGCGAGAAGGCATAGGCCATCAGGCCGAGCGTGACCGTCATGCCAGCCGAGCCGATCAGCAGCAGCGGCTTGCGCCCGATCTTGTCCACCAGCAGCACCGTCAGGATGCACGCGCCGATCGAGACGACGCCCGAGATGATGTTGGTGAGCAGCGCGTCATTTTCGCTGAAGCCGACCGCCTGCCACAGCACCGCGCCATAATAGAACACGATGTTGATGCCGACGAACTGCTGGAACACCGCGAGCATCATGCCCGCCCAGACGATCGGACGAACCTTGCCGGTGGTCTTGTCCTTCAGGTCGCTGAGCTTGGGCCGATGATTGTCGGACGCGAGCGTGGAGCGGATCTCGGCGACCTTCGCGGTGGCGGCCTCGGCCCCGAACAGCTTGGTCAGGACGGCATGCGCCTCGGCCTCGCGGCCGCGCACGACCAGGAAGCGCGGGCTTTCCGGGATCAGCAGCAGCGCGAGGAAGTAGACCAGGGCCGGGATCGACTGCATCCAGAACATCCAGCGCCATGCCGGATAGCCGCCCCACAGGATCGCCTGCGAGCCGCCGGCCGCCTGCGCCAGGACGTAGTTGGCGATGAAGGCACCGGTCAGGCCGGTGATGATCATGATCTGCTGGATCGAGGACAGCCGCCCGCGAATGCTCGCCGGCGTCACTTCGGAGATGTAGACGGGCGACAGGACCGACGCCGCGCCGACGCCGAAACCGCCGAGCAGGCGCGCGAGCACGAACAGCTCCGATCCGGGAGCCGCGCCCGCCAGCAGCGCGCTGATGAAGAACAGGATGGCCGAGATCCGCATCACCCCGCGCCGGCCGAGCCGGTCGGACAGGCGGCCCGCCGCGAAAGCGCCGATCGAACAGCCGATCAGGATCGCGCCGACGTTGAAGCCGGTGCCCAGCTTCGACAGGTTGAACGCATGCTCAAGGCCGTCCTGCGTGCCGTTGATGACGCCGCTGTCATAGCCGAACATGAAACCGCCGAGGGGGGCCACCGCGCCCAAGAAATCGCTTAAGGCCAGGTTGACCAGGCACACCCCCCGCACCACAAAAAAAACACCC
>NZ_JBMDXG010000036.1:0-16401 GCF_048594985.1 Sphingomonas sp. | reverse complement strand
CGGCCGCGAGCTGTAGTATGTCGCCCGCCGCGCCCGCCCCGGCCGCGAGGTCCAGCGCGCCGGCCCCCAACCCACTCCCACCCCCCGGGACGCCGCCCGGGGCGCGGCGTCGCCGGGGCGGGGCACCCCTTGACCCCGCCCCGGCTTTCATACTTGCCTGAGTTCAAGGCTGAACGCGTAGAACAGGAGCACGACCAGATGGGGATCTTTTCCCGCACCCGTGACATCATCGCCGCCAACATGACCGATCTGCTCGATCGGGCGGAGGACCCGGCGAAGATGATCCGCATGATCATCCTCGAAATGGAGGAGACGCTGGTCGAGGTTCGCGCGTCCGCCGCCCGCCATATCGCCGATCAGAAGGAGATGCGTCGCCAGATCGCGAAGCTCGATCAGGTCCAGCAGGGCTGGCTGGAGAAGGCCGAGCTTGCCCTGTCCCGCAACCGCGAGGACCTGGCGAAGGCGGCGCTGCTGGAAAAGCAGAAGGCGGCCGATCTGGCCGAGCAGCTGCAGGACGAGATCGGGCAGATCGACGAAGCGCTCGCGGCGTGCGAGGCGGACATCGCCAAGCTGCAGAACAAGCTGCGCGAGGCCCGCGCGCGCCAGAATTCGGTCACGACGCGCCTCGAAAGCGCGCAGAACCGGACCCGCCTGCGTGAAATGTATGCCGGGCAGAAAACCGAAGACGCATTCTCGCGCTTCGAACTGCTCGAACGGCGGGTCGATCTGGCCGAGGGGCGCGCCGATGCAGCCGGGATGGGAATGCAGAAGAGCCTGGAGGAGGAGATCGCCGAACTGCGCTCCGCCGACAAGGTCGATGCCGAGCTCGCCGCGCTGAAGGCGCGCGTGGCCGGTGGACCGACCCCGGGCCAGGAGGGCTGAGGCGATGGAGGACATCCTCATCCCGATCGTCGTCATCCCGACCATCTTCATCGGGCTGCCGTGGCTGATCTTCCACTATATCACGCAGTGGAAGAAGAGCGGGACGCTGAGCCTCGAGGACGAGAACCTGCTCGACGAACTGCACGAGCTTGCCCGCCGGCTCGACGACCGGATGAGCACGATCGAACGCATCGTCGCTGCCGACAATCCCGACTTCCGCCCCCGCGTCGCCCAGCGCGCGCCGGATCCGGACGAGGATCGCTTCGACTTCGACCGCTCGCCCGAGCGGGACACGCAACCACGCCGCCGCAGCTATTGAGCGCGGCCGGCGAAGAGACCAGGAAAGGACGGACGGCATGACACCGCGTCGCACCAGCTTCTACCTCGACAAGCGCAACGGCAAATTCATGGGCGTCTGCGCCGGGATCACCGACTATACCGGGGTCGATGTAACCTTGGTCCGGGTCGGCGTGGTCCTGCTGACCGTGTTCGCCACCGGCGGCCTCGGCTTCATCGCCTACCTCGCGCTCGGTCTGATCGCCGACGAGAAGCCGCGCGAGCTCGATTACACGGACCGCGAGGACCGCAAATTCTGGCAGAAGGTCCGCGCACGCCCCGGAAACTCGATCCGCGACGTCCGCGCCAGCTTCCGCGACATCGACCGCCGCCTGGCCGACGTCGAACTGCACGTCACCAGCCACAATCGCCGCCTGGCCGACGAGATCGAGGCGCTGCGCTGAGGCGCGGTCGACAGAAGGGAGACGGACGATGGATTTCAATGGCCCGATCTTCGTCATCGCGATCGTCACGCTCTCGCTCGGCGGATGGCTGATCAACAACTGGATCCGCGCGCGCCATGGCTTTTCGATCAGCGACGATTGGGGACGCAACATCACCAAGACGGATGTCGACGCCAGCCGGCGGATCGATCTCCTCTCGAACGAGAATGAGCGCCTGTCCGGTCAGGTCTCCAGGCTCGAGGAGCGGATTTCGGTGCTTGAACGCATCGCGACTGATCGCGGCAACCGCCTGTCCGACGAGATCGAGCAGCTGCGCCGGCCGGCCAACTGAAGGATGTTACGATGAACCCCTTCTTCATTCTCGGCTTCTTCATGATCGTCGTCGGCCTGCCCGTCATCCTGGGCATCGGCAGCAAGATCTTCGAGCGATGGCTCGATCACAAGGAGGCGATGGCGGTGGCGCTGACCGAGCAGACCGCCGAGCGCGCGGCCCAATATGCCGCCAAGACCGAACGGCTGGAGCAGCGCGTCGCGGTGCTCGAACGCATCCTGACCGACCGGTCGACCGCGCTCGGCGACGAGATCGAACGACTGCGCGACCGCCCGATCAACTGACAGAACAGCACAGCAGGGAGTGCATGCACATGAACCCGTTCGAGATGGTCGTGCTCATCGTTGCGATCGTCGGCATCTCCAGCGTGCTCAAGGCGCGTTACGGCGTGGTCCGCCACAAGGGCGAGGACATCTATGTCGGATCGCCACGCGAGCAGGCCGACGCGCAGCGCCTACGCGGAGAGGTGCAGGACCTGAAGGATCGGATCGCGGTGCTTGAACGGATCGTCACCGATGGCGACCGCAATCGCAGCATCGCCCTGGAGCGCGAGATCGAAGCGCTCCGCGTCGAGAAGGAGGCACGGTAATGACCAATCCGATGGTTTGGGCGGAGCTGACCGCGGCCGGGTTTGCCGGGCTGGTGGTCGTGACCTTCGCCATGCTGAAGGGCTGGCGCGAGTGGATCGCGCTGCAGCGCCTGTCAATCGAGGGACGCGGACCCGTCGAGGGTAATGCAGCCGCCAGCCCGATGGCCCGGATCGAACTAGCCGACCTGAAGGAGAGGGTCCGCAAGCTGGAGGCGATTGCGGCGGGCGTCGACCTGTAGCACGCGGCGAACCGACATCATCCATTTGAGACAGGGAAAGGATTTCGGACTCGGCACGGCCGGCACATTGCGGTAGCCGCGCCGCCATGCCGCCCGCCCCGCCCCCGGAACGCCGTCTCTACGGCATCCTGTTGCGCGGCGCGTCCGCCACCGCCTTCGCCGGCATGGCTGCCCTGCTCAAGGCCGCGAGCGAGCGCGGCGTGGCGACGCCGGAAATGATCTTCTACCGCAACGGCTGGGCGCTGATCGTGGTGGTGGCGTGGGTCGCGCTGGGACCGGGATGGTCTTCGATCCGCACGCGGAAGCCCCTGGCCCACCTGACCCGTTCGGGCATCGGCCTGGTCTCGATGCTGCTGACGTTCGGGGCGCTGGCATTGCTGCCGCTCGGCGAGGCGACCACGCTGACCTATGCCGCTCCGCTGGTCGCGACGATCCTGTCGGGGCTGTTGCTGGGTGAGATGATCGGGCCGCGCCGCTGGGCGGCGGTCGCGGTCGGCTTCGTCGGGGTTGCGCTGGTGGCACAGCCCGGGGGGCATGCGGTGCCGCTGGTCGGCGTCGCCGTCGGTCTCGCCGCCGCTATCGGTCAGTCGGCGGTGATGATCACGGTCCGCCAGATCAGCCGGACGGAGAATGTCGCTGCGATCGTCTTCTGGTTCACGGTCTTCACGACGATCGCTGGCGCGGCGTTGCTCCCGCTGTTCGGTCGCTGGCACGATCCGTCGGTGATGGCGATGCTCGCGGGGGCCGGGCTGCTCGGCGGGGCGGCACAGATCGCGATGACGGCATCGCTCCGCTTCGCGCCGGTCTCGGTGGTCGTACCGTTCGACTATCTCCAGATCATCTGGGCCACGCTGGTCGGCTGGCTGGCGTTCGACGCGCCGCCGACCGCGCTGATGCTCGCCGGCGCGGCGCTTATCTGCGGCAGCGGCCTGTACACCGCCTATCGCGAACGGGTGCGCGGGCGCGAGCCGACCGAGGCCCGCGCCATGCCTGAGGCCTAGGCCGACCTAGGGAAGCCGGGCGGTATCGTCGGGCGTCGCGGCAAGCACCGTGCGCGCCGCGCGGCTGTCCTCGTCCATCTGCGCGACGAGCGCGTCGAGACTGTCGAACCGCGCTTCCGGACGGAGAAAAGCTACCAATGCGACCTCGATCGTCTGGCCATACAGGTCACCGGAAAAGTCGAAGAAATAGGGTTCGAGCAGCTCCCTGGGCGGATCGAAGCTCGGCCGGATGCCGAGATTGGCAACCCCATCCACCGCGCGGCTGTCCGCCAGCCGGGCGCGCACCGCATAGATGCCGTAGCGCGGGCGAAGATAATCGCCGAGCTCCAGATTGGCGGTGGGATAGCCCAGCTCGCGGCCGCGCTTGTCGCCGTGCACCACCTCGCCCTCGATCGCGAAGGGGCGGGTAAGCAGGCGCGTCGCGGTCGCGCAATCGCCCGCCGATAGCGCCGCGCGGATGCGGCTAGACGAGATCACGCCTCCCGCGTCGGAGACGGGCGCGACAGCCTCGGCCTCCAACCCGCGTTCCCACCCCAGCGCAGCGAGCAGGGCCGCCGTTCCGGCGCGGCCCTGCCCGAACGTGAAATCCTCGCCCGTGACGACGCCGACCGCGCCGTAACGCCCGACCAGTTCGTCATGCACGAACTGAGCGGGCGACAAGGCCGCGAGATCGGCGCCGAAGCGCAGCACGAGCGTCGCGTCCGCCCCGGCCTGAGCGAACAGGCGCGCACGCTGGGCGAGCGTGGTCAGCCGGAAATGCGGAACATCCGGCCGGAAGTGACGCGCGGGATGCGGATCGAACGTGGCGACGATCGCGGGCCGCCCGATCGCGCGCGCGCGCGCGACGGCCCGCGCCACCACCGCCTGGTGGCCGCGGTGAAAGCCGTCGAAATTACCAAGCGCCATCACCGCACCGCGCAGATCGTCTGGCAGCGGCCGGTCGCCCGCGATGATCCTCATGTCGAAGGCGGCTATAGGAGGCGGCAGCGGGCCGCGCTAGTCACGGACGAATGTGACGAAGCCGAGCGCGGGACGACCATCCTCGGCGGGATGTTCGATCCGGGCCGTCTCTCGCCAATTGGAGCCGAGCGGGGGTAGGACGGTATCACCCTCGGGGCTGGCATGAACCTCGGTCAGCTCGATCCGGGTCAGGTGGTCGGCTAAGAGCGCGAAGACCTCCGCGCCGCCGATCACCGCGACGGTTCCGCCCGCAAGCGCCAGCGCGCTTTCGACGTCATGCGCCACCTCGGCGCCCGGCGCGCTCCACATCACGTCGCGCGTCAGGACGATGTGACGTCGACCGGGCAGCAGGCCCGGCAGGCTTTCGAAGGTGCGTCGTCCCATGATCATCGGCAGGCCGGCGGTGACACGCTTGAAATGGCGCAGGTCGGCCGGGATATGCCATGGTAGCGCACCATTGCGCCCGATCACTCCGTTATCGGCGCGTGCCACGACCGCGATGATCTCCCGTTCCATGACCGCGCGCTAGCAGCGCTCCTTGTCGGCGGCCAGCGTGGATCGGGATGGACTTCGCGCGCTGCGCCAGATCAAAGACAGAAAGCCGACATGGTGTTAGGCCGGGTTCCGCGCGGGCCGTGTCGCGAATGGGGTAACGAGCGAACATGAACAGGGGGGCGCGGTTGGAGCGGTTGCCGCTGCTGGTGGACCGGCGTCCGCTCGCCTATGGCCTTGCGCTCGCAATGTCGGCCGTAGCCTGGTGGCTTCGAACGATCCTCGACCCGGTCTTCCCGCCGGGATTCCCGTTTCTCACCTTCTTTCCCGCCGTCATCCTGTCCTCCTTCCTGTTCGGTCGGGGTCCAGGCATCGCGGCGGCGATCACATGCGGCCTGCTGGCCTGGTATTTCTTCACACCGCCGTTCCACAGCTTCACGCTCGTATGGGGCACCGCTCTGGCGCTCACGTTCTACGTGGGGGTGGTGGCGGTCGACATCACCCTGATCCACTGGATGCAGCGCGCGAACGAACGAGTCCGGGTCGAGCGCGAGCGCAGCCGCGACCTGGCCGAGGAGCGGGGGCGGCTGGCGGAGCATGCCGAATTGCTGTTCCATGAGCTTCAGCACCGCGTTTCGAACAATCTGCAGATGGCGGGCGCGGTCCTGTCGCTGCAGCGGCGGGGCGTCAGCGATCCCACTGCGCGCCGGGCGTTGGACGAAGCTGCGGCGAAGCTTCAACTGATCGGGCGCATCCAGCGCCAGCTTTACGGCCTGCGCGGCGAGCAGATGCCGCTCGATCACCTTCTGCCCGAACTGACGCGCGATCTGGTGACCGCGACCGGCAGGCCCGGCGTGACCTGGGCGATCCAGACTGAGCCGGGCATCATGCTCCCGCCCAATGCTGCCATTCCCGTCGCACTCATCATGGCGGAAGCGGTCGCCAACGCGATCGAGCATGGCTTTGCGGAACGCGACCAGGGGCATATCCAGATCGAAGTGACCCATCACGCTGAGAGGATCGAGCTGATCGTCCGCGACGACGGCGCCGGCCTGCCCGAGGGGTTCGACGCCGCCACCTCGCAAAGCCTGGGCCTCAAGGTCGCGCGGACGCTCGCGGCGAACCTGGCGGCGCGCATGGAGATCGAACCCGCGTGTCCGGGGACACGCATGCGACTTTCCCTGCCGATAGGCGCGCGCGACGCGTGCTGACCTGCCGCACCGGCGGCTCCTCCTTTGCACGCGCCGCCGATCGGGGGTAGCCTGCCGCGCATGACGGCGCTCGATCCGGACCTGCTGCTGCGTGCATATTCGGTGGGCGTGTTCCCGATGGCCAGCACACGCGATGCGGCCGACGTCTTCTGGGTCGAACCGAAGAAGCGCGGCATCCTGCCGCTCGACGGCTTCCACCTCTCGCGCTCGCTCGCCAAGACGATCCGGTCCGATAAATATCGCGTCACGGTGGACAGGGCATTCGAACGCGTCGTCGCCGCCTGCGCGGAGGAAACCGGCGAGCGACCCGATACCTGGATCAATCCCTCAATCGAGACCGCTTATGCGGCGCTCCACCAGCGCGGTTACGCCCACTCGGTCGAAAGCTGGCGCGACGGCGAACTGGTCGGCGGGCTTTACGGCGTGCGCCTGGGCGGCGCCTTCTTCGGCGAGAGCATGTTCAGCCGGGCGCGCGATGCGTCGAAGGTTGCGCTGGCGCATCTGGTCGCGCGGCTGAAGGCGGGAGGATTCGGGTTGCTCGACTGCCAATTCCAGACCGATCACCTCGCCTCGCTCGGCACGATCGAGGTGGCGCGCGAGGATTATGTCGCGTTGCTGGACGCGGCGCTGGGGCTCGGTTCGGACGGGGCCGCCGGCGCCGTTTCGGCTGACTTCTTCGCGCTCGAACGGGGTGCTGGGCTAGACGCTGCGACCGTGCCCGGCCCCATTTCGGGATGCCGCATCGTGCAGCTCTTGGGCCAAACGTCGTAAAGCGGATCCTCGACCACGTTCAGTGAGGGCGTTTCCTTGTACAGCCAGCCCGAGAAAATCCGGTGCCAGGTCCCGTCCGGCCTCCTCTTGTCAGCCTGAACGAAGGCGCCGGTGAGTTGTTCGCTCTCCCAATCGGCGGTCGTCTCGCAGGCGCGCAGCCGCACCACCAGGTCGCCGAAGCGGGCTGCCTCGCCCGGGTGGAGCGAGACCTCGCGTGCCATGCCGTTGCGCTTGTTGAGCACGCCCAGGACGGCCACACGCTCCCGCATCGGGGTCGCGGTCGTGAGCGGGCGGGCGGGCGCTGGCGCGGCGCGGGTCGCAACCGGCGGCGCATCGGCGATGTTGGCGAGCGTCGCGTCGGGCGTAAGTTCGGCGCCTGCGTCGGGGCTTTGGCCCTGGCTTTGCGAGCCCGCGCTCCAGGCGATCGCGCCCAGTGCGGCCAGTCCGACCGCCAGAGCGCCCGCGCGGGCGACGTTCATCGGCCGGACGTGGCCGGCTCGCCTGCCGCCTCGCCGGACGAACCGCTGCTTGACGGACGGTTGATGAACTGGCCGATCAGCGCCATCAGATCCATCGAGCCTTGCGTATCGGTGATCGTATCCCCGCTCCGCAACATGGTCGGGCTGCCCCCCGGCGTGAACGCGACGAAGGTCGAGCCGAGCAGACCTTCCGACGTGACCGAGGCGCTGCTGTCCGCCGGAAGCTTCACATTCGGGTCGAGCGCCATCGCGACCTTCACCTGATAGGTCTGCGGATCGAGCGACAGCGCCGAAACGCTACCGACCTTGAGGCCCGCCACGCGCACGTCGGTGCCGACATTCACGCCCGACGCATTGGGAAAGATCGCCGCGATCTCGATCGCGCCGGCCTTGCGCCCGCCGCCGGTGCGTCCCCACGCGAAGACGACGAACCACACGGCCAGCAGCACCACCGCCACGCCGACGATCGCCTCGCCCACATTCTCGCGCAACAGCGATCGCATCAGTTGGGACTCCATGCCTCGTAATCGCCGGTCGCGGCGGCACGATCGCCGCCCCGCTCCAGCGCACCCTGCGGCCGATAGGCATGCCCGGTCCCGGTCAGGTTGGGCGCGGGCTCCTTGACCCAGGGACGCGGTGCCGGAAGATCGGCGGGTACGATATCAGTCTGATGGTGCAGCCAGCCGAACCATGCCGGTGGAACCCGGCTGGCATCGTTCGATCCGCTATAGATCACCCAGCGGCGATTTTGTCCGCCGACCGGCTTCTTCGATTCGAGATAGATGTTGCCCAGCTCGTCCCGCCCGACCTCGCGGCCATGACGACGGGAAAAGAGCGCGGTGCCGAAGGTGGCACCGTTCCACCAGGTGAAGATGCGAGCGAGCACGGACATGAAGCGGCGCTTAGCCCTTATCAGGCCGCTCGCGCAACGGCGAAGCCTGCCACGTCACGACATCGCCCGGCTTGATCCCGCGTCGCGCCGCCTCTCCGCCCTTCAACTCCAGCACCGCGACCACCGGCTCGATCGAGTCGATCGGCGCGAGCGAGAGCGGGGTCGCCATGGGGGCGATCGAGGAGATCGTGCCGCCGTCGCGCAGGAAAAGCAGGTCGAGCGGGATCAGCGTGTTCTTCATCCAGAAGCTGGCGAAGCGCGGCGGCTGCATCGGGAAGATCATGCCACGATCGCCGGCAAGCGCGCGGCGGAACATCAATCCGGTCGTCTGCTCCTGCGCGGTGCGCGCGACCTCTACGTGGAAACGATGGACGGTGCCGCCGGAACGGATGGCGAGCGGCTGGCTCGCCAGGCTCTGCGCGCGCCCCATCGGCTCGGCCGACACGGCAAACGGCGGGGCGGCCAGCGTCAGCAGGGCCGCTGCGAAAAAAGCTCTCAAGCGATATCCTCGACCATCACGACCAACGGGCCCTTGCGCCCCTCGGCGATCCGCGCGCGGAGCGGCTGGTCCGGTTCCAGCACAGTGATTCCGGCGCGGCGCATGGTTTCCATATGCACGAAGATATCGGCGCCGCCAGCCTCGCGCACGACGAAGCCATAGCCTTTGAGCTGATTGAACCATTTGACGCGGACCGGCTCGAACGGCCCAGCCTCCTCCGCCAGCCCCAGCGGATCGACGCGGTCGGCGTTGCGTTTGGCGATCAGGTCGGCGTCGGGCCCCGTGGCAGTGGACAGATCGAAGGTAAGAACCCGGCTCGCCTGCAGACCGCGGTCCCGATGTATGACTTCACAGGTGACCCGGGTGCCTTCGGGCAATGTCCGACGCGCGTGATCACGCAGGATCGAGAAATGGAGAAGGATATCCCCCTCCCCATCGTCTCCGACAATGAACCCGAAGCCGCGCGTGGCGTCGAACCATTTGACCGAGCCGGAAACGATCCGGGCCTGTTCCTTATCACCGTTCGATCCAAGATTCGTCACGAACGCCTCACCTTCGATGCTATTGTCTCCACCAAGCATCGCCGCATCGGCATTCTTCATCATTATCGCACCTTGAAAGCGAAGCCGCTAACTTATCATTTCCGCAAGATTCTTAAAGCGAAATCTAACAAAAGCGACGTTAATGTTCAGTTGTCCAAATCGAGAACGTGGGGATCACATTCCAATACTCGTTTGATGACACCCGGACCGTGCCCGGCCCGCATCATCGCCGCATAGTCGCACCGCCTTTGCTCCGGCCCGCCCGGGGATCGCGCGAATGGGCCGATCCGTCGGCGCCGCGCATAGTGCAATGCCGCCTCATACGCCCCCTCGTGCGCCACGGCGAGAGCCGTCGCCGCATCGACATTTTCGATACCCGCTGAACGCAACATTGCCGCGATCCGCAGCTCGCCATAACCCCGGCGAGCGAACGCGCGCACCCGAGCGGCGGCGAATCCGGCATCGTCCACATAACCAAGCGCGACATGCCGGTCGACTATCTCGTTCACATCCGGCGGTTTTTGTTCCGACCAGCCGCGTTCCTCGACCTTGCGGAGCAGATAAGCGCGCAGTTTGGCGCGCGTCGTTGCATATCGGGCCACGTAACGCAGCGCGAGCGCCTCAAGCAGCGCCTGATCGAGCAAGCGTGGCTTGCGGGGCGAAGAATTGGTGTCGGAGCGCGCCATCCGCCACGTTTGTGCCATAGTCGGGTCGGAATTTGAACGTTGGGCTGCGTTTAGGCTACAAGAGACGATCCGCCGGTTCATTGCGGAGAGGAGATATTGCGAACGTGCTGACGACGCCTGTGCGGGACATGATGGCGCCGACCCCGAGCGACGACGCGCTGCCGCGCCGCTATGCCGACTTCGCGACCTTGTGCGAGGCGCTCGATTATGCGGCGCAGGGCGAGCGCGGACTAAATTTCCACGATCCGCGCGGCACGCTCGTGCGGCCTTACACCTTCGCGGAACTGCGCCGCGACGCACTGGACATGGCCCAGCGCCTGATCGCGCGCGGGATCGCGCCGGGCGCGCGCATCGCACTGTTGGCGGAAACCGGCACCGATTTCGCCGCCGCCTTCTTTGGCGCGATCTATGCCGGAATCTGGCCGGTCCCGCTGCCCCTGCCGACCAGCTTCGGCGGGCGCGAGGCGTATATCGACCAGCTCGCCGTCCAGCTCGCGAGCTCTGATCCCATCCTGCTGCTCTACCCGCGCGAGCTTGAGGCGATGGCCGAGGCAGCCGCCCGCGCGCGCCGCGTCCCCGCCGCGAGCTACGAAAGCCTGAGCGAGGAAGCGGTTGGGACATTCCCCCTTCCCACGCCCGAGGCGGATACGATCGCCTATCTGCAATATTCCAGCGGATCGACGCGCTTCCCCCATGGGGTCGCGATCACGCACCGCGCGCTGATGTCGAACCTCGCCGCCCATTCTATCGGCATGAAGGTGCAGGACGGCGACCGCTGCATCTCCTGGCTTCCCTGGTATCACGACATGGGCCTGGTCGGCTGCCTGCTCTCGCCCGTCGCGAACCAGGTCTCGACCGACTATCTGAAGACCGAGGATTTCGCGCGGCGCCCGCTTGCCTGGCTCGATCTGATCAGCCGCAACCCGGGCACCAGCCTCTCTTATTCGCCGACCTTCGGCTACGACATCTGCGCGCGGCGCATGTCGAGCCAGACCAAGGCGTCGGACCGCTTCGATCTCAGCCGCTGGCGGGTGGCGGGCAACGGGGCGGACATGATCCGGCCGGACGTGATGCAGGCATTCGTCGACGCCTTCGCCGATGCCGGTTTCGATGCCCGCGCCTTCCTGCCCTCTTACGGGCTGGCCGAAGCGACGCTGGCGGTATCGATCATGCCCCCGGGCGAGGGCATCGGGGTCGAGCTGGTCGAGGAACCCGAATTGTCCGGCGGCGGATCGGCGGCGGCGGTCGGACGGCCGCAGCGTTACCGCGCGGTGGTCAATTGCGGCATGCCCGCGCGCGAAATGGAGATCCAGATCCGCGACGAGGATGGCAACGCGCTTCCCGACCGTGCGATCGGCAAGGTCTGGTGCCGGGGTCCGTCGGTGATGGTCGGTTATTTCCGCGATCAGGAGGCGACCGACGCCTGCCTAGTCGACGGCTGGCTGGATACCGGCGACATGGGGTACATGTCGGGCGGCTACATCTACATCGTCGGCCGCGCCAAGGACATGATCATCATCAACGGCAAGAACCACTGGCCGCAGGACATTGAGTGGGCCGTGGAGCAGCTGCCGGGCTTCAAGGCGGGCGACATCGCCGCCTTTGCGATCACCACCCCGGGCGGCGAGGAGACGCCGGCCGTGCTCGTCCAGTGCCGCACCACCGATCCGCAGGAGCGCGCGCGCCTCCGCGACGACATCCGGGAGAAGGTACGCTCGATCACCGGCATGAACTGTGTGGTCGAGCTCGTACCGCCCAAGACGCTGCCGCGCACCAGCTCGGGCAAGCTCAGCCGGTCGAAAGCCCGCAACCTCTATCTGGCGGGCGAGATGGAGCTGTACGAACTGGCGGCGTGAGCCGTCAGGACGTCCTCGCAAGGATGGTCGCTGGCCTCGACCGACCCGCAAACACATCTGTTCGGCGAGATGGGCGCATGATGGCCGCAAACGCCTTCGCGCCCACGAATGTGAGCGCCCAGGCCTAGCTTAGAAAGCGGCCGGTGCTCCTCACGAGCATTTCTTCATCTCACGAGCATTTCTTCATCGGCCGTCCGCGCTTGTCGTAGCAGACGTCGAGATCACGTGGCCCCGTCACCTGCATCCCCGACGCGTTGATCGCATAGAACTGGTCGCCGCGCGGGACCAGACTGCCGCGGAAATCGCGCATCCGCGCGGTTGCGATGACACCCAACTCGCCGCGCGGCCGATCGAGCGTCTCACGGCCGATCGAGGCCGCCGTCTCGCAGAAGCTCAACTGCGCATGGAGCGTCGAAAAGCTGTTATAGGTCCGCGTGGTATATTGGTCCATGTCGCTGGCCCAGCGCTTGCCGCTCACACGCTTGAAATAGCCCTGGAGCGTCGCATAGGTGTTCTGAAGCTCGGCGGAATGCTGCCGCAGCATATTGTTATACAACGTCACCGTGCGCAGCGACGGCGCGAACTGGCATTGCAGCGCCGCGACGTTAAGCCCGGCGCGCATCGTCCAGATGAGGTTGGCCATCTGCTCCTTGGCCGTGGCGCCTTGCATCGGCAGCGTGATGCCGGCCTCGCCGCCTTGCGCCGGCTGCGTGCTAACCGCCTGCTTGTTCCAGAACAGGAAGGCCTGCCCCGGCGCGCAAAGCCCCAATGCCGATGCGCCCGCCACGGCGCACACGCCCCATTTCACCCACCGTGCTCGCATCGAGCTTTCTCCCTTTGTCCCAACCTAAAAGGCTTTGGGGCATAGGGAAAGGGGGCGTGGGCATGGCGGCGACTCGGTCCGCCGCATCGGGGATCGTCAATGGCGGTGGAGCGCCTTCAATGTATAGCGGCCGTCGCGGAACGGCTCGAACAGCCCGGAAATGGCGGGATGATCAACCGGCTCCTCGCTCTCATCGCGGTCCAGGTTCTGCTGACTGCAATATGCGATGTAGCTGCCTTCGGCATTCTCCGCGAGCAGATGGTAGAAGGGCTGGTCGCGCCTGGGGCGGATATCCTCCGGGATCGCCGCATACCATTCCTCGCTATTGGCGAACACCGGATCGATGTCGAAGATGACGCCGCGAAAGCCGAACAGGCGGTGCGACACCACATCCCCGATCGCGAAGCGGGCATGCGCGACGGAAGGCATCGGGGACAGTCGATCGGAGCCGGTGGCGAACGAAACGCGGGATGGAAACATAAGGATAATCTAGTGCGCCGGAGGCAAGCTGCAAGCATCGCTTGGCAAGCCGTCCTCCATCCGCTAACGGGCCCGCTCCGTCGACCCGGAACATCCCGTGCGGAGAGGTGCCAGAGTGGTCGATTGGGACGGTCTCGAAAACCGTTGTGCCTTTACGGGTACCGTGGGTTCGAATCCCACCCTCTCCGCCACACCGCCATTCGCCGCCGCCTCCGACATCTAAGCCGCCGCGGCTACGCTGCCCAGTTCGTGAAGGCGGCTATCGAAGGTTTTTCTGTCGGGCCGCAATCGGGCGCTCCGCGTCGGTAGCTGCCGCTAGCTACGTCGCGAACTGCCCCCCCCCGCGAAACAATGGCAACGGGTTAAATCCGCCCCTGACCTGAGTCATCGGGATTGACACCGATCGCCATCTGCGGACACTTAAGCAAATGCTACAGTATGAGTCGCAGCCGCTTGATAGGGCGTTCCACGCGCTTTCCGATCCTAGCCGTCGTGCGATGATCGAACGGCTGAGCCGCGGCCCGGCCTCCGTCAGCGAACTTGCCAAGCCGTTGCCGATGACCCTCTCCGCCGTCACCCAGCATTTGAAAGTGTTGGAGGAGGCAGGGCTTGTCAGAAGCGGCAAGGAGGGTCGCGTCCGGACATGTGCGCTGGATGCCGAGGCGATGGCGCGGGTCGAACGCTGGATCACCGACCACAAGGGGTTCTGGGAACAGCGGTACGACCAACTGGAAGCATATCTGACCCAAACGCTACCGACCGGAGAAGGATGAATGACCGTTACACACGCGACCTTCGTCATCGAACGACGATTGAGCGCCGCACCCAATCGGGTCTTTGCGGCCTATACGAGCCTGGAGGCCAAGGCTGCGTGGTTCAAGACGCCTTCCGATGCCAAGATACTCGCCCGCGACTTCGACTTTCGTGTCGGCGGTAAGGAGCGTTTCCATGCGCGTTGGCCGAGCGGACTGGTGACCGACTTCCAAGCCACCTACCACGACATCGTCGAGAACGAGCGGCTCGTGCTCGTCTATGATCTGCTCCACGGCGGCGAGAAGTTGTCCGTCTCCCTACAGACGATCGAGCTTAGAGCCGAGGGTAATGGGACGAGACTGATCCACACGGAGCAGGGTTCCTACTTCTCCGGGGGCATCGAGGCCGTGCAGGGGCGCGAGCATGGCACGACCTGGCACGTCGACAATTTGGTCGCCATCCTTGAAGGCCGGGAAACGGGTGCACTCGCATGACGCTCGAACTCTTCGCCCACCCGTTCTCCTCCTACTGCCAGAAGGCGCTAATCGCCTTTTACGAGAACGACATTCCGTTCACCTACCGCATGATGGAGGATGCCGGCGTCGGCGAGGAGCTTGCATCGCTGTGGCCGATAGGAAAGTTCCCGATCCTGCGCGACGACGGCCGCGTGATCCTGGAAGCTTCGATCATCATCGAACATCTGAACGTCCGGCATCCAGGATCGGTCAGGCTGATCCCCGACCACCCGGACGAGGCCGTCGAGGTTCGGATGCTCGACCGCTTCTTCGACAACTACGTTATGACGCCGCAAGGCAAGTTCGTGTTCGATGCCCTGCGTCCGCCCGAAGCTCGCGACCCCCACGGCGTGGAAGAAGCGCGCAAGATGCTGGATACCGGTTACGCCTGGCTCGACCAGCGGATGAACGGTCGCACCTGGGCAGTGGGCGAAACCTTCACGCTTGCTGACTGCGCTGCTGCGCCCTCGCTGTTCTATGCAGACTGGACGCACCGCATCCCCGAACGATACGAGCATCTTAATGCCTATCGGGCTCGACTGCTCAAGCGGCCGTCGTTCGCGCGCGCGGTGGATGAGGCCCGGTGCTTTCGTCACTACTTCCCGCTCGGCACACCAGATCGGGACTAGACTGGCCCTCTCCGCATAGCATGAAGGGCCGTTTCAGCGTGTTGGGCCGATCTGGCAGACGGCGGATGATGAGTCGAAAGCTGCCGTCGTACGGGAAGCCTCCAATGCTATCGTAGCGCTACAGCGTAGGTATAGTGCTCATCTTCATCGGGCGTGGCCCGCGACCCCTTCAAAGACGATGTTTTGGTTGGGGAACTTTGGAATGATGGCGTCACCTCCGATGGCGCGGATTGATTGCCTGCCGAGGCATCTCGCAAAGCGTGCACCGATCACCGGGCGCTGCCGTACCCCCGACATCCAGCCCCGAGCAGCCCTACAAACGCGTTCATGCGCCTCGCCCATGCGATCGCTATCAGGCTGACCGGCCACCCGCGCTGCGATCACACGCGATGAAGCGAGCGCCGTTACCGCCGCCCGCCAAGTCATTCGCGAAGTTTGCGGAAACAACCGCGTAAGGGTTGGTGGAGCCGAGGGGGATCGAACCCCTGACCTTCGCAATGCCATTGCGACGCTCTCCCAGCTGAGCTACGGCCCCGCGCCTTCGCCGGGCTGGGAAGCGCCGGCGGCGTGTGAGGGCCGCGCCTTAGAGCAGGCGCGGCACCCTGACAAGCGGGTCTGAACCCGCTTTTCAAACTTAGTGGTCTTCTTCCTTTTCGCCGGTATCGACACCGATATCGTCGTCACCGCCCAGATCGACATCGTCGTCCGCGCTCGGCTCCTCATCCTCGTCGACGTCCAGATCCTCGGCCAGATCGTCGTCGCCACGCGGCTCCTTCTCGGCGCTGGGCTTGGGCGAATCGAACGGCAGCGGCTGCTTCGACTTCAGGATCGTCTCAGGCTCGAAATGCGTGCCGCACTCGACGCACGTCACGGGATCGTCGCTGCCCAGATCGTAAAAGCGGGTACCGCACTTGGGACAGGTGCGCTTGGTGCCCCATTCAGGTTTCACCACGGGTAGAAACTCCGACTTGAAAGAAGAAGGCGATCCGGCCCGACAAGCGGATCAGCCCGACGCCGCGCGCCTTGCCACG
>NZ_JBMDXG010000035.1:0-8640 GCF_048594985.1 Sphingomonas sp. | reverse complement strand
CGACGACCTTGGCAACGTCGAGCCCGGCGATCACCGTCACCAGCGTCGCGGCGAGCACGCCGACCAGCGCGCCGGGCACGAGCTTGAGCGAGGCGGGGCGGACCTTCTCCCACACCAGCATCGCCGCGATCGTCAGCAGGCCGAGCGCGAAGGCCAGTTCGGTCGCCTGGACGTTGCCGACATCGAGGCCGAGCAGCCGGGCCGGCATGGCGGCGAGGTTTTCCGGGCCGCTCGACAACGGCTTGGCATCGAACAGGACGTGGAACTGGCCGATCACGATCAGCGCGCCGATGCCGGCGAGCATCCCGTGGACCACCGCCGGCGAGATTGCGCGGAACCAGCCGCCGAGCCGGAAGAGCCCCGCGCCGATCTGGATCAGACCGGCCAGGACGAGGATGGGGCCGAGCGCGAGGATGCCGTGTTCGCGCACAAGCTCGAACACGATCACCGCCAGGCCGGCGGCGGGGCCGCTCACCTGAAGCGGTGAGCCCGCGAGCAGGCCGACGACGATGCCGCCGATGATACCGGTGATGAGCCCCTTTTCGGGGGGCACGCCCGATGCGACCGCGATGCCCATGCACAAGGGCATCGCCACCAGGAAAACCACGATCGACGCGGTGAAATCACGCGTCAGAGACTTGGTGTCGATGCCCGGCATGGACCCGGTTCCTTATTCGGCGGCTTGAAGGAAGGACACGTCCGACGCGAGGCGCTGCGCCGCCGGAACGGCGACCGGCAGTTCCTGGTCGGCGCGCAGCGGCATGAAGCGGCCCGTCTGCCCGTCGAGGCCCAGCACCTGACCGGCGTGGATGTCGACGAACCAACCGTGGAGAGAGATCTCGCCCCGCGCCAGACCGGCGGCGACCGACGGATGCGTGCGGAGGTGCGCGATCTGCGCGACGACATTCTCCATCGACAGCGCGCGTACGCGCTCGCCGTCCTTCAGCCCCGGATAGCCCTGACGCACGACCTCGTCCGCCGCCTTCGAATGGCGCAGCCAGGCCGCGACGTTGGGCATCTTCTCCAGCGCTTCGGGCGTGGTCAGCCCCTTCATCGCGCCGCAATCCGAATGGCCGCAGACGATGATGTCCCGCACGCCGAGCGCCATCACGGCATATTCGACGGTCGACGACACGCCACCGTTCATCGTCGCGAACGGGGGCACGATGTTGCCGGCGTTGCGGCAGACGAACAGGTCGCCCGGCTGCGCCTGCATGATCTGTTCGGGCACGACGCGCGAATCGGCGCAGGAGATCATGAGCGCCTTGGGGCTCTGACCGTCCGTGGTCAGCTTCGCGAACAATTCGGCCTGGACAGGGAAAACCTGCTTTTCGAAGTCGAATACCCGACCGATGAGTTCATTCACGGCACATCTCCAGCTTATTGTGCCATGGAGATACAGCCGCCGCTTTGCTGCTACGCAGCGCGAACGTGACGAATTATGTCTGGCGGCGGCGGGGAAGCAGGATTTCCGCGCAGAGCCCGCCCTTGGAGCGGTTGTAAAGCCGGAGCGTGCCGCCTTCGTTGGCAACGGCGCGTGCGGCGATCGCAAGGCCAAGCCCCAGGCCCTTGGTGTTGCGCTGGCGCGCGCCATCGAGCCGGGCGAAAGGCTGAAGCACGCGATCAAGCTGATCCTCGGGAATGCCGGGGCCGTCATCCTCGATCCGGATGCGCATCTGCGCCTCGCTCGCATCCAGGCGGAGGCAGGCATTGGCGCCATAATGGAGCGCGTTTTCCAGCAGGTTGCCGAGGGTGCGGCGCAGGCCGAGCGGCCTGACCACCGCCTCGAGGTGATCGGGGCCGACATAGGTGGCGTCGAGCCCGCGGTCGACCGCATCGTCGACCAGGGTGGCGGCGAGCACGGCGACATCGATCGCCACCGGCGGCTCGGGATCGTCCTCGCCACCCAGGAAGGCGAGGAGCGAGCTGAGCAGCCCGTTCATCTCGGCGAGGTCTCCGTCGATCTGGCGGCGAAGCTCCTCGTCGCTCACGCCGTCGGTCCGGAGCTGGAGACGCGCGAGCGGGGTGCGCAGATCGTGCCCAACGGCGGCCAGCGCCTGCGTGCGATCGTCCATCAGACGGTGGATGCGGAGCTGCATCGCGTTGAATTCGCGGATCAGGCGGCGAATCTCGAACGTGCCCTCCTCGTCGATCAGCACCTCCTCGCCATGGCCGATCCGCTCGGTAGCCTCGGCCAGCCGCCGGATCGGCCGCAGCGTGCGGCGGATCAGCAGCCCGCCGATGACGAGCAGACCGATCGCCGGCACGAGCGCGAGCACGATCCGGCTGGCGGCGAGGTCCCAGTCCTGCGCCGGTTCGCGCATTCGGAAATAGAGACCGCTATTGTCGCTCAGGCGGAGCATGCCCGTGACGATCGAGCGGCGCCCGGGCGAGACGAGCGTGATCCGGATGTCGGACTTGGCGAGGCTCGGTTCCCAGCGGATGATCTGCGAGCGCATCTCGGTCAGGTCGATGCCGCGCCGGCCGGGATCGTCGAAGATCGGACGCCAGTGGATCTCGTAGCGGTCGGTCGTCAGTTCATGCGCGATGGCGGGGCGTTCGAGCCAGCCGCGCTCCTCCACCAATTTGCGCGCGATCACGAGATGTTCGGCCAGCCGGTTGGCCTCGTCCTCACGAACCGAGAAGTTGCTCGCGCGCTCGTAGAGGAGCGTGCTGATGCCGAATTCGATGACGACGGTGAGGAGCAGGATCACGAGGATCCGGCCCAGCAGGCCGCGAGGAGCCCGCGCCCGGTGCTTCAACTGTTGGTGACCTCGGCCTTGAACATGTAGCCGACGCCGCGCACCGTGATGATCGGTGCGGGCCGCCCCTCCAGCGATAGCTTCCGGCGCAGGCGGCTGACCAGCACGTCGACGCTGCGATCGGACGCGTCGCCGAGCCGGGTGCGCGACATTTCGATCAGCCGTTCGCGCGCGATGACGCGCTGCGGCTGGCTGAGGAAGCTGGCGAGCAGGTCGAATTCGGCGCCGGTCAGCTCGATCAGCGCGCCGGCGGGGGAGCGCAGCTCGCGCCGGGGGAAGTTGACCGTCCAGCCTTCGAACTGCGCCTCGGTATCGCGCGTGCCGAGGCTGCGGTCCATGCCCCCGCGCCGCAGCACCGCGCGGACGCGCGCGACCAGCTCGCGCGTGCCGAACGGCTTGGCGAGATAATCGTCCGCGCCCAGTTCCAGCCCCAGCACGCGATCGACCTCGCTGCCGCGCGCGCTGATGAAGATGATCGGAACCTCGCTCGTCTTGCGGATCTCGCGGCAGAGATCGAGCCCGCTGGTGCCGGGCAGCATGATGTCGAGCAGGATGAGGTCGGTCGGCCCGCTTTCCAGCGCGAGCCACATTTCGGGCGGGGTCGCGGCGGCCCGGACGCGAAAGCCGTTTTCCTGCAACGCGCGCGGGGCCAGCGTGCGCAGCGGCGGATCATCTTCGACAAGGACGATGGATGGGGAGGACATATCTACTTCAAGCCGTACCGTTACGGCGACCTAGGAACGCTTTGGCAAGCGGTCAACGGCGCGCCGGCCCGCAAGGTTTCGGGCGGAGGGATTAGCAATCGTTTGTCACTATCCCACAATGTCCTGCCACAAGCCACAAGCCGTAATGCACAGGCCAAGCGCGATCCACGCGGCGACGGGCCTTCAGGCGACGAGCGCGCGTCGATCGGGGACAGGGCAGAGTGCGTCGACGAACTGGTCGGTGCAGTGTGACCAGCTATAGCGCCGCCCTTCGGCCGCGCAGGCCGCCGGGTCCGCCGACAGCGCCTGACCGATCGCGCGCGACAGATCGGGATCGATCGCGCCGATCCGCCGGCCGGCCCGGTCACCGGGGCCCCGGCCGGCCGGGCCGATGATGTCGAGCGGTCCTGGCACGGGGAAGCCGGCGATGGGCACGCCGCTGGCCAGCGCCTCGATCATCACCAGCCCGAACGTGTCGGTGCGGCTGGGAAAGACCAGCACGTCGGCGGCGGCATAAGCGGCGGCGAGATCCGTGCCGTGCAGCGCGCCGAGGAAGATCGCGTCCGGGAATTGCTGTTCCAGGCGCGCGCGATCGGGGCCATCGCCGACCACCACCTTGGTGCCCGGCACCGTGCTGGTGAGGAACGCCGCGACGTTCTTCTCGACCGCCAGCCGCCCGACGTGGAGCTGGAGCGGGCGGGGAAGGCCGGCCAGCGCGGGCAGCGGCGCCGTGCCCGGCGCGAACAGCGTAAGGTCCACGCCGCGCGACCAGCGGCGCGTCTGCGGCAGGCCACGCGCGGCCAGCTCGTCGGCAAGGCTGTCGGTCGCGGCCATGATCGCGGCGGCCGGCGCGTGGAAGCGGCGGACGAGCGGCCAGAACAGATCGGCCGAAAGCCCGGTCCGCATCGCCAGATAATCCGGAAAGCGGGTGTGGAACGAGGTCGAGAAGGGGACGCCACGCGACAGACACCAGCGCCGCGCGGCCCATCCGAGCGGCCCTTCGGTCGCGATGTGGATCGCGTCCGCCCCGCCTGCGTCGAGCCGCCGCCGGACGGACGCGCCGCATCCGATCGCGAGGCGGATGTCGGGATAGGTCGGGCAGGGCAGGGTCGCGAACTGATCGGGCGTAATCGTCTCAAGCGCATGCCCGCGCCGTTCGAGCTCGGCGGCGGTGGCGCGCAGCGTGCGGGTGACGCCGTTGACCTGCGGCGCCCAGGCGTCGCTGACCAACGCGATCCTCATGGATGCACCAGTTCCAGCTGGGGCACGGGCGTGCGTTCCGCCGCGATGGCGGCCTCCAGCCGCTTCTTTTCGGCCCAGTCGATGATCTCGATCGTTCCGTCGGCCTGTTCGGCCAGCGCGGTGCAGCTTTCGACCCAGTCGCCATCGTTATAGTAGGTGATGTCGCCGAACTGGCGGATCTCGGCCGAGTGGATATGGCCGCAGACGACGCCGTCGACGTGCCGTTCGGCCGCCGCATGCGCCACCACTTCCTCGAACCTCGAGATGAATTGCACCGCGTTCTTCACCCGCTTCTTCATATGCGCGGCGAGCGACCAGTAAGGCAGACCGAACCGTCGCCGCACCCAGTTAACGAGCGAGTTCGATTTTAGCAGCAAGGCGTAGGCACTGTCGCCCAGAAAGGCGAGCCAGCGGGCATAGAGCACGACGCCGTCGAACTCGTCGCCGTGAAGGACGAGCAGCCGGCGCCCGTCGGCGGTTTCGTGGATCGCTTCGCGCACCACGGTGACGTCGCCGAAGGCGAGGCCCGAATAATCGCGCAGCAATTCGTCATGGTTGCCGGGCACGTAGACGACATGCGTGCCGTGCTTCGCCATCTTCAGGATGGTGCGCACCACGTCGTTGTGCGGCGCCGGCCAATACCACCCTTTGCGCAGGCGCCACGCGTCGATGATGTCGCCGACCAGATACAGCGTCTCGCATTCGACCGACTTCAGGAAGTCGAGCAACAGCTCCACGCTGCACCCCGGCGTGCCGAGATGCAGGTCCGAGATCCAGATCGTGCGATAGCGCGTCCGCTGACGGCTGCCGTGCCTCGGCTCGGGGTCCGGATCGGCGAGCCAATCTGGCAGCGCGATCGGGGTGGAAAAAGGCCGCTTCCGACCAGAAGGTGGTGTGCGAAGCGCCACGGGATGCGGGTCCGGTAGGGAAGCCAAGCTCTCGCTCCTCGCCGTTCAGCTTGGCGCGTCTTTACGGGGCGCGCGTGAAACCGCCGGGTCAGGCGGGTTTCATCTCGATGACGGTTTCGCGCGCGCTGTCACAAAAGCGGAACCGTCCCGTCGCGCCGGTGTCGCCTAACTGACCGATAGCCGTGCGCATCATGGGAGATGATCGCGTGCAGACGGTGATGCAGACGCAGAAAGTGGCGGCCGCCTACGACCGCTGGGCCCCGATTTACGATCTCGTTTTCGGGCCGGTTTTCCGCCGGGGGCGCAGCCTGGCGATCGATGCCGCCAACCGCATCGGCGGGCGCGTGCTGGAAGTCGGATGCGGCACCGGCATCTCGCTCCCCCAATATAGCGGACGCTGCCGGCTGTACGGGATCGATATTTCGGACGGCATTCTGGAAAAGGCGCGCGAGCGGGCGAAGACGCTCAACAATGTCGAGGCGATCGCGGTCATGGACGCCGAGAATTTGGCGTTCGAGGAGGGCGCGTTCGACGTGGTCGTCGCGCAATATGTCGTGACGGCGGTGCCCAATCCCGAACGCGCGCTCGACGAATTCGCGCGCACGGTGCGGCGCGGCGGCGAGATCGTGATCACGACGCGGATCGGCGCGGGCAAGGGCCTGCGCGGGCGGATCGAAAAGGCGCTGATGCCGATCACCAGCCGGCTCGGCTTCCGGACCGAATTTCCGATCGAACGCTACACCGACTGGGCCGCCGCCAACGGCACGGTCACGCTGATCGAGCGTAGCCCGCTGCCGCCGCTCGGCCATTTCGAACTGCTCCGCTTCGTCAAGAACTGAAGGGATCCGGCATGAGCGACACCACTCCGCTGGCGGGCGGCAAGATCGCCGCGTTCCGGGCGCAGCTTCACGAGCAGCGCTGGGACGACCATCGCTATTATCATCACAGCCTGGTCAACCAGAGCCTGCACTTCGTCAGCGCGACCAGCTTCCTCGTCGCCTACCTCCTGCTGTTCCACGATCCGGCGCTGGCGAGCCTGCTCGGCTGGCTGGTGGCGATGACCAGCCGGCAGGCGGGCCACTTCTTCTTCGAACCCAAGGGCTACGACACGGTCAATCAGGCCACGCACGCGCATAAGGAAGAGATCAAGGTGGGGTATAATCTGGCGCGCAAGGTGGTCTTCATGACCATCTGGGCGCTGTCGCCCCTGCTGCTGGTGGCGAGCCCGACGCTGTGGGGACTGTTCGCGCCCGATCCGGGGCCGATGGGCTTCATCCGCCACGTCGGCCTGATGTGGCTCGTGCTCGGGGCGGGCGGGCTGCTGTTCCGCGTGGTGCAGCTGTTCTTCATCCGCGACGTGTCGACCGGGCTCGTCTGGGGGGCTAAGATCCTGACCGATCCGTTCAACGACTTCCGCCTTTACTGCAAGGCGCCGGTGCGGCTGCTGAAGGGCGAGCGTGGCGAAGACATGGCGGCCGCGCATCGCTGAGAGGCGGTCAGCGGCCGAGGCGGCGCGCCAGCATCTCCTTCAGCACCGCGCGACGGATCGCTTTGTCGGTCGCGCCGGGCGCGGTCCACCACCAGCCGTCGGCCTGCATCGCCTGCGCGGCGGCGACGAAGCGATCGGCGATCGTGTCGAACGTGGCGTCGTCCAGATCGAGGCTGAAGATCAGCCGGCCCGTCCCGACCCAGCTCAGCGCCAGCCCCTCGGCCCGGAGGTAATATTGCAGCATCCAATTGTAGCGCGAAGGCGTGGTGTAGAGCACCGTCCAGATCGAGGAGAGATGGGCCACGCGGACGGGCAGCCCGTCCTGTTCGAGCCGGGCGTTGAGCCGCGTGGCGCGCGCATCCCAGCGCGGTCCGAGGTCGTCGTACAGCGCGGCGGTGGCGGGCGCGTCGAGCCGGCGGAGGAAGGCGTTCATCGCCGCCATCACATATGGATGCGCGTTGAACGTGCCGCGCGCGAAGCAGATGTCCGCGGGCCGGTCGGGCCGGAAGCGGCGCATCAACGCCGCGCGCCCCGCCACCACCCCGACCGGCAAGCCGCCACCAAGCGACTTGCCGTAGGTGACGAGGTCCGCCTGCACCCCGAACAGTTCGGCCGCGCCGCCGCGCGCGAGGCGGAAGCCCGTGAACACCTCGTCGAGGATGAACACGATTCCCCGGTCGCGGCAGACCTGCGCCAGCGCGTGCAACCACGCGCCGTAAGCCGGGAGATCCGCGCCTGCGCCCCGTCCGCTGTCGACCAGCATATTGTCCGCCGGCGCGCCGCCATTGGGATGCAGCGCCTGGAGCGGATTGACGATCACGCAGGCGATGTCGCGGCGGCGGCGGAGGGTCGCCAGCGTCCGTTCGGACATGTCCGCCAGCGTCAGCGTGCGATCGGCGGAGACGGGATTGCCGATCCCCGGCTGCACATCGCCCCACCAGCCATTGTAGGCGCCCGGGAAGCGGACGATGCGCGAGCGGCCGGTATGGTATTGCGCCAGCCGCACCGCCTGCATCACCGCCTCGGTGCCCGACATGTGGAACGACACTTCGTCCAGCCCGGTCAGCGCCTTCAGCCGCGCGACGTTGTCGGCCACGACCGGATGATAGGCGCCGAGCACGGGGCCGAGCGGCCGCGCCGTTTCCACCGCCTCGTCGATCAGCGCCTTGTAGGTGTCGTAGCCAAGCAGGTTGACGCCGTAGGACCCGGTCAGATCGAGGAACATGTTCCCGTCGAGATCGGTGACTGTCGGGCCGTCCGACCGTTCGAGGAAGGCGCCCACGCCGAGGCGTTCGCGCACGATACGGCCGAACTGGAACGGCACGCGGTACCGGCCGGTGAACTGGAGATCGGACAGGCCCTCACGCGTCTCTGCGGTCAGCGCCCGCGTCCTGGGAAAGCGGGCGTCGTACAGCGCCGCCAACCGATCGAACCCGCCGCGCCGCCGCGCCGCGACCGCCGCCGGCGCGCCGTCGGCCGCGAAGAAATGATCCGCGTCATAGTCGTAGGACGGGATCTGGCAGGCGACGCGCTTG
>NZ_JBMDXG010000348.1:0-46278 GCF_048594985.1 Sphingomonas sp. | reverse complement strand
CCGTTCGCAGATCGAAGTCACCACGTCGGACTACGACCGCGAAAAGCTGCAGGAGCGTCTCGCCAAGCTTGCTGGCGGCGTTGCTGTCATCAAGGTCGGCGGTGCTTCGGAAGTCGAAGTGAAGGAGCGCAAGGACCGCGTCGACGACGCGCTGCACGCGACCCGCGCCGCGGTCGAGGAAGGCATCGTTCCGGGCGGCGGCACCGCGCTGCTGTACGCGTCGAAGGTCCTCGAAGGTGTCACCGGCGCCAATGACGACCAGACGCGCGGCATCGACATCGTCCGCAAGTCGCTGACTGCGCTGGTCCGCCAGATCGCGACCAATGCCGGCCATGACGGCGCGGTGGTCTCGGGCAAGCTGCTCGAGGGCAACGATCCGACGCAGGGCTTCAACGCCCAGACCGACACGTACGAGAACCTGGTCCAGGCCGGCGTGATCGACCCGACCAAGGTCGTGCGCACCGCGCTCCAGAACGCCGCGTCCGTCGCGGGCCTGCTCATCACCACCGAAGCGGCGGTGAGCGAGCTGCCGGCCGACGACAAGGCACCGGCGGGCGGCATGCCCGGCGGCGGCATGGGCGGCATGGGCGGCATGGACTTTTAAGTCCTTCTCGAACGACGCACACAGGAAGGGCCGGGGAGCGATCCCCGGCCCTTTCACGTTATATGCGACCCTGCCCTCTCCCGGTTCGTCCGCTGCGGTGGGGTCACGATGATCGTCCAACCGGGGAGCAGACCGAATGACCACGCGCTGCGCATGGGCCGAGGGCGATCCGCTGATGCAGGCCTATCACGACACCGAATGGGGTGTGCCTGTCCACGATCCGCGCCTCCTATGGGAGATGCTGGTGCTGGAGGGATTTCAGGCCGGCCTGTCGTGGCGCACGATCCTCCACCGCCGCGATGGCTTCCGCGCCGCCTTCGACGGGTTCGATCCGCAGATCGTCGCCCGCTATGACGCGGCGAAGGTCGATGCGCTGATGCAGGACGACCGCATCATCCGTGCCCGTGCCAAGATCGAAGCGACGATCGGCAATGCCCGCGCTTTTCTGGCGATGGGTGAGGCGGGCGAGGATTTCGCCGGCTGGCTGTGGGGGCTCGCGGGCGGAACCACGCGGATCAATGACGGGATCGACATTCCCGCCAGCACGCCTGTGTCCGACGCGATGTCGAAGGCGCTCAAGCGCAAGGGGTTCAAGTTCGTCGGCCCGACCATCGCCTATGCGTTCATGCAGGCGGTCGGGATGGTCAACGACCATGCCCCGCACTGCTTCCGCCGGGGTCAGGTCTAGGAGGGACCGCGCCGGAGCGATCCCTCCCGCTGGGATCAGCGGCGCAGGTCGGCTGCCGTGCGGTCCGCCGCATTGCCGGCCGCGTTGAGGCCGTTGGCGGTCGCATTGGCGGTGGCGTCGCCCGCCCGCTCCATTGCCGCACCCGCACGGTCGAGACCGTTGTCGACCGCCGCGCCCGCGCGGTCCGCGCCAGCGTCGATGTCGGCGGCGGCATTGTCCGTGGCGGTCGCGATGTCGTTACCCGCCGACTCGGCGGCCGCTTCGGTATGGTTCTCGGTGCTCTGCGAGCAGGCGCCGAGGGTCAGCGCGGCGGCGGCGATCATCGGCACGGCGAAACGTAGGGTCATAAGGTGCATCCTCCTGGGTCGTGACATCGTTTCGGCGGAGGCAACGCCGTTCGGGCGCAAAGGTGCCGTCAGCCGACGCGCAGCACCTCGATCGCCTCGGGCCGGCCGCCGAACGCCAGCCGGTCGCCCTCACCCGCGCCGATCAGCGCCTGGGCGAGCGGCGCCGATAGCGCGAGCAGGCCGGCATGCGGATCGGCCTCGTCCTCGCCGACGATCTGGATCTCGCGCTCGGCGCCGTTGAGCCGGAACGCGACCCGGCTGCCGAAGCCCGCTTCATCGCCTTCGGGGGCCGGGGTCAGCTGGGCGGTGGCGAGGCGCTGGCGCCAGTAGCGCAGGTCGCGCTTCTGCGGTTCGCCGGGCTCGGGCAGCGCTTCGAGCGCGGCGACCTTTTCCTCGATCAGCGCCAGGCCGCGCGCGGTCACCAGATTAGGCCCGGGCGGGATGGGCAGCTCGAACTTCGGCTCCAGATGCTCGTCGTCGCTTTCGCGGCGAAACGCCACGCTCATCGCATCAAACTCCTGTGGGATAGACGCAAGAAGCGTCCGACGCGGCGTCCTTGTTCCGCTATTCGCCGTTCGCGGTCGCCGCCGGCGCGGGATCGATAGGAAGCATGGCGTCCGCTGCGCTCTCCACCTCCGGCACGCGCGCCGGTTCGGGACGGCGCGACGGCGCGGCATAGACCGGGGCCGGCCCTCGCGCCGCCGCGTCGGCCGCCGCGAGATCGGCGAGGGTCTTGGCGGCGGTCGCCTCGCGCTGGGCTGCGTCGGCATCCAGCGTGACGTCGGCCACACCGCTCCGCCCGCAGGCGGCGAGCGTGAGCAGCAGTCCCACCGTCAGCGTCGCTTTCACGGCTGCGGGTCAGCCGGCAGCTGGGGCGTGTCGTCGCCCGGCATCGGGGCTCCGCTTTCCGGAAGCGGGGTCTGCGAATCGGGCGTCGGCGTGGTCGCGGGCGCATCGTCGCCGCCCGGCATCGGCGCGGCGCTGGCGGGGGCGTCGTCGCCGGGAAGCGGTGCCGCGCTCATGCCGGCCGCATTGGCATCGCCCGGCGCGGTCGCGGGCTCGCCCATCGGGGTGACGGCGGTGGCGGCACCCGGCAGCATCGCGCCGGACTGCCCCGCATCCGCGCCCTGACCCTGATCGAGGATCTGCGCGCGCCGGCTCTGCAGATAGGCCGAGCGCGCCGTGGCATAGGGATCGAGGCTCGACTTGAGGAAGGCGTCCGCGCCGCTGTCGATCAGGTCGGACCGGATGCTGACGGTACGCGCGGCCCAATAACCGCGCTTGTACCAGACGTTCACGTCCGCCTGATTGACCCCGTAGGAAACCGGATCGGCGAATCCGGCGGCGGCGGTGCCGACGCCGTCGCGCAAGGTCGACGGGCCGAGCAGCGGCAGGACGAGGTAGGGGCCGGCATTGACGCCCCACGTCGCCAGCGTCTGGCCCAGATCCTCGGGCGCGGGTTGCACGCCCATCTTGCTCGCCTGGTCCATCACGCCGCCGATGCCGATCGTCGTGTTGATGAGGAAGCGGCGCAGGTTCGTCGCCGCGCGCTTCGGCTTGCCCTGCAGCAGGTTGTTGATCAGCGACCAGGGCTCGGTCAGATTGGAGAAGAAGTTGCTGACGCCCTGCCGCACCGGACGCGGCGCGACCGCGCGGTAGACGCTCGTCACCGGCTTGATGACGACCTTGTCGGCGCCCTGATTGAACCCCCACATCGCGCGGTTAAAACCTTCGAGCGGATCGCGCTGCGCAAGGCGATCCTGACCCGGCACCGTGGCACAGCCGACCAGAGCGAGGAGGGGGAGCGCGGCCAGGCCGAGACGGGGGGCTGTCATGATGCCGGGCCGTGCCATAGCGCGCCCTTCGCGGCAAGCACCCTGCTTGACCTTGCGGCGTCGCCGCACGACGGTGGCACGATGGTCTCACCGCTTGCCCTGTTTCGCGCGCTCGCCGATCCGACGCGGCTGCGCATCGTCGCGCTCCTGCGGCGGATGGAATTGTCGGTGGGCGAACTGGCGCAGGTGCTGGGGCAGAGCCAGCCGCGCGTGTCGCGCCACGTCCGCATCCTGACCGATGTCGGCCTGTGCGGTCGCCGGCGCGAGGGAAGCTGGGTCTTCCTGCGGCTGGGGCCATCGGCCAGCCCGGCGCTGTTCACGGCGATCGACGGCTGGCGCGATTCGGCGGCTGAAAAGTGGGAGCTGGCCGATGCTGCGCGGCTGGAGGCGGTTCGCGCCGATCGCGCGGCGGCGGCCGAGGCATATTTCAACGCGCATGCGGCGGATTGGGACGCGATCCGCTCGCTCCATGTGGCCGAGGAGCAGGTCGAGGCGGCGATCGCGCATCTGCTCGCGAACCATCCGATCGGGCGGCTGGTCGACATCGGCACGGGCACCGGGCGCATGCTCGAACTGCTCGGCAGCGATGCTGACAGCGCGATCGGGATCGATCGCTCGCCCGAAATGCTGCGTTTCGCCCGCGCCCGGATGGCGGCGGCGGGGATCGCGGGCGCCGACCTGCGCCAGGGCGACATGTACGCACTGCCGCTCGACGGCGAGAGCGCGGATACGGTCGTGCTCCATCTCGTGCTCCATTATGCTGAGGCGCCGGCGGCGGCGGTACGCGAGGCGGCGCGGCTGATCGCGCCCGGTGGGCGGCTGCTGATCGTCGATTTCGCCGCGCACGAGCGCGAGGAACTGCGTGAGCGCGAGGGGCACGCCCGGCTCGGCTTCGACGATGAGCAGATGGCGGGCTGGTTCGTGGCCGCCGGGCTCGATCCGGCGGCGACCGAGACGCTGGCGGGAGGAGAATTGACGGTGAAGATCTGGCTGGGCCTGCGCCGCGCGGACGACCGGCGGCTGAGGGCGGCGGCATGATCCGCCGCATCCTTCACCTCCTCGCGCTGCTCCTGCTGGCCGGGACGGCGCATGCCGCGCCGACCCATATCACGCCCACGCTTCTGGCTGAGACGACAAGCCCGGCGGCGGGATCGCGCGTTACGCTGGCGATCGCGATGAAGCCCGAAGCCACATGGCACGGCTACTGGCAGAATCCGGGCGACGCGGGGCTGGAGGCACGAATCGCGTGGGACGCGCCGCGCGGGCTGGCCTTCGGGCCGCTGCTTTATCCGGTGCCCGAAACGCTGCTGCTCGCCGGGCTGATGAACTATGTCTACGAGCATGATTACGCCCTGCTCGTGACGGTCGACGTGCCGGCGGGGCTGGCCCCCGGCACGCCGCTGCCGCTTCGCGCCAAATTCGACTGGCTCGCCTGCAACCCGCAGGTGTGCGTGCCCGAAACGGCGACGCTGGCGCTGCGCCTGACGGTGGGCGATGGCGCGGTCGCGCCACAGGACAGGACGCGCTTCGATCGCTGGCGCGCCGCTTTGCCCAGGCCGCTTGGCGCGCCCGCGCGGTTCGAGACCGCGAACGGCCGCTTCCGGCTGGAGGTGCCGCTGCCCGCCGGGGCGGCGGTGGCGGACCCCTATTTCTTCCCGCTGACCGACGGCGTGGTCGACTATGCCGCCAGCCAAGCGGTGACGCGTGAGGGCGATCGCCTCGTCGTGGAGACCGCCGCGCGTGACGGCCCGGCGCCCGCCAAGATCGAAGGCGTGTTGCGGATCGGGAAAAGCGCGGGCGTCGCGCTCGACGCGGTGCCGGGCAAGGTCGCGGCGCTCACGCCGCCGGCGGCGCGGGAAGGCCGCGCGGATGCGGGCGGCTTCCTGCTGGCGCTCGGTGGCGCAGTGCTGGGCGGGCTGCTGCTCAACATCATGCCTTGCGTGTTTCCGATCCTCAGCCTGAAGGCGCTGAGCCTCGCGCGCTCGGGCGAAAGCGCGCGCTCGGCCCGGATCGAGGCGCTGGCCTATACGGGCGGGGTCGTGCTCGTCTGCGCGCTGCTCGGCGGGGCGTTGCTCGGGCTGCGCGCGGCGGGCGGGCTTGCCGGCGGGGCGTTCCAGCTTCAGGATACGCGCGTGCTCGCGCTGCTGATGCTGCTGGTGCTCGCGATCGGATTCAATCGCGCGGGACTGTTCGACCTGCCCGCGCTTTCGGCCGGCGGGGGACTCGCCGCGTCGGGCGGCGCGGCGGGCGCATTCTGGACGGGTGCGCTCGCGGCGTTCATCGCGACTCCATGCACCGGCCCGTTCATGGGGGTGGCGCTGGGCGCGGCGCTGTTGCTGCCGGCGGCGGGGGCGATGGCCGTCTTCATCGGATTAGGGTTGGGGCTGGCGTTGCCATTTCTGCTGCTCGGCTTCGTGCCGGCGCTCCGCAGGCTGTTGCCCCGGCCGGGCGCGTGGATGGACGTGTTTCGACGCATCCTGGCGGTGCCGATGCTGATCACCGCGCTGGGTCTTGCCTGGATCCTCGGGCGGCAGGCGGGGGTGGACGGAATGACGCTCGGCCTCGCCGCCGCGCTGCTCCTCGCGTTCGGATTGTGGTGGGCGGGGCGGCGCCAGCACCGGCTCGCGTCCGGCGCTTGGCTGCCGGCGCTCGGCGGCACGCTTGCTGCCGCTTTGCTGATCGTCACCAGTGTTGCGCCGATGGCGGTGGAGGCGACGCCGCAGACGGCAGGGGCGGAGCGGTTCGACGGGGCTCGGCTTGCCGCCCTCCGCGCGGAAGGGCGGCCGGTCTTCCTCTACTTCACCGCCGACTGGTGCCTGACCTGCAAGGTCAACGAGAAGGCCGCGATCGAGCGCGCGGAGGTGAAGCAGGCCTTCGCGGCGAAGAAGGTCGCGGTGATGTCGGGCGACTGGACGCGCGGCGATCCGGCCATCAGCCGCTTCCTCGAAGCGCATGGCCGCTCGGGCGTGCCCTTCTACCTTTATTACCCGCCGGGCGGGGCCGAGCCGCGCGAACTACCCCAGGTCCTGACGCCGGGGCTGCTCGCGCGGCTCGGATAAGCGGTCAGAGGTTGGCGCCGCCGCTCACCTCGAGCGAGCGCCCGTCGACCCAGCGCGATTGATCCGACGCGAGGAACAGCACCGCATCGGCAATGTCGTCGGGCTGGCCGATCCGCTTCAGCGCCTGCAGGCCCTTGATATAGTCGCGGCCCTCCTCGCTGCCGAGGAAGCCCTGCGCCATGTCGGTGTCGATCGCCCCCGGCGCGATCGCATTGACGCGAATTCCGCGCGGCCCAAGCTCCTTGGCGAAGGTACGGGTCAGCACCTCGACCGCGCCTTTGGTCGCCGAATAGGCCGACAGCCCCTCGAACGCGGCGCGCGCCACGACCGACGACAGCAGGATCACGCGCGATCCCTCACCCAGCAGCGGCAGCAGCTGCTGGACCAGGAAGAACGGCGCGCGGACGTTGACCGCGAACTGGAAGTCGAAGTCGTCGACCGTCTGCTCCTCGATCGGCGCGCTGTTGGCCACACCGGCATTGGCGACGAGGATGTCGAGGCGCTCGATGCCCAGCGCCTTCACCGCTTCGGCCAGCTTGTGCGCGCCGTCGGGCGCGGCCAGATCGCCGCCGATCAGGTCGGCCTGGCCGCCTGCGGCACGGATTTCCTCGACCACCTTCTCGGCGGCGGCGCGGCTCGCGCTGTAATGAATGATGGTGCGCGCGCCCGCTTTGGCAAGGCTGAGCGCGGTCGCGCGACCGATGCCGCGCGAGGCGCCGGTCACGAGGGCGGTTTGATTGGTAAGGTCGGTCATCGTTTTTCTCCCGTAATGGATCGACGCCGATGTAGAGCCGCCTGTCCGCGCCGCTATCGAGCAAATCTATACCGCACGTTATAGAAACTTTGTAGGTCTCTTCCTGGCGACGCGAGCCGCGGTTGACCGCGGCCCGTCCGGAGCAGACATTCCATCGCCCGCCCGGTGGAGACTCGTGATGAAGCCCTATATCGCCGTGATCGTGGCGCTCGGTGCCGCGCCCGCCCTCTTCGCCGCAGCCGCGGTCGGTCGGCCTGCGCCTGACTTCGCGGCTAAGGCTGCTGATGGCCGCACCGTCCGCCTCGCCGATTATCGCGGCAAGACGGTGGTGCTCGAGTGGAACAACCCAGGCTGTCCCTTCGTGCAGAAGCATTACAAGGGCAATATGCAGAAGACGCAGGCCGCCGCCCGCGCGGCCGGCGCGGTCTGGCTGACGGTCAATTCGGGCGCGCCCGGACAGCAGGGGCACATGTCGGGGCCGGAGGCGGTCCGCTTCGTCCGCTCGGCCAAGGCGGTGACGAGCGCCTATCTGCTCGACCCCGATGGCGCGATCGGGCGGCTCTACGGCGCGCGGACCACGCCGCACATGTTCGTGATCGCGCCGGACGGGAGGCTCGCTTACGCCGGCGGCATCGACGACATTCCGAGCGCGGATGTGGCCGACCTGCCCAAGGCCAAGAATATGGTGCTGGCGGCGTTGACCGATCTCAAGGCCGGGCGGCCGGTCGCAACCCGGCAGGCGCGCGCCTACGGTTGCTCGGTCAAGTACGCCAGCTAGCGACTATTTGCGGACCCAGGCGCGGACGCCGCCGATCCAGGTTTCCAGCACGCGCGTCTCGCGCAGCGTTCGCGCATCGATCTTGAACGGATCGCGATCGAGCAGGATGAAGTCGGCGAAATGCCCGGGCTCGAGGCTGCCGGCGCGATCCTCCATCCGCGCGGCATAGGCTGCGCCCGTGGTGAAGGCCGCGAGCGCCTGCGTCAGCGTGATCCGCTGTTCGGGCAGAAAACCGCCGGGGGGATCGCCGGCCGCATCCTCGCGCGTCACCGCCGCCGCGAGGCCCGCAAAGGGGTTCGGATCCTCGACCGGATAATCCGATCCGAATGCCAAAGGTACGCGATTGTCGAGCATCGCCTTCCACGCATAGGCGCCTGCCAATCGTGCGGCGCCGAGACGCTTGGCCGCCATGGCATGGTCCGACGTGGCGTGCGTCGGCTGCATCGACGCGATCGTGCCGTTGCGCGCGAACCGGGCCAGATCGGCCGGATCGACGATCTGCGCATGTTCGACGCGCCAGCGGCGGTCGCCGTTGTAGGTTTCCGCCAGCTCGTCGATCGCGGCGAGCGCCTGCGCATTCGCCGCGTCGCCGATCGCATGGATCGCGACCTGGAAATCGTCCATCGCCGCGCGGCTCATCAGGTTGCGCAGCTTGGCATCGTCGAGGAACTGGAGGCCCCTGGTCGACGGCATGTCGGCATAAGGCTGCTTCAGCCACGCCCCGCGCGAGCCGAGCGCGCCATCAGCATAGAGCTTCACGCCGATCATGCGCAGGCGCCCGTCATACAGCCACGGCGTCGGCTGCGATCCCGCGACCGTCAGCAGCGCGTCGATCCCGCCGGCATAGGAGGTGATCCGCATGCGCAGCCGCCCGGTATCGCCCAGGCGGCGCATCGATTCCCATTCCTCGACGCTGGTCCCCATGTCGGCGGTGGCGGTGATGCCGTCGGCGAGCAGGATGTCCTGCGCCTTGGCGATCGCGGCGTCGCGCTCGCGCGGCAGCGGCGCGGGCGCGGCGCGCGCGACCAGCGCCATCGCGGCGTCGACGAACAGGCCCGTGGGATTGCCCTTTGCATCCCGCTCGATCCGCCCGCCGGCGGGGTCGGGCGTCTTCGCGGTCACGCCCGCCGCCGCCATCGCCGCCGAATTCGCGAGCAGCGCATGGCCGTCGACCCGTTCGAGCAGCACCGGCCGGTCCTTCACGACGGCATCGAGATCGGCGGCGGTCGGGAATCGTCCCAGCGCCCAGCGCTCCTGGTTCCAGCCGCCACCCCGGACCCACGCCCGGTTCTGGTTCTCGGCCGCATAGGCCTTGAGCGCGGCCTGCGCGTCGGCGAGGCTGGCGGTGCGGCTGAGGTCGAGGCTGAGCGCCTGCGAGCCGAGCCCGGCCACATGCCCGTGTGCGTCGAACAGCCCGGGCAGCATCGTCCTGCCCTGCCCGTCGAGGCGGAAATCGGGGCGCTGCGGGCGTGCGTCGCCTTCGTTCAGCAGCTTGGCGACGCGGCCCTTCCGGTCGATCAGCAGGCCGTTGAAGCGCAGCAGCGCGCCATGGGCATCGATCGTATAGCCGTTGACGTTGTCGACCAGCCCCTGCTCGGTGACGGGGATTTCGGGAGGCGGCGGCTGGCGCTTGCGCGCGTCGGCCGGGGCGGCCGCGAGCAGGAAAGCGAGCAGCGCGAGCGGCGCGCCGATCTTCACGGGTCCGCGCATCATCGGCCGAGCCTGCGCACAATCGAGGACGTGTCCTGCCGTCCTCCGCCCATCTGCTGCACCTCGGCATAGAATTGGTCGACCAGCGCGGTCACCGGCAGGGTCGCGCCGTTGCGCCGCGCCTCCTCCAGCGCGAGCCCCAGATCCTTGCGCATCCAGTCGACCGCGAAGCCGAAGTCGAACTCGTCGCGCGCCATCGTCGCCCAGCGATTCTGCATCTGCCAGCTCCCCGCCGCGCCCGCCGAAATCGCGTCGAACACCTTGGCGGTGTCGAGCCCGGCCGCCTGCGCGAAGCGCAGCGACTCGGCGACACCCTGGACGACGCCGGCGATCGCGATCTGGTTGCACATCTTCGCCGTCTGGCCGGCCCCCGCCTCGCCGACATGGACGATGCGCGACGAATAGGCCTCCATCAGCGGGCGCGCGCGCTCGACCGCCTCGCGCGTGCCGCCGCACATGATCGACAGCGTGCCATTCTCCGCGCCCGCCTGGCCACCCGACACCGGCCCATCGACCACCAGCAGGTCGCGCTCGCGCCCCTCGTCCGCCAGCCGCCGCGCGATATGCGGCGAGACGGTTGTGTGATCGACGAACAGCGTGCCCGCCCGCATTACCCCGAAGGCGCCGTCACGGCCGAGCGTCACCTCCTCCAGATCATGGTCCGCGCCGACGCAGGTGAAGACCGCGTCCGCGCCTTCGGCCGCGGCGGCCGGGGTCGGCGCGCTCGTTCCGCCGTGGCGCGCGGTCCAGGCGCCGGCCTTGTCCTCGGAGCGGTTGAAGACGGTGACCGCGTGCCCGGCGGCGGCGAGATGCCCCGCCATCGGCCCGCCCATCACGCCCATGCCGATGAATGCGACTTTTGCCATGCGGCCGCGCATAAGGCGCTTGGCGACGACGTACCAGCGCACGGGGTTCAAAAAGCGCGGCGGGGGGATTAGGGCCGGGGACCATGGCCACGCTTTCCCTGTCCGAAACGGACACACCGCTTCCCGTGTCGCTCGACGACGTGCATGCCGCGCATGACCGTATCGCCCCCGCGATCGTCCGCACGCCGACGCTCGTCAGCCTCACGCTCGGCCAGCTCACCGGCGCGACCGTCTACCTGAAGTTCGAGAATCTTCAGTTCACCGCCGCCTACAAGGAGCGCGGCGCGCTCAACAAATTGCTCCAGCTCGATGAAGGCGCCAGGACGCGCGGCGTGATCGCGGCTTCGGCCGGGAACCATGCGCAGGGGCTCGCCTATCATGGCGCGCGGCTGGGCATTCCGGTGACGATCGTGATGCCCCGGTCCACCCCCAACGTGAAGGTCAGCCAGACCGAGGGGCATGGCGCGACCGTGATCCTGCAGGGCGAGAATGTCGACGAATCGCTCGCCTTCGCCCGCGAGAAGGCGGCCGAGCAGGGATTGACGATCGTCCATCCCTTCAACGACGAGCAGGTCATCGCCGGCCAGGGGACGGTCGCGATCGAGATGCTGGAGGATGCGCCGACGATCGACATGCTGATCGTGCCGATCGGCGGCGGCGGCCTCATCTCCGGCTGCGCGACGGTCGCCAAGGCGAAGGGGATCGAGGTGGTCGGCGTCGAGGCGGAGCTGTACCCGTCGATGTACAACCGCATCAAGGGCACCGCCTTGCCCTGCCATGGCGATACGCTGGCCGAAGGCATCGCGGTCAAGGAGCCGGGATCGATCACCGGCGAGATGATCGAACGGATCGTCGACGACATCCTGCTCGTGTCCGAACGCCATCTGGAGCAGGCGGTGTCGCTGCTGCTGCAGATCGAAAAGACGGTGGTCGAAGGGGCGGGCGCGGCGGGGCTGGCGGCGATGCTGGCCTATCCCGAGCGATTCGCGGGCAAGACGGTGGGCATCGTCCTGTGCGGCGGAAATATCGATCCGCGCCTGCTGGCGAACGTCCTGCTGCGCGACCTTGCCCGTTCGGGCCGGCTCGCACGGCTGCGCATCAAGTTGCAGGATCGGCCGGGCGCGCTCTATCACGTCGCGCGCCTGTTCGATCAGGAGCAGGTGAACATCATCGAGGTCTATCACCAGCGCGTCTTTTCGACCTTGCCGGCCAAGGGGTTGATCACCGACATCGAATGCGAGACGCGCGACGCGGCGCATCTCGAGCGCCTGATCGGCGCGCTCCGGGGCGAGGGCTATGACGTGACCCCGGTCGAGCTGGCCTGACCGGCCGTTGCGGAAGCGGGCGCCCTTAACCATCAAAGGTGGTGAATCGCCTTTTCATCGCATTTTCCGGCAGGCATAAACGTTTGCGGGGTATGCAGGGCGCGAGGGGCTTGGTCCGACAGTGAGTGCGCAATTCAAATTTCCGCGCTTTTTTGTGACCTCGCCGGCGCCGTGTCCCTATTTGCCGGGCCGGACCGAGCGCAAGGTGTTCACCGAACTGAGCGGGACTCACGCGTCCGAGCTCAATGAGGCGCTGGGACGGATCGGATTTCGCCGCAGCCAGAGCGTCGCCTACCGTCCGAGCTGCATCGATTGTCACGCCTGCGTGTCGGTGCGCGTGGTGGCGGACGAGTTCAAGACCAACACCACCCAGCGGCGCCTGCTCCGCCGCCATTCGGACCTGGTGATCGAGGCGTGCGCGCCATGGACCACCGAAGAACAGTTCGCGCTGCTCCGCCGCTACCTCGCGGCGCGCCACCCCGGCGGCGGCATGGCGGAGATGGACGAGCTCGATTTCGCGGACATGGTCGAACAGACGCCGGTCACGACCTTCATGGTCGAATATCGCGAACCGTCGGTCGATGGACGTCCGGGCCGGCTGGTCGGGGCGTGCCTCACGGATCAGCAGTCCGACGGGCTGTCGATGGTCTACAGCTTCTTCGAGCCCGATCTGGAACATCGCCCCGGGCTCGGCACGCTCATCATCCTCGACCATATCCAGCGGGCACGGTCGGTGGGCCTGCCCTACGTCTATCTCGGCTATTGGGTGAAGGGCTCGGCGCGGATGCAGTACAAGGTGCGCTACCGGCCGATCGAGCGGCTAGGCCCCAATGGCTGGCGCCGGTTCGAGGAGGCGGAGCTGGAGCCGAGCGCGCCGCCGGCCCATGGCGGGCTGAAGTTCCCAAGGCTCTAGGTTTCGCGCCCGCCGGGCGGCGAGTGGAAATTTAGCCGCGCCGGCGCTATATCCGGCGCATGGTTCAATATCAGACGGTGACGGCGGGCGAGCCCGTCGCGCGCACGGGCGCGATCAAGCTCTACGGCCCCGAGGGGTTCGAGGGGATGCGCCGCGCCGGGCGGCTGGCGGCGGAAATCCTCGACGCGCTGGGTGCCCATATCCGCCCCGGCGTGACGACGGAGGAGATCGACCGTATCGTCTACGACATGACGCTGGCGGGCGGCGCGGTTCCCGCCACGCTCAATTATCGCGGCTATACGCACAGCAGCTGCATCAGCGTGAACCATGTCGTCTGCCACGGGATTCCTGGGCCGAAGACGATCAAGGACGGCGACATCGTCAATGTCGACGTGACGCCGCTGCTCGACGGATGGCATGGCGACTCGAACCGTACCTATCTGGCGGGCGATGTCTCGCTCAAGGCGCGCAAGCTCGTCGAGGTGACGTACGAATGCCTGATGCTGGGCATCGCCGCCGCGAAGCCCGGCGCGCGGCTGGGCGACATCGGCCATGCGATCCAGACGCATGCAGAAAAGTATCGTTATGGCGTGGTGCGCGACTTTTGCGGGCACGGCGTCGGCCTGCTGTTCCACGACGCGCCCGAGGTGGTGCATGTCGGCCGGCCCGGGACCGGGCCCGAGCTCAAGCCGGGCATGTTCTTCACGATCGAGCCTATGATCAATATCGGACGGCCCGACGTGAAGGTGCTCGACGACGGCTGGACGGCGGTGACGCGCGATCGTTCGCTGTCGGCGCAGTTCGAACATTCGATCGGGATCACCGAGGACGGGTGCGAGATCTTCACGAAAAGCCTGAAGGGCCTCGACCTGCCGCATCAGCCCATCTGACGGCGCCCTGCGTTGATGCGGGTCGCCATGTAGGTTAGCCTTCCCGCGCCATGAGCGCTGGAGGGTGCCCGCAATGCCGACTCTGACCCGTCCCGACGGCACCGCGCCGCACGACCTTCATGTCGGCCGCCGCGCCGCCGTCTCGATGTTCTTCGCGGGCTATGCCGTCGCCGCGCTGGCGCAGGACGCTAAGCCGATTCGGACCCCGGCCGACGGGCTGACGATCGAGGAAGCACTGATCCCGAACGGAGCGGACAAGCCGCTTCCGGCTTATGTCGCACGTCCGGCGGGCAAGGGCGCGCATGCGGCGATCATCGTCGTGAACGAGATTTTCGGGGTCCATGACTATATCAAGGATGTCTGCCGCCGCCTTGCGGCGCTCGGCTACGTCGCGATCGCGCCCGATTTCTTCTATCGGTCGGGCGTCAATCTGCCCGCGCTGAGCGATTTCGCGCAGATCCGCCCGATCGTGGCGCAGGCGGGCGACACGCAGGTCGATGGCGACGTCCGCGCGGTGACGGCGTGGCTGAAGGGCCAGGCGTTCGCCAAGCCGGGCGCGATCGGCATCACCGGCTTCTGCTGGGGCGGTACGGTGGTGTGGCGCGCGGCGATCGACAATCCCGACATCAAGGCGGGTGTCGCCTGGTACGGGCGGCTGGGCACGGTCATCCCGCGTGCCGCCGCGCTGCGCGCGCCCGTGCTCGGCCTCTATGCCGGCAAGGACCAGGGCATTCCGGCCAGCGACGTGACCGCGATGACCGAGGCGCTTGCCAAGGCCGGCAAGTCCGGATCGTCGCTCCGCCTCTATCCGGAGGCCGAGCATGGCTTCCATGCCGACTATCGTGCGTCCTACGATGCCGCCGCCGCGAAGGACGGATGGGCGCTGATGCTCGCGCATTTCCGCGCCCACGGGGTCGCCTGACAGGGATCAGGCCGTCGCGCGCGCGTCGAGCCCCAACTTGGCCAGCAACGCCCGGTTGAAGGCGGGGATGTCGTCGGGCTTGCGGCTGGTGATGAGGTTGCCGTCCTCGATCACCTCGCGGTCGACCACGAGCGCCCCTGCGTGGCGCAGGTCGGCGCGGATCGACGGCCACGACGTGACCGTGCGCCCGTCGATCACCTCGGCCTCGGCCAGCAGCCACGGGCCGTGGCAGATGGCGGCGACGGGCTTCCCGGCGGCGACGAAGTCGCGCACCAGCCGGATCGCATCCTGTTCCATGCGCAGCTTGTCGGGGTTGCCGACGCCGCCTGGGATCACCAGCGTGTCGTAATCCTCGGCCTTCACCTCGCCCAGCAGCGCGTCGGGCGTGATCGTGTCGCCTTTCTCGTCATGCTCCATGCCCTGGATGGGATCGCGCTTGGGGCTGGCGAGCGTGACCTCGACGCCGGCGTCGAGCAGGGCCTGGCGCGGCTCGAACAGTTCCGACTGCTCGAACCCGTCGGTGGCGATGATGAGCGCCTTGGTCATGGAAAACTCCTGAAACGGGGGAAGCCGGGAGAACCCCGCACGGCCTCCGCCCGTTCCGGATGCCGGGTTCAGCCGAGCAGTTTCTCCGCCTGATCGAGGATGTCCGCGAAGGTGGCGACCAGGGTGCGGTAGGGCGCGGGCGTCGCCATATCGAGCCCGGCCTTCTTCAGGATGGCATAGCCATGGTCGGATCCGCCGGCCTTCAGCACCGCGAGATAGGCGTCGCGTTCGCTCGCCCCGCCCTTGAGCACCCGATCGACCAGGAAGTTCGCCGCCGTGATCGATGTGGCATATTGGAAGACGTAGAAGCCGAAATAATAATGCTGGATATAGGCCCATTCAATTCCATAGGCCGGATCGATCGTGAAATTCGGCCCATGATAGCGTTTGAGCAGGTCGAGGTTGATCGCGCTCATCCGCGCGCCCGACAGCCCCTCGCCCTTCTGTGCGAGATCGGTGATGGCGAGCTGGAATTCGGCGAACATCGCCTGGCGGAAGAAAGTGCCGCGGAAGGTTTCCATCAGCTGGCCGAGGTAGAAGAGCTTCTCTTCGCGCGATCGCGCCTTGGCCAGCATCAGGCGGGCGAGGAAGATTTCGTGGCCGGTCGACGCAATCTCGGCGGTGAAGGTCGGGTAATTGGCGAGTTCGAACGGCTGCGCGGCATTGGCGAGCAGCGAGTGCATCGCATGCCCCCATTCGTGGGCATAGGTGGTGAGCCCGTCATACTGATCGCTCAGGTTGAGCAGCAGATAGGGGTGCACCTCATAGGCGCCGGGTTGCATGTAGGCGCCGGACTGCTTGCCGGGGCGGGGCAGCGGGTCCATCCATTTCTTCGCGCTCGCCTCCCCGAACAGGCGGACATAATCGGGGCCGAGCGGGCGCACCGCCTCCATCGTCAACGTCCGCATCTCGGCCAGCGGGAATTTCCGGTCGAGCGACACGAGCGGAGGGTAGATGTCGTAATAAGCGATGTCGGGCAGCTTCAGCATCCGCCGCCGCAGATCGAAATAACGGTGCAGCACGGGCAGGCCCGCATTCGTCTCCGCGATCAGCGTGCGATAGACGGCTTCGGGCAGGTTGGGGCCGGCCAGCGCCTCCTCCAGCGCGCTGCCATATTTGCGCGCCTTGGCGGCGAAGATGTCGCCCTTGACCTTCGCGGCAAGCGCCGCGCCGAGCGAATTTTCGAATTTGGCATAGCTCCCCCAGAACGCATCGAACACCAGCTTGCGGTCGGTCCGGTTGGGGGCCGCGCGCTGCAGCGTGTAGCCCTGATCGTCGAGCGTGGCGGTCTGCCCCGTGGACAGCGTCACGGTCGGACGGGGAATGTCCGACGCGGTCAGCTGGTCGCGCACATCCTGCGGTCCGGCCAGCGGGGCGGCGGCGGCGGACAGCAAAGCCTCGCCTTCGGGCGACAGCGTATGTCCGGCCAGGCGCAGCACGTCGTCGACCTGGAACCGGAAGCGGGAGAGGCTTGGGTCGGCCGCGAAGAAGCGGTCGATCGTCGGCTTGCCCACCGCCAGCAACTCGGGATCGATCCACGACCCGGCCTCGCCATAAGCGGTATAGAGGTCGGTCGCGACCTGCCGCCGTTCCTGGTTCGCCGCCACGCGCAGATCCTCGTCCGCCTTGAGGCTGGCATAGGTGTAGAGGCGCGCGACCTTCAGGCCGAGTTCGGAATGGAGCCGAAGTGCGCCGGCAAAACCCTCCGCGGTGCCCAGTCTGCCCTTGAACGCCGAAAGCGCCGACAGACGGCCGGCGACAGCCGCGCGTTCCGCGGCCCAGTCGGCGTCGCTGCGGTAGAGATCGGTCAAATCCCAGCCGGCGGAGGCCGTCTGCGCGGGTGCGCCTTGGGGAGCGGCCGCGAGCACGGCCAGTGCGGCGGCAGAGGTCAGGGCATCGCGGCGGGAAAGTGTCGTCATCATATCCTCGATCGTCACCGCGCGCGGGCGGCGCATCTGTCTACGCCTGTCCGGTCGCTGCGCGCCAGCATCGTCGTAATGTCATGTTGCATGTGCGAAAGAGGTTTCCATATTCGATACCGGGCGGTATAGATGCATCGAGGTGGGCGCATGATTGGCAGCAGGATTATCGCGGTGACCGCCCTGGCGGTGCTCCTGGTGATGCAGGGCGGCTGCGATTCGTCCGTGACCGCGAGCGAGGCCGAGGCGGCCGCGCCGCAGACCCAGGCGGGCAAGCTGATTCTCCTTCCCGACAGTGCGATCGCGGTGCAGCCGGGCTCGGTCGAGGAGCAGCTCGCGCTGTTTCTCGCGTCCCCCGATCCGGCCCCGCGCCTGTTCCGTTTCCCGGGCAACGAGTTTCAGCCGTGGCAGACGCGCCCCAACCCCGCCACCGTGCGGACGATGTACGCCGTGCAGCAGATCCTGCGCGCCTATCCGAAGGCGAGGGTCACGATCGTCGGCCATACCGACAATGACGGCGCGCCTGAGCGCAACCTGGCCCTGTCCCGCGCGCGCGCGGAGCGGATGAAGCAATTGCTGAGCCAGGGCGGGATCGCCCCGCGCCGGATCACCACGATCGGACGCGGGCTGGCCGAGCCGATCGCCGACAATGCGACGCCCGAAGGCCGCGCGCGCAATCGCCGGATCGAACTGATCGTCACCGCGAAATAGGATTCCCGGGCCGGCGAGTCGCGGAAAGCAGGGCGAGCGTCGGAAAATCTGCCCGCCGATCGGGCAGCATATCGTCGGAATGCTGCTTTTGCGAGCAATGCCCCGCAATCTGTGACGGGACAGGGGTGTGTCGCTTGCGTGGCCTTGCATGGCACGCTTATTGAAGGCTGAGCGAGCGGAGGGCACGGGTGAAGAAGATCGAAGCCATTATCAAGCCGTTCAAGCTCGATGAGGTGAAGGAGGCGCTGCACGATGTCGGCGTCAGCGGGATCACGGTCATCGAAGCGCGCGGCTTCGGCCGTCAGAAAGGCCATACCGAGCTGTATCGCGGCGCGGAATATGTGGTCGATTTCCTGCCGAAGGTGAAACTGGAAGTCGTCGTCGACGACAGCCTCGCGGAGCGCGTGGTTGAAGCGATCCAGAACGCAGCACAGACGGGGCGGATCGGCGACGGCAAGATCTTCGTCACCACGATCGATACGGCGGTGCGCATCCGCACGGGGGAAAGGGATTCCGACGCGGTCTAAATGATCCGCGCGGTTATGCGCAGGCGGCCTCCACGGCCGCGAAACTTCAGGGGCTTTAGCGGGAAGGGCTTTCTACGATGGCGAACAAGGCGTCCGACGTTCTGAAGATGATCAAGGACAAGGAGATCGAGTGGGTCGACCTCCGCTTCACCGATCCGAAGGGCAAGTGGCAGCATCTGTCGATGGTGGCCGGCGTGGTCGGGGAGGACGAACTCAACGACGGCTTCATGTTCGACGGCAGCTCGATCGAGGGCTGGAAGGCGATCAACGAGAGCGACATGATCCTGAAGCCGGATCTGGACGCGGTGTGGATCGATCCGTTCTCGGCGACGCCGATGCTGATCCTGGTGTGCGACATCGTCGAGCCGTCGACCGGCGAACTCTATGCCCGCGATCCGCGCTCGACCGCGAAGCGCGCTGAGGACTACGTCAAGACGCTGGGCATCGGCGATACCGTCTATGTCGGGCCGGAAGCCGAATTCTTCATGTTCGACAACGTGCAGTTCGACACGAACTACGCCGAATCCTACTACAAGATCGATGATATCGAACTGCCGACCAACACCGGCAAGGCGTATGAGGAGGGCAACCTCGCCCACCGTCCGCGCGCTAAGGGCGGCTATTTCCCGGTCGCGCCGGTCGACAGCGCGGTCGACATCCGTGGCGAGATGGTGTCGACCATGCTCGAAATGGGCCTGCCGTGCGACAAGCACCACCACGAGGTCGCCGCCGCGCAGCATGAGCTGGGCCTGACCTTCGGCACGCTCGTCCAGACCGCCGACCGCATGCAGATCTACAAGTATGTCGTGTGGCAGGTGGCGCAGGCCTACGGCAAGACCGTGACCTTCATGCCGAAGCCGATCGCCAAGGATAACGGCTCGGGCATGCACACCCACATCTCGATCTGGGACAAGGGCAATCCGCTGTTCGCCGGCAACGGCTATGCGGGCCTGAGCGACATCTGCCTGTATTTCATCGGCGGCGTCATCAAGCATGCCAAGGCGCTCAACGCCTTCACCAACCCGACCACCAACAGCTACAAGCGGCTGGTGCCGGGCTACGAGGCGCCGGTGTTGCTGGCCTATTCGGCGCGCAACCGTTCGGCCTCGTGCCGCATCCCTTATGGCGCGGGCGCCAAGGCGAAGCGGGTCGAGTTCCGCTTCCCCGACGCGATGGCCAATCCGTATCTCTGCTATGCGGCGCTGCTGATGGCCGGCCTCGACGGGATCGAGAACAAGATTCACCCGGGCGAGGCGATGGACAAGAACCTCTACGACCTGCCGCCGGAGGAGCTGAAGGAGATCCCGACGGTGTGCGGTTCGCTCCGCGAGGCGCTGAACAGCCTGGCCGAGGATCATGCCTTCCTGACCAAGGGCGGCGTGTTCACCGAGGACCAGATCGAATCCTATCTCGAGCTCAAGTGGCCGGAGGTCGCCCGCTGGGAGATGACGCCGAGCCCGGTCGAGTTCGACATGTATTATTCGGCCTGATCGCCCACACGATCGAGGAGGAAAGGGGGCGTCCGGAGCGATCCGGACGCCTTTTTCGCGCCTATGCCTTTTTCGTATCTATGAGGATCCGCCAACAATCGTCATCGATCGGTTGCGATCTTTGCCGCTTCCGCGACTCGCGGACGTGACGCAATGTTCTGGCGGCGCAACGGCTCGCGCCGCGAGAGTGAGGAACCACGGCCATGCCTTATGTGACGGTCAGCGACGGAACCGAAATCTATTACAAGGACCTCGGCCCGCGCGATGCGCAGCCGATCGTTTTTCATCACGGTTGGCCGCTCAGCGCGGACGACTGGGACAACCAGATGCTGTTCTTCTTGGGCCACGGCTATCGAGTGATCGCGCATGACCGCCGCGGACATGGCCGGTCGACCCAGACGTGGGACGGCAACGAGATGGATACCTATGCCGCCGATGTCGCGGCGCTGGCCGACCATCTCGACCTGAAGGACGCGGTCCATATCGGCCATTCCACCGGCGGCGGCGAAGTGGCGCACTATGTCGCGCGCGCGAAGCCCGGCCGCGTCGCCAAGGCCGTGCTGATCGGGGCGGTGCCGCCGATCATGGTGAAGAGCGACGCCAATCCGGGCGGGCTGCCGATCGAGGTGTTCGACGGCTTCCGCAAGGCGACCGCCGACAATCGTGCGCAATTCTTCGTCGATGTGCCGACCGGGCCCTTTTACGGCTACAATCGCGAAGGGGTGAAAGTCGATCAGGGCGTGATCTGGAATTGGTGGCGCCAGGGGATGATGGGCGGCGCCAAGGCGCATTACGACTGCATCAAGGCCTTTTCCGAAACCGACTTCACCGACGATCTGAAGGCGATCGACGTGCCCGTATTGGTGATGCACGGCACCGACGACCAGATCGTGCCCTATGCCGACTCCGCGCCGCTTTCGGTGAAGCTCCTGCGGAACGGCACGCTGAAGAGCTATGACGGCCTGCCGCACGGAATGTGCACCACGCATCCCGACGTGGTGAACCCCGATCTGCTCGCCTTCATCCAGAACTGACCATCGCGAGGGCGTCGGGCGACCCCGGCGCCCTTGTTGCACCCCCGCAACCAAATCATCGTCCGCGCATTGCCCGTTCACGACCCGAACAGGGAGAGAGAGGATGCGCAAGACAACGATAGCCCTGCTGGCGGCTGCGACGGTCATCAGCGGCTGTTCGACCTATGGTGGCGGGGCCGGCGGGCGGCCCAATTACCGCATGTACGACTACAACCACCCCGACCCGGCCTATGGCGACTATTATGCCGACCGTTATTACCGGGATGATGCACGTTACCGCGAGCGCCGGCTGAGCCGGAACGACCGGGTCTATCGCGGGCAGGACGGGCGTTATTATTGCCGCCGCAATGACGGGACCACGGGTCTGATCGTGGGTGGCATCGCGGGCGGCGCGCTCGGCGCGGCGCTCACCTCCGGGCGGTCGGAAGTGCTGGGCGTGCTGCTCGGTGCGGCTGGTGGCGCGGCGGCGGGCCGGGCGATCGATCGCAACCAGGACGTACGCTGCCGCTAGCCGAAACGTCGGATCACGACGGGCGGGGCCCCCTTACAGGGCCTTCGCCCAGATCCGGTCGTCGAACGCGATCGCGCCAACGTAGAATTGCTGGCCGTAGCCCGTATCGGCGAACCCCTGTCGGGCATAGAAACGCTGTGCCGACAGGTTGCTGGTGTAGACGCACAGGAGCAGCCGGCGCGCACCCCGATGACGTGCCTCCTCCTGCACGGCGGAGATCAACGTCTCGCCCCACCCGCCCCCTCGCCAGGGGTCGAGCACGTAGATGCGCTTGAGCTCCAGGTCGGACGCGTCATGGGCGCAATCGACCTCCGGCGGCGTCATCACCGCATAGGCGATCGGGGCACCGAGCGTCGTCTCGACCAGCCAGATGGCGCAATCCGGATCGGCGAGCAGCGCCGAATAACGCTCCACGCTATGCTCTTTCGCGACATGGTCGACCAGCGCGTCGCCGGGATGATCGTGGGCGAAGGCGAGCAGGAAGGTCGCGCCGCCGAGCAGCGACAGCCGCCCCGCATCCGCCGGGCCGGCGCGACGCAATTGCGGTTCATTCACGCAAATTCGGGCCCGAGCTCGGGATCGAGATCGCGCGGACGCACGAACCGCGTCAGCGCGCCGTGTCCCGGCGCGATGTCCGCCCATGACGCAACATCGAATTGCAACTCGGCGAGGCTGCCGGTCGGATATTTGCGCGCGACCTCGCCCCGCGCCCCCTCCTGGTCCTGCGGTACGAGCAGCAGGACCAGCTGTTCGAGTCCGGGATTATGGCCCGCGAGCAGCAGGCTGTCGGCATCGTCCGGCACGTCGCGCACCACGTCGAGCAGTTCATCAGGCGAGGCGAGGTAAATGCGGCGCTCCCATACCGGATCAAGGCTGCGGCCGTAGCCCGCCGCCACTTCCTCCAGCGTTTCGGCAACCCGCGTGGCGGGGGAGGCGATGACCGCGTCGAATTGCAGCCCTTCGTCGCGCATGTGGCGGCCCACGGTGCGCGCGGCCCTCCGCCCCTTGGCGTTGAGCTGGCGATCGAAATCGCGCGCGGCCTCGGGATCCTCCCCCGACTTGGCGTGGCGCAGCAGCGTCAGCCTCTTCATCCTTACCCCGGCAAAATCTCTCCGCCGACAGAGTGCCCGAAAGGCGCGGTGGAGGAAAGCCGCGTCGCGACTCGGCTCACCGCGTACTCCATCGTGACGCGCGTGATGGGGACGCCGCGTGGGAAGGCATCGAGCAGGCGCGACGGGGTCGCGGCCGACAGCAGCACGAACATGCCGCGATCGTCGGCCCGGCGGATCAGCCGGCCGAATGCCTGCGCCAGCCGCGCGCGCACGATCCGGTCGTCATGCGCGGTTCCGCCGCCCACGGCGCGTCGCGCGGCGTGAAGCGTGGTCGGGCGCGGCCATGGCACGCCTTCCATCACCACCAGCCGGAGCGACTCGCCGGGCACGTCGACGCCGTCGCGCAGCGCGTCGGTGCCGAGCAGGCTGGCATGCGGATCGTCGCGGAAGATATCGATCAACGTGCCCGTGTCGATCGGGTCGACATGCTGCGCGTAGAGCGGGAGCCCCTCGCGCGCCAACCGGTCGGCGATGCGGGCATGGACCGCACGCAGCCGCTGGATCGCGGTGAACAGGCCCAGCGCCCCGCCACCCGCCGCCTCGATCAGCCGGGCATAGGCCCCGGCCAACGCGGCCGTGTCGCCGCGCTTGATGTCGGTGACGATCAACACCTCGGCCTGGCCCGCATAATCGAACGGCGAGTCGACCGCGAAGCGCATCGGCTGACGATCGAGATGCAATGCTCCGCTGCGCGCGTCGGCGGCGTCCCACGTCTCGCCGCCCCGCAGGGTGGCGGAAGTGACGAGCAGGCCGTGCGCGGGCTTCAGCACCGTTTCCGCGAGCGGGCGGGTCGGGTCGAGCCAATGACGGTGGAGGCCGATATCATATTCGCGCCCCTCGACCCGGTCGACCACCAGCCAGTCGACGAAGTCGGGATCGACCGGGCCGCCGATCCGGGTCAGCAGCGCGATCCACCCGCCGAGCATCGCCGCGCGATGGCCCAGCCCGTAAATCGCGCCATCGACCCGCGCGCGCGCCGCGCTGTCGAGCCAGTCGGTCGCGTCCTCCAGCACCGCCTGCAGGCGCGCGCGCAGCCGTGCCATCGGGCGGACCAGCGCCTCCAGCGCCTCGGCGGCCGGTGCCGCCGCCTCGATCAGCGCCGGGTCGAGCTCGGCCGCCGGCGTCTCGATCGCCTAGCCAGCATCGGCGGCACTCGCGCGGGCGTAGGTGGTCGCGCGCGCCGCCGCGAGCAGCGTCTCGACCGGGCCGAGCGGCAGCCCTTCCGCCAGCCGGCCGAGCCAGCCGTCGCCCGGCAGTTCGCGCGCCGCTGCCACCGCCTGTTCGATCGCGCGCGCGCCTTCCTCGTCATAGGAGGCGACGTCGAGCAGACGTGCCGCCAGCCCCCGCCGCCGGCCGCGCGCCTTCGCCTCCGGGCCCATGATCCAGCGCCGCAGCTCGATCGCTTCCTGTCCGGTGAGCGCGGTCGAAAAGGTCGAATCGGCGGCATCGAACAGGTGATGCCCCTCGTCGAACACGATCCGCTGGAGCGCGCGTCCCTCCAGCCGGCGGCGCTCGGCGACGATCATCACCAGCGCGTGGTTGGCGATGACGATGTCCGCCTCGTCGGAGGCGCGCGCCGCGCGTTCGATGAAGCATTTCCGGTAATGCGGGCAGCCGGCATAGACGCACTCGCCGCGCCGGTCGGTCAGCGCGGTCGATCCGGCGCGGCGGAACAAGGTCGGGAGCCAGCCGGGCAGGTCGCCGCCGACCATGTCGCCGTCGCGCGTATAGGCGGCCCAGCGCGCGACAAGCTGCGCCAGCACCGCCGCGCGATTCTGGAACCCACCCTGCAGGGCATCCTCCAGATTAAGCAGGCAGAGATAATTTTCGCGCCCCTTGCGCACCACGACCTTGCGCCGCCGCTCCGCCGGGTCGGGAAAAAGCCGCACGGTCTCCGCCGCGAGCTGACGCTGAAGCGCCTTGGTATAGGTCGAGATCCAGACGGTGCCGCCGGCGCGCGCGGCATGGAGCGAGGCCGGCGCCAGATAGCCGAGCGTCTTGCCGATGCCCGTCCCGGCCTCGGCCAGCAGCAGGTGCGGGCGTCCTTCGTCCTCGCGCGGATCGAATGCGCGGGCGGCGGCGGCGGCATAGTCGCGCTGGCCCTCGCGCGGCTCGGCGCCCTGCCCGACGAGGCCGGCGAGATGGTCGAGCGTTTCTTCCTCGTCCAGCCGGTGCGGGCGCGGGTCGGGGCGCGGGGCGCTTTCCTCCCACTGCGGCAATTTGGAGAACAGCCAGCGCTCGGCTTCGGCCGGCCGGGGAATGCGCGTCGCTGCCAGCGCCGCCCACGGCCAGCGTAAGCGGCCGAGGCCCTGCGCGGCGGTCCACGCGCCTTCGCGCTCGGGCCAGTCGGCCTGTGCGAGCGTCGCGAGCAAGGTGTTGGCCGCGCATCGGAGAAATGCAGGGGCGTCCGCATCGTCGGCCGGGGGGGCAAGGCCCAGCGCGCGCGCCAGGCCAGCCGGGGTGGGAACGGCGAAGCGCGCCGGGTGAACGAAGGCGAACAATTCAAGCAGGTCGAGTCCCGACAGCTCGCTCAAGCCCAGCCGCGCCGCGACCAGCGGAGCGTTGAGCAGGATGGTCGGCGTCTCGGCCGCGAACGCGGTCGCGGCGCCGCGCCCGATCGCGCGCGTGTCGCCGTCCGGCGTCGCGAGCCAGATGCCGCCATGCGTGGCGTGCAGCGCGGGCAGATCGATCGCGGGGTTTATCACGAAGCGTAAACTGGCACCGCTTCAGCCGCGAAGCGCGGCGACGAACGTCTGCACGTCGGGCAGCCGATCGAAATGGATGTTGCCGTCAATGTCGGCCGAGGGATCGCCCGGCACCAGCACCACCGCCGCATTGCCGTATCCGCGCGGATCGACCTGCCCCAGAATGCCGCCCATCACCCGCTCAAGCCCGATTTCCATCAACGGGCGGCGCGACCAGGGCAGGCTCCACAGGATGCGGCGGTCGGTGACGGTCAGCCGCACGAACGGCGCGCGCAGCACCGCCAGCAGGAAGCCGGGATAACGACGCAGCAGGAGCAGCACGACGCCGATCACCAGCCCGCCGAGCAGCGCGCTCGCGCCGATCGAAAAGAGATAGTCGCCCGTGCTGATCGGATGCGGCCACCAGATCGCCCACAACAGGATGGTAAGCGTCCACACCTGCAGCCCCGCGAACGTGCCCACGGCAAGCGTGCCCGACGGCAGCGCGCGCAGGCCTGGTCGCGCCTCGTAGGCGGTTCGTTCCGCCATCCGCTCGGGCCGGATCACGCGCAGCGCGGGCAAGGCGTGGCCCGGGGGCAGGATCTCCATCGTCCACCTCTCCTTCTCGGAAAGCGCTTTGCACCGGCCGGCGCCTTCCATAAGGGCTGGATGCCAAGGCTATTAGATTATGGAACAAATGACAAACGAGCTTCGCGAGGCCGCGCTCGCCTCCAAGGCGTGGCCGTATGAGGAGGCACGCAAGCTGCTCGCGCGCTATCCCGACGGCACGCCGGCCAAGGGGCACATCCTGTTCGAAACCGGCTACGGGCCTTCGGGCCTGCCGCATATCGGCACCTTTCAGGAAGTCTTGCGGACGACGATGGTGCGCCGCGCCTTCGCCGCGCTGTCGGACATCCCGACCCGCCTGCTCGCTTTCTCGGACGACATGGACGGGCTGCGCAAGGTGCCCGACAACGTGCCCAACCGGGAGATGCTGGCCGAACATCTGGGCAAGCCGCTGACCCGCATCCCCGATCCGTTCGGCAAGTATGAAAGCTTCGCGCACCACAACAACGCGATGCTGCGCGACTTCCTCGACCGCTTCGGCTTTGACTACGAGTTCGCGTCCTCGACCGAATATTATCAGGGCGGCCGCTTCGACGAAGCCCTGCGCGGCGTGCTGCGCCATTACGAAGCGATCATGGGCGTCATGCTGCCCACTTTGGGTGCGGAACGGCGCGCGACCTATTCGCCCGTGCTGCCGATCAGCCCCAAGAGCGGGGTGGTGCTGCAGGTGCCGGTCGAGGTGGTCGATGCGGAAGCGGGGATCGTCGCCTTCGTCGACGAGGGCGAACGGATCGAGCAGTCAGTACTCGGCGGGCGCGCCAAGCTCCAGTGGAAGCCCGACTGGGGCATGCGCTGGGCCGCGCTCGGCGTCGATTACGAGATGCATGGCAAGGACCTGATCGACAGCGCGCAGCTTGGCGGGCGGATCTGCCAGATCCTCGGCGGGCGCAAGCCCGAGACGTTGGTCTACGAGCTGTTCCTCGACGAGCGCGGCGAGAAGATCTCCAAGTCGAAGGGCAACGGCCTGTCGATCGAACAATGGCTGACCTACGGCCCGCCCGAAAGCCTCGCTTACTTCATCTATCGCGAGCCCAAGCGCGCCAAGCAGCTCCATCTCGGCGTGATCCCGCGCGCGGTGGACGATTACTGGAAATCGGTCGCCGATTATCCGGGGCAGGGGCTGCCGCAGAAGCTCGGCAATCCCGTCCACCACATCCATGATGGCGCCGTGCCGGCCGCGCCGTTGCCCGTGACGTTCGGGCTGCTGCTCAACCTCGTCGGCGTGATCGGCGATGCCGATCCCAGCGTGGTGTGGGACTATCTGCGCGCTTATCATCCGGGCGTGGAGCATCCCGCGCTCGACGCGCTGATCGGCCACGCGCTTGCCTATCATCGCGACGTGATCGCGCCCACGCTCCGGCGGCGCGCGCCGACGGCGGAGGAGGCGGTCGCGCTCGGCGATCTCGACGCCCGGCTCGCCACGCTCGGGCCCGACGATCTGGCCGCGACGGCGCAGAACGAGGTCTACGAAGTCGGCAAGCGTCATTACGGGCAGGAACGGCTGCGCGACTGGTTCAAGGTGCTGTACGAAACGCTGCTTGGGTCGGAACAGGGACCGCGCATGGGCAGCTTCATCGCGCTTTACGGGCTCGCCAACAGCCGCGCGCTGATCGCCGAAGCGCTTGCCAGGGCTGCGTGATGGATCGTTTCACGGGCGCGATCGGTTGATCCTTTCATGAGGATGCCTACCCCGATCGCGGCCGTGATGCTCGTCGCGGCGCCCGTCTGTGCCGCGACGCCGCGCGAGCTGCTGACGCAGGCCGCCTTCGCCACCACCGACAAGGGCGTCGCGCGCAAGCTCGTTGATCAGGCGCTGGCGCAGGCGGAGGCCGAACTGCGCGCCGATCCCAGGGATCGCGAGGCGGTGCTGCAGCGGGGGGTGGCGCTCGGCTATCGCGCAAGGCTCGCCCGTTCGCCAGGCGACGCGCGCGCCGCGCGCCACGTGTTCGAACAATTCGCCGCCGCCTTCCCGCGTGACCCCGAAGGGCAGCTTGCGCTGGCGGCCTGGCATCTCGACACGGTCGACATGGGCTTTCTCGCGTCGACCCTGCTCAAGGCACGCAAGGAAACGGGGCTGGAGGCGCTCAACCGGTCGGTCGCGTTGGGCGGCAGCCGCGCCTTCTTCAATGGCTTCGCAGCCCTGCTCACGATCCGGCACGACCCCAAGGACGTGGCCAAGGCGCGCCAGCTTGCCGAGCGTGCGGTCGCGGGCGCGGCGCCCACCCCGATCGACCGGATCGCACGGCGCAATGCGGAGGCGGTGCTGATCCCCCTTCGCAACGGCGATGGGCGTGCCGCCGCCCAGCTTGCGCGGACGCTCATGCCCTTCGGCCGGATCGACTAGGCACGACCGGCCCATCGGCTGCCGCAGAGTCACGCGCCAAGGGCCGGGCGTCGCCGCCCGGCCCCGTACGCTACGCTACTGACAAACCGAAGCTTTAGTAGAAGAAGCCCGAATAGCTGCGGACGACCAGGCCGCTGCGGACGTTCACCAGCACCACGTCGTTGCCGTAGCGCACCCAGCGCTGGGCGGCGGCGGGACGCGGCAGGTGGTAGCGATAGGGATCGACCCAGTAACGCTGGCCGTAATAAGCGGGCTGGAAGCGATAACCGGCGGCAACCGGGCGATAGCGATAGCCCGACGGGCCATAATAGCGGCCGGCCCGGTAGAGCGCGGGGTTGCGGCGGCGATAATCGCGCCAGTCGTCGCGATATTCGCGGCGGGCGTCCTGATAGTCGCGCCGCGCCTCGCGAACGTCGCGTCGATCCCCATGACGAAGCGCTTGCTGGTAATCGCGCCGCTCGTCGCGGATCTCTCGGCGGTCATGGCGTAGTTCGGACGTCTGGGCCTGGGCGACGGTCGGCATGACAGTGGCGGCGGCCAGCAGCGTGGCGAGAATTGCTGTACGCATCATCTTCTCCTCGGACCTCATGTCGGCGGACACCGGGGGGCGGCTCCGTCGAATACTTATCTATTGCTGATTCGGTGAACCGATTTGGAATCTGTTGGTCAGCAACCGGAAAGGATTGGCGCGGCGTTTCTTGGCCGAAACGCCGCGCCAGCGATTACCAGAAGAAATCCTGGATCGTGTCGATCACTTCGCCGGTGTTGATGTCGACCAGCAGCACGTCGTCATAATAGCGGACCCACCGATAGGGGCCCGAGACGGGCGGCAGGCGATAGTCCCACGGATCGGCCAGCCAGTAGCTGGACGTGTAGAAGAACGGCTGGAGGAACGCGCCCCGATAGAAGGGGCGATAGCCATAGCCCCACTGGCGCGGCGCGGCGTAGCGGAAGCGGTAGATCGATCCGTGCGTGTTGCGCCACGAACGCCAGTCATAGCGGCGGTCGTTGCGCCAGTCGGCGCGGTACCCCGGGCGGTTCCAGCCATTGCGGCCCCGGTCCCAATCCCGATCGCCGTTCCAGCGACGGTCCCCGTCCCAGCGGCGGCCATCCTGCCAACGCCGGTCATTGTCCCCGCGTCGCGCATCGGCCCAGCGGCGCTGCTCATCGCCGCGCCAATCGCGGCGGTCGACGCGGCGGTCATTGTCCCATCCGGGGCGGCCGTCGGGCCGGTCGGGGCGGCGTGTCTGATCGCGGCGCCCGTCGCCGTCCCAGCGCCGCCGGTCGTCGGACCGGTCCCGGTTCCAGCGCGCGGCGTCACCGCGATCGGGGCGCGGCTGGCGAAAGTCGGGTGCCATTTGCGCCGTGGGCGCGCCGGCGGCGGGCGATGCGGGACGTGCATCCGGCCCGCGCGGGCGGTCGGGTGGCGCCATTCCGCGGCCCGCTTCGGGCTGCCAGCGGCGTTCGGGCCGCTCCGCCGTCGGCGTGGGCCGCGATTGCGCGCGTTGCCAGCGGTCAGGCCCGCCGCGTGAATAGGCCTCCGTCTGCGTCGAACGGCCCCGCTCCGGGCGCGCGTCGGGATTCTGGGCGGGAAGGACCGCCGGAATGCAGGCGATCAGGGTGGCGGTGGCCAGCAGACTGCGACGCAACCTCTCCATGTCTTGTCTCCTCGCCGGGTGCGGACTCGCCCCGGCATGGCGCTTTGTGGTCCGCTGGCGCTGATCGAACGCTGAACTCGCTTGTCAGCATCCAGAAAGTTAGCGGCGTGGCGGCGGGGAGAGAGCAGGGACGGCGGCGGCGGCATCCTCGGGATCGATATGCGGCGGCGGGGCGGCGGTCAGCGCGCCGCCGGTTCGCATCGCGCCCGCCGCGCGCTGAATCGCGCGGCGGATGCGCGGATAGGTGCCGCAGCGGCAGAGGTTGGTGATCGCCTCGTCGATCTGCGCGTCGCTCGGCGACTGCGTGCGGGCGAGCAATGCCGCGGCGGCCATGATCATTCCCGACTGGCAATAGCCGCATTGCGGCACGCCCTCGGCCACCCACGCCTGCTGGAGCGGATGGCCCCGGTCGTTCGACAGGCCTTCGATCGTGGTCACGAACGCGCCCTCGATCGCGCCGATCGGCACCTGGCACGAGCGGCGCGGCACGCCATCGACATGGACCGTGCACGCGCCGCACTGGCCCGCGCCGCAGCCATATTTGGTCCCCGTCAGATTGGATGCGTCACGGAGCGCCCACAGGAGGGGCGTCTCCGGGTCCATCCGGTAATGGATGGGCTCGCCGTTCACGGTGAAGCTGGTCATGCTTCGCCCGTCTTAGAAACCACGCCGTGCCTTGGAAAGCGCCGTCGCCCGCTCAGCGCGCGCGGCGGACGAGGGGGCGGCAGGGGGGGAGGCCCAGCACCTTCATGTCGCCGCAGCGGCGCGCCTGGACCGATCCGTCGGGGCCGATGAAGACGCCATAATCGAAGCGCGGATCCTTCAGGTCGCACTTGGCGCGCCACATCATCAGGTTGCCCCACGGTCCCTGGCGCGCGGCGGCCTCGACCCGGGTGCATTGCAGGCCCGAATCGAGGATCGAGCCGCGCAACGCGGCGCGGCGTGGAATGTCGGGCAAGGCGGCGAGCTGGTCGCTCGCCGGATTGGCGATGGTGATCGCGGCGAGCGGGCCGGATGCCAGCGCGGCAACGAGCAGGGGCAGGCAAGCGCGCATCATGATCTCCTTCATCCCTCCATCAGGTCAGCCGCGTCCGCGATAGCCGGGAACGCCCTGATCCGGCAGCCACAGCCCCTCGGGCGGGGCGCCCGACTGCCAGAAGACATCGATCGGGATGCCGCCGCGCGGATACCAATAGCCGCCGATCCGCAGCCAGACCGGCTGCATTTCGGCCACTAGACGCTCGGCGATGCCGACCGTGCAATCCTCGTGGAACGCGGCATGGTTGCGGAACGATCCCAGGAACAGCTTGAGTGATTTCGATTCGACAATCGTCGCGGCGGGCGCGTAATCGATCACGAGATGCGCGAAATCGGGCTGGCCGGTGACCGGGCAGAGCGAGGTGACTTCGGGCGCGGTGAAGCGGACCAGATAGGGCCGGCCGGGGCGCGGGTTGGGGACGTAATCGAGCACCGCCGCCTCGGGCGAGGCGGGCAGCGGCGACGTCTGGCCGAGATGCGTGATAGACATGGCCGCCATGTAGGCGAGCAGGCGGCGTTCGTCATCCGGCAAGGGGCGGTTGCGGACGTCGCCGCGGCGGGGCACAGGGCATGCATGAACGCGCCGCCCGTTAAACCCCGCGGGGTTTTCAACATATTCTCCAGAAATCCGACCGTGGGGTTGCGGATTGCGCGCACATGGATGGTCGCGGGTTCGCTGATCGCGTTGCTCGGCCTTGCCATGTCCGTCGCGCATTTCGGATACGGCGTTGCGATCGAAAACAACGATACGGGCCTGCCGGCCACCACCGACGAGGTTTTGCTGACCACATCTTTGTTGGGTGGCGGCGGCCTGCTCTTTGTCACCCTGGGCTATTTCCTTCGCCGCAAGCTGCTCGGACAAAAGAGAAGCGGTTAAGTCCCGGATCGGCGCGGACTCGACACGGGAACAAATCGGGATCAGGTGTCTGGCGTGATTACGCTCGCGCCTGTCCTCGGCGACCAACTCTCGCTCGGCCTGTCATCGCTGGCCGGGGCCGATCCGGGTTCCACGGTCATCCTGATGATGGAGGTGGCGGAAGAGACGGGCTATGCCCGCCACCACAAGGCGAAGATCGCCTATATCCTGTCGGCCATGCGGCATCATGCCGAAGCGCTGCGGGCCGAAGGGTGGCGGGTCGATTATGTCCCGCTGGACGATCCCGACAATCAAGGCAGCTTCACCGGGGAGGTGGCGCGCGCGGTCGCGCGGCATGCGCCCGACCGGATCGTCGCGACCGAGGCAGGCGAGTGGCGCGTGCAGGCGATGCTCGAAAGCTGGGAGACATTGTTCGGGCTGCCGGTCGAGATCTGCCCCGACGACCGGTTCCTCGCCCGTCACGCCGAGTTCGACGCCTGGGCAGAGGGACGCCGCGAGCTGCGGATGGAATATTTCTACCGCTCGATGCGCGTCAGGACCGGGCTGTTGATGACACCCGAGGGCGAGCCCGAAGGCGGGCGGTGGAATTACGATACGGAGAATCGCAAGCCGGCCAAGGCCGACCTGCTGATGCCGCGCCCGCTGTCGTTCACGCCCGATGTGGTGACGGAGGAGGTGCTGGCGCTGGTCGCGGCGCGCTTCGCCGATCATCCGGGCAGCCTCGACGGCTTCGTCTATGCGGTGACCCGCGCCGACGCCGAACGCCAAGCCGACGCCTTCTTCGCGCACGCTTTGCCCGAATTCGGGCCGTACGAGGATGCGATGCTGACCGGCGAGCGCCATTTGTGGCACTCGATCCTGTCGCCCTACCTCAATTCGGGACTGCTCGATCCGCTCGATCTGTGCCGGCGCGCGGAGGCGGAGTATCGCGCCGGGCGCGCGCCGCTCAATTCGGCCGAGGGCTATATCCGCCAGATCCTCGGCTGGCGCGAATATATGCGCGGCATCTACTGGCGCGAGGGGCCGGATTACGTCGCGCGCAACGCGCTCGACCATCGGCGCGCGCTGCCCGCTTTCTACTGGAGCGGGGAGACCGACCTGTTCTGCCTGCGCGAGACGATCGGGCAGACGCTGGCGACCGCGCACGCGCACCACATCCAGCGGCTGATGGTAACGGGCAATTTCGCGCTGCTGATCGGCGCCGATCCGGCCGAGGTGCATCGCTGGTATCTGGAAATCTACCTCGACGCCTATGAGTGGGTCGAGCTGCCCAACACGCTCGGCATGAGCCAGTTTGGCGACGGCGGGATCATCGCGTCGAAGCCGTATATCTCGTCAGGGGCCTATATCGACCGGATGTCGGATTATTGCGGGCAGTGCCGCTACGACGTGAAACAGCGGACCGGGCCCGATGCCTGCCCGTTCAACGCGCTCTACTGGGATTTTCTCGCGCGGCATCGCGAGCGGTTCGCGGGCAATCAGCGAATGCGCGGGCCGTATCGAAACTGGGACCGGTTCGACGACGCGACGCAGGCGGCGATCCGCGCTCAGGCGGCCGGCTTCCTCGCGCACCTCGACGCGGAGGCCGGCGGATATTAGGCCCCATGCCATGAGCGAGCATGAGGGCAAAAGGCCGGGCACCCGGCTGGTCGAGGCGGGGCGGCGCAAGGCGTGGACGCAGGGCATCGTCAACCCGCCGGTATGGCGCGCATCGACCATCCTGTTCGACGATGTCGCGGCCTTGCGCGCGGCGATCCGCCAGCCCGACGCGGGGCTGTATTACGGCCGGCGCGGCACGCCGACCCAATGGGCGCTGGCCGACGCGCTGACCGAACTGGAACCGGGGGCGGCGGGCACCACGCTCCATCCGTCCGGCGTGGCGGCGATCACCACCGCCCTGCTCGCGCTCCTGGAGCCGGGTGACGAATTGCTGATGGTCGATACGGCATACGAGCCGACGCGCGTCTTCTGCGACGGGATGCTCGCGCGGATCGGCGTCACGACCCGCTATTACGATCCGGGCGTGCGGGGTGCCGCGATCGACGCGCTGTTCTCCGAACGGACGCGCGCCATTTTCCTCGAAAGCCCCGGCAGCCTGACGTTCGAGGTGCAGGACGTGCCCGCGATCTGCGCGGCGGCGAAGGCGCGCGGCGTGACGACGCTGATCGACAATACCTGGGCGACGCCGTTGCTGTTCCCGGCGATCGCGCATGGCTGCGACGTGTCGATCCTCGCCTGCACCAAATATGTCGTCGGCCATTCGGACGTGATGCTGGGATCGGCGACCGCGGTGCCGGGCGTGTTCGAACGCATCCGGCGGATGGGGCAGGCGCTGGGCCAGCATGTCGCGCCCGACGACGCCTTTCTGGCGGCGCGCGGCCTCAGGACGATGGGCGTGCGGCTGAAGCAGCATGGCGAGAGTTCGGTCGCGATCGCGCGCTGGCTGGAGGCGCAGCCGCTGGTGGCGATGGTGCTGCACCCTGCGCTGCCCGGCTGTCCGGGCCACGAACTGTGGGCGCGCGATTTTGCGGGGAGCGCCGGGCTGTTCGCCTTCGCGATACGCGGCGACGATGCGGCGCGGGTCCGGCTGGTCGACGCGCTGACCCATTTCGGGATCGGCTTTTCGTGGGGCGGTTATGAGAGCCTCGCGCTGCCGATCGACCCCGAACGCGCGCGGACGGCGGTGCCGTGGGCGTCGCCGGGGCCGATGATCCGCCTGCAGATCGGGCTGGAGGACACGGACGACCTGATCGCCGATCTGGCAAAGGCGCTGGAGGCAGCGATGGAATGAGAACATAATAAGATCAAAACAAAAACAAAGCTTGACATCGCGCCGCTGTTCGTGCATAAGGCAGGAACGCTGAGGAAGTGTAGCCGACGGGATCGGCACCGGGCCGGACGATCGCGAGATCGCCGGCCTTTTTCGTGTCCTCGGCGGATCGAGCGAGGCGGCGGAATGACACAGGAGGCGGATGCGTCGGCCAAGGCCGTGCGCCGAGACGAGGCGAATGGCGAGACGGCGGGCAGCGTCGGCGCTTGGGCGGAGGCTCAAGCGGGGACCGGGATTGCGCCCGAGGCGGATGCGGTAAGCGGGGGCGAAACCGGAGCGGGGATCGAGGATGTCGTCGGCGCGGAGATCGGCGAGGGGATGGCGACCGGAGCCGGGCCGAAGGAGGGTAGGAAAAGCGCAAAGCCCAAGAAGGCGGCGCGCAAGCGCAAGCCCAAGCGGATCGCATGGAGCGCGCGGCGCGAGCGGATCTTCCTGGAGACGCTGGCGCAGACCGCCAAGGTCGCGGCGGCGGTACGCGCATCGGGCCTGTCGGACAGCAACGTCTATCGCCATCGCCAGTGCGACGAGGGGTTCCGCGGCCGCTGGGCGGCGGCGCTCGCCGAAGGGTTCGAGCGACTGGAGGCGATGATGCTCGACCGCGCGCTCAACGGGGTGCGCAAGTCGGTCTGGTATGGCGGCAAGCGGGTGGGGACGATGACCGAATATTCGGACCGGACCGCGCTTGCCCTCCTCGCCCAGCATCGCGGCGCGGTGCGCGATGCGGGCGTGCCGGCGCACGACATGTCGACGGACGAATGGCGCGCGCATTGGGACAGGCGCTTCAAAGGCATGCGCCGGCGGATGGGTCTGGAGGAATAGCGGTCGGCCGAGGGGGGGCAGATCGATGATCGGCCTCGCTCGCACGGGCGTCGCCACGGCGAAGACCGTGCTTCGACAAGCTCAGCACGAACGGTCGGCGCGGTCAGCTGAGGATCGACCGGCTCCGGGCCGTCGCGTGGTCCTCCGGATGCCTGCCGGTCGCTCGGAAAGGCGTCGGTCAGGGCCAATACCGACAATTCCAGAAGGGGCGTCCGGTCGGGCGCCCCTCGTCAGGCCGGTGGCCTGCCACCTCCCCCATGCCGGGGAGAATCGTGCCCGGCGGGACCATCCATCCCGCCGGGCTTTTTCATGCGGGAGACAGAGGATGGACGGAAGCAAGCCTGCGATACGGTCGCTGACGGTGGTGTCGGCGGGGCTGTCGGCGCTGGTCAGCCTGTTGGCGGCGCTGGGCGTGGCGGTCGATCCGGCGGTGGCGGGACAGGCGATGGACGGAGCGGTGCAACTGCTGTCCGCCGTGCTCGCGATGGTCGCGATCGTCGGGCGGTTGCGCGCCACCACGCGGATCGGCCGCGATGGCTAAGCGGGGATTCGCGATGCTCGCGGCGACGGCGTTGCTGGCGGGCGGATGCCGTGCGCCGGGCGGCCTGCCGACCCCGACCTCCGGCGCGGTGATTGCCGGCGGGCTGCGCGCGGCCGAGCTGGCCTTCGCGGCGGCGGCGGGCGCGGCGGAGACGGCGGTGGACAATAAGCTGATGACGCGAAGCGCCGCCGCGCGTGCCGCCGCCGACCTGCTGCGCGGCCATGCGGCCCTGATGGCCGGGCGCGCGGCGGTAATGGCAAGCGGCGTCGCGCAGGGCGAGGGCGACCAGCGGCTGGCGGCCGCAAACGATGCGCTCGCGGCGCGGGTCGTCGCCAAGCTGGCGGCAGTCGAAGGCTAGCCTCAAATCGGCGGCCGGATCTTCCGTTCGCATTGCGCCTGTCGGGGTGGCGCCATGCGTTCGGCATCCGCGTCGCCAAGGTGAAAAGCGGTGCTTCGACAGGCTCAGCACGAACGGATTGGGATGGGGCGGCGTGGCGCCAGTCCGCATTCTGCCAGAGCCTATCACACGAAAACATGCGGGGGCGGATGGAGAGGATCGAACACACCGCCGGCCTGTCGCCGGTGGAGCGGCTGGCGCTCGACTGGGGACAGATGGGCGAGGCGTGGACCAGGGCGCATGACGCGGCCTTTTTCCGCGCCTTTGCCCACGACTGGACGCAATGGGCGCGCGCGGAACAGCTGCCGCCCGGGGGCGACTGGCGGACGTGGCTGATCCTGGCGGGGCGCGGCTTCGGCAAGACGAGGGCGGGGGCGGAATGGGTGCGCGGCCAAGCCGAGGCGGACGGATCGCTGCGCATCGCGCTGGTGGCGGCGACCTTGGCCGAGGCGCGCGCGGTGATGGTCGAGGGCGATAGCGGCCTGTCGACGATCGCGCCGCCCGACGCGCGGCCCAAGTTCGAACCGTCGCTGCGCCGGCTGACCTGGCCCAACGGCGCGCGCGCCCAGTTGTTCGCGGCGAGCGAGCCCGAGGCGCTGCGTGGGGCGCAGCACCATCTCGCCTGGTGCGACGAGATCGGGAAATGGCCGGCGGCGGACGCGACCTGGGACAATCTGGCGATGGGGCTGCGGCTGGGCGAGCGGCCGCGCACGGTGGCGACCACCACGCCGCGCCCGGTGAACCTGGTCCGCCGCCTGATCGCGGCCAACGACAGCGTGGTGACGCGCGGAAGGATGCGCGAGAATCGCGCGCACCTGTCGCCCGATTTCATCGCACGGATGACGGAAACCTACGCGGGCACGCAGCTCGGCCGGCAGGAACTGGACGGCGAGCTGCTGGAGGAGATCGAGGGCGCCTTGTGGAGCCGCGACCTGATCGAGCGGCAGCGGCGTAACGCCGGGCCGACCGAGATGCGGCGCGTGGTGATCGGGGTCGACCCGCCGGCCGGCGCGGGCGCGGGAAGCGATGCGTGCGGGATCGTCACGGTCGCGCTCGACCCGGCAGGTTGTGGTCATGTGATCGACGATGCGAGCGTGCAGGGCGCTTCGCCCGAAGGATGGGCGGCGGCGGTCGCGGCGGCCGCGCACCGCTGGCGCGCCGACCGGATCGTGGCCGAGGCGAACAATGGCGGGGCGATGGTCGAAAGCGTGCTGCGCGCGGCGGACGATACGCTGCCGGTGACGTTGGTCCATGCCAGCCAGGGCAAGGTGGCACGCGCCGAGCCGGTGATGATGCTCTACCAGTGCAAGCGGGTGTTCCATGTGGGCGCGTTCCCAGCGCTGGAGGACGAGCTGGCCGGGCTGATGATCGGCGGCGGCTATGAGGGGCCGGGACGATCGCCCGACCGGGCGGATGCGTTGGTGTGGGCGCTGACCGCGCTGATGCTGGACAAGAAGAGGGTCGAGCCCGCGATTCGGCGAATCTGACGTGCGGAGACGAGGTCGGGGCTTCGACAGGCTCAGCCCGAACGGGGGGTGGCGCGGGCGGTGTACGCCTGGCCGGACACCAAATTCGAGGAGAGATTATGCGATTGTTCGGGAAGCGGCCGGCCGTACCAGCGCGGCCGGCCCTGGTGCGTCCGGCGGGCGGGGCGGTGCGCGGCGACTGGCCGCGATCCTATGACGGCCAGCTGCGCGACGCCTATCTCGCCAACCCGATCGCGCAGCGCGCGGTCCGGATCGTGGCGGAGGGGGCGGGCGCATTGCCGGTCTATGCGCAGGACGATGCGCACGACGCGGCGGCGGTTTTGCTGCGCCAGCCGGACTTGATCGAAACGATCGCGGCACAGCTCCTGCTCCACGGCAACGCGTTCGTGCAGATTGCGGGCGATGCCGACGGGGTGCCGGCCGAACTGTTCGCGCTGCGGCCCGAGCGGGTGACGATCGAGCCCGACGCGCGCGGCTGGCCCGCCGCCTATCTCTACCGCGCGGGCGAGGCGGCGATGCGACTGCCCGCGCACGACGGCGCGGGGCGGCCGGCGCTGGCGCACATCCGCGCGCTGAACCCGGCCGACGACCATTATGGCGTGGGCGCGCTGGGCGCGGCGGCGGGCGCGGTCGCGGTCCACAATGCGGCGGCGCGCTGGAACAAGGCCTTGCTCGACAATGCGGCGCGGCCGTCGGGGGCGCTGGTCTATGAGGCGGGCGAAGGCGCGGCGCTGTCGGCCGAGCAGTTCGATCGGCTGCGCGGGCAGATGGACGCGGAATTTTCGGGCGCGGCCAATGCCGGGCGGCCGATGCTGCTCGAAGGCGGGCTGAAGTGGCAGGCGATGAGCCTGACGCCCGCCGACATGGATTTCGTCGGGCTGAAGGCGGCGGCGGCGCGCGAGATCGCGCTCGCCTTCGGTGTGCCGCCGATGCTGCTCGGCCTGCCGGGCGACAATACCTATGCCAATTACTCGGAGGCGAACCGCGCGCTGTATCGCCTGACGATCGTGCCGCTGGCGGGCAAGATCGTGAGCGGGCTGGCGGCGGCGCTTGGCGCATGGTGGCCGGGGCTGACCCTCGCGATCGATCTCGACGCGGTGCCCGCGCTGGCGGCCGACCGCGCCGCCTTGTGGGCGCAGGTCACGGCGGCGGACTTCCTGAGCATCGACGAGAAGCGCGCGATGCTCGGCTTCGGAAAGGGAGGATGATGCTCGACACGGAGGCGATGCTGGCGCGGCTGGTCGCGCAGGCGGAGAGCGAGGGCGCGAGCCTGGTGACTTTGCGCGCGCTGGCCGAGGAGGCGAGCGAGGCGGGGGCGGAACGCGCGCTCGGCCGGCTGGGCTTAAGCGACGAGGGCGCGCGCGGCGACCTGGGCGAGCTGCGCCAGCTGCTGGGCGCATGGCGCGACGCCAAGCGCTCCGCGCGCAACGAGGTGGTCAACTGGCTGGTGCGGATCAGCCTCGCGCTCCTGCTGATGGGGCTGGCGGTAAAATTGGGGCTCGTCGCGATGGTGCGCGGGGCATGAGGTTCGCGGGCTATGCGGCGCTGTTCGACCGGGTCGATCGCGGCGGCGACGTGGTGCGCCGGGGCGCGTTCGCGCGCGCGGTCGCGGCCGGGCCGGCGGGCGTGCCCCTGCTGTGGCAGCACCGGCCGGGGACGCCGATCGGGCGGATCGAGCGACTGGCCGAGGATGCGCGTGGCCTCCGCGTGATCGGGCGGGTGAGCGAGGGATCGGCGGCGGGGCGCGAGGCGGCGGCGCTGCTGAAGGACGGCGCGGTCGGGGGCCTGAGCTTCGGCTACCGCGTGCGGGGCAAGCGCGAGGGCGCGCAACGCGAACTGACCGATCTCGACCTGGTCGAGGTGAGCCTCGTCACCCTGCCGATGCAGCCGGCGGCGCGGGTGCATGCGGTGGAGCCCATGGCGCAGATAGATTAAGACGATGGCGATGCGACGCGCGGTTCTTCTTGTGGCGATAATTCTCGCGGGGTGCGATCGCCACGCGCCGCCGATCGCGGCCTACGTTAACCCGATCGACGGGTACGCCAGAATCCTTCCGCTGGAAGTCCTCGGTATCCATTCCTGCGCGAAGGAGCGCACGGCGAACGGTAAAACCGTCATCGAGGGGATCCCCTTCGACCAATGCTATAAAATGCTTCCGGCAAAGCGGATGCGGGGAGTATGGCTCGACGAGTTCGAGGGGTCGCGCTTCTTCGAGGACGTGGACCATCCCGATCAAGTGATCGCAGCCTTACGGCACGAACGTGACGCAAAGCTCTGGCCGTTTGGCGAGTGGCTTGGATGGGGCAAGGCGCGAGAGCCGGAAACGCCCCCACGCAGTCGGATGGTTCTGATCGACTTCGTCGGTCGAAGAACCGCTGTTCCCGGAAGCTATGGTCATGGGGGAGGCTCTAGGAGCGAGGTGTTGGTCGATAAGGTGCTGTCGGCCAGGGTAATCTACCGAGCTAAGGGTAATTATCTAGACGACGAGATCTGAGACCGACGTCGTTGTCGCAGCGAGTTTTCCAGGGCGTCCCGCACATGAGCGGGGCGCCCTTTCTTTTTGTCCGAGGAGAATGGGATGTACGAGACGAAATCGGTCGATCCGCTGGAGGCGTCGTTCGACGCGGTCGCGGCCGGCGAGGCGGTGGGCGAGCTGCGCGCGGAGATGGCGCAGCTGAAGGCGCGGATGGACGCGGCCGCGGTGGCGGGCGCGCGGCCGGCGCTGAGCGGGGCGAGCGCCGGCGGCGAGAGCGGGGCCAAGGCATTCGTCGACACCTATCTGCGCAAGGGGATCGAGGGCGGCGTCGAGCTGAAGAGCATGAGCGGCGCGAGCGGGGGCGAGGGCGGCTATGCCGTGCCGCGCGAGATCGACGAGGCGATCGATCGCACGCTGACCGCGATTTCCCCGATCCGGGCGATCGCCAACGTGGTGACGGTCGGGAGCGCGGGCTATCGCAAGCTCGTCACGACCGGCGGCACGCCGTCGGGCTGGGTCGCCGAGACCGACGCGCGGACCGAGACCGCGACGCCGGTGTTCCGCGAGGTCGCGCCGCCGATGGGCGAGCTCTACGCCAATCCGGCGGCGAGCCAGGCGATGCTGGACGATGCGGGGTTCGACGTCGAAGGCTGGCTGGCGGGCGAGATCGCGACCGAATTCGCGCGGGCCGAAGGACAGGCGTTCGTCGCGGGCAACGGGACGAGCAAGCCCAAGGGCTTCCTGACCTATCCGACCAGCACCGACAGTGACGCGACGCGCGCGTTCGGAACGCTGCAATATGTGGCGAGCGGGGCGGCGGGCGGCTTCGCGGCGGCGAACCCGCAGGACCGGCTGGTCGACCTGGCCCAGTCGCTGCGCGCGCCGTACCGGCAGGGGGCGGCGTTCGTGATGAATTCGGCCACCTTGTCGGCGATCCGCAAGTTCAAGACCGCCGACGGCGCGTTCCTGTGGCAGCCGGGGCTGGCCGAGGGGCGGGCGGACACGTTGCTCGGCTATCCGGTGGTCGAGAGCGAGGACATGCCCGACATCGCCGCCAACGCGCTGGCGATCGCGTTCGGCAACTTCAAGGCGGGGTACCTGATCGCCGAGCGGGCCGAGACCGCGATCCTGCGCGATCCGTTCAGCCATAAGCCGTTCGTCCACTTCTACGCGGTCAAGCGCGTGGGCGGCGCGGTGATCAATTCGGAAGCGATCAAGCTGATGAAGTTCGCCGCCGCCTGACGGCGCGCGCCCGACCCGGCCGGCGGCGCGATCGCCGCCGGCCCCATTTCCGGGAGACAGACATGGCCGATCCCTTTTCCAATGTCGCGGACGCGCCGTTCGCGCCCGCGACGCGCGCGGTTGCGATCACGCCGCACGACACCGCCCCGCTGCCCGACATTCCCAAGGGATTGTTCGTCGGCACGGGCGGCACGATCGTGATGCGGGGCGCGCGCGGCGGCGCGGACGAAGCCTGGCGCAACGTGCCGTCGGGCACGATCCTGCCGTTCCGCGCGCAGTATGTGCGGGCGAGCGGGACCACCGCCGCCGACCTGCTCGCGCTCTATTGACGATGATCGGAATCCTGATCGCGATCCTGTCACGCCGCCCGGACGGCGGCGGGGCGGGACCGGCCGCGCGACTGCTGCGCGAGGATGGCGGCCGCCTGCAGAACGAAGCGGGCGGCGCGCTGCTGCTGGAGTAACATCATGCCCGATACGAAGATTTCGGCGCTCGCCCCCGCTTCGGCGCTGGCGGGCGGCGAAGCGGTGCCCGCCGTCCAGGGGGGCGCCACCGTCCACCTGACCCCGGCGCAGATCCTGACCTACGCGCTCAGCCAGCCCGCGATGCACGAGGCGATCGGCGGCGCGGTCGCGCTGACCCACCCCGGCTATGTGTCCGGGTTGAGCTATTGCCCGCCCTTCACGATTACGCCTGCGCCAATGACGGTGGCGGCGGACACGCTGTATGCGGTGCCGATCCCGATCACGCAGGCCTGCGCGATCGCGTCGATCGGGCTGCGCGTCACGATGGGCGCGAGCGGGAGCGCGCGGGTCGGCCTGTATGCCGACGATCGCGGCCCGGGCGTCAAGGTCGCCGAGGGCGCGAGCGCGCCGAGCACGGGATCGGCCGCGTCGATCGAGGTGGCGCTGACCGAGCCGGTAGCGCTGGCCCCCGGAATCTACTGGCTCGCGATCCACGCGAATGCGCCCGTCGCACTGCAGGCCAATGCGGCGACCGAGCGCGGGCTGACCTGGCTGGTCGGCGCGACCGGGCCATACGGATCGATCAACAATGTGATCGGGGGCGTGACGGCCAATGCGGCGGTGCCATTTTCCGCCGGGTTGCCCAACGCGTTCGGCGCCTGGTCGCCGGCCGGGCGTGTCCCCCTGCTGTCCGTCACCATCGCCTGAGGAGAGACGCGCCATGGACGAACCCGCCATCCTGTACGAGCGTGACGGCAGTGTGCTGCTGACCCTGGGCGATGCGGTGCTGCGCGTGCCCGCCGGCTGGACGCCGGCCACGCTCGACGCGGCGGCCGCGGCCTTCTTCGCCGCCGCCTGACACCCCCCATCAACGGAGGACAATGATGATCCTTTCCGCAGGCGTCGCATGCGCGGCGCCGGCCGTTCCGCCTGCGTGCGGGGCGGGGCTGACGCGCGCCGACGCGATCGTCCCGCCCGTCCCCGCCGTCGCCACGGCCAAAGCCTATCTGCGCATCGATGGCGACGCCGACGACGCGACGCTGGCGACATTGGTGGCGGCGGCGATCGGCCATGGCGAGGCCTTTACCGGCCAGATGCTGATCGCGCGTGACGTCGTGGAGCTGCTGCCCGCATCGCCCGCGTGGCGGCGGCTGGCGCGGACGCCGGTGAGGGCGATCACCGCGATCGAGACACCGGACGCCGACGCAGAGCCGTTGCCGGTCGACAGCCATGCGTTCGGCATCGATGCCGGCGGTGACGGCTGGGTGCGCCTGACCGCGCCGATCACGGGTGGACGGGCGCAGGTGCGCTACGTCGCGGGCCTGGCGGAGGCGTGGGAGGCCCTGCCCGAACCGATCCAGCAGGGCGTGATCCGGCTGGCAAGCCATCTCTATGCGCATCGCGACGCGGCCGACGAGGGCGCGCCGCCGGCGGCAGTCGCCGCGCTGTGGCGCCCGTGGCGCAGGATGCGGCTGGCATGAGCGGCTTTGCGGGAATCCTGCGCGAGCGGGTGGTGCTCCAGCGGCGGAGCGAGAGCCGCGATGCGCTCGGCGCACTGGGCGACGATTGGACGGTGATCGACGTGGTGTGGGCGAGCGCGCGCCCGGTCGGCCATGGCGACGCACATGTCGGACAGGCTCTGGACGCGCGGCCGCTGTGGCGGGTGAGCCTGCGCCCGTGCGACGTGCGCGTGGGCGACCGGATCGAGCGGCTGACCCACTCGGTCGACGTGACGCGGGTGATCGCCGACCCGGCGCTGCCCGACCGCGTCGTCGCGATCGGGGAGGAGGTGCGATGATCGGGCGCGCGGTCGATGCGCTGACGGCGGCGGCAAGCGAGGCGCCGCCCGACGTGACGATCGAGCGCCTGCCCGAGGGCATCCGCCTGACGGGGCCGGGCCTGCTGCGGCGATGGGCGGCGGATCCCCGGCTACACCATCTGGTCGCGGATGCGGCGCGGAGGATGCGATGAGCGCGGCTGCGGAAATGCAGGCCGCGCTGGTGGCGGCGCTGGCCGGGGCGGAGGGGGTGAGCGAGATCGCGAGCGGGGTATTCGACGGGCCACCGGTGCGTGCTGCCTATCCCTACCTCACGATCGGCGACGGGTTCACGACCGACTGGAGCCACAAGACCGGGCGCGGGCGCGAGCACCGGCTGACGATCGCGATCTGGGACGAAGCGGGCCGCGCGGCGCGGCTCCACGGGCTGGTCGGCGCGGTCGAGGCGGCGATCGAGGCGCTGCCGGCGAACCTGCCGCATCACCGCATCGCGAGCCTGATGCTGATCCGCAGCCGCGTGCTGCGCCCGGCGGGCGGGCCGTGGACGGGCATGGTCGAATATCGCGCGCGCACGCTGGAAGCGTGACGCGCGCAGTTCATGAAGGAGACGGACATGGCGGCGGAAAGAGGCAGCGCGTTCCTGCTCAAGGTCGGCGACGGGGCGGCGACGCCGACCTACGCGACCGTGGCGGGTCTGCGCACCACGCAGCTTTCGATCAACGGCGAAAGTGTCGCGATCACCAACAAGGGTTCGGGCGGATGGCGCGAACTGCTGTCCGGCGCGGGCACGCGCAGCGTGTCGGTGGCGGGCGCGGGGGTCTTCACCGGATCGGCGGCCGAAGCGCGGCTGAAGGGCAATGCGCTGGCCGGCACGCTCGACGATTATGAATTGTCGTTCGAGGGGGGCGAGCGGATGCGCGGGCGCTTCCTGCTCACGCGGCTCGATTATGCCGGCGATTTCAACGGGGAACGTAGCTACACGCTCGCGCTGGAAAGCTCGGGCGCGGTGACGAGCCTGTGAGCGCCAATCCGGCGCGCGGCGAGGCGGCCCTCGCGATCGACGGTGCGGTGCTGGTGCTCCGCCCGAGCTTCGCGGCGCTGGTTGCGGCGGAGGAGGAACTGGGGCCGCTGTTCGCGCTGGTCGAGCGCGCGGCGGCGGGGTCGCTGCGGCTGGCCGAGGTGGCGGCGCTGTTCTGGCACTGCGCCCACGAAAGGCCCGAGGCGCTGACGCGCGTCCGGCTGGGCGAGGCGATCGTCGAGAGCGGGCTGGCGGCGACCGCCCCGGCGCTGCGCACGCTGATCGGCGAGATCCTGAAAGGGCGATGAGCGCGCGGATCGCGGCGTCGGCGGCGCGGCTGGCGGGGGTGGCGGGCGCGCTGCTCGGCTGGCGGCCAGCCGAGTTCTGGGCGGCGACGCCGAGCGAATTGCATGCGGTGATCGCGGCGCTGGCGGGCGAGCGGCCCGCGCCGCCGCCAGCCGACGCGATCGCGCGGCTGAAGGAGATGTTTCCGGATGGATGAGGAAATCGACAGCCTGGTGATCGGCGTGCGCGCCGGCACAGGCGGCTTCGCGCGCGACGTGGCGGAAATGCGCGCGACGCTGACCGACGGATTGGGGAGCGGGGCGGACCGCGCCGGGCGATCGATCGAGACCGCGCTGGCGCGCGCCGTGCGTGGCGGCAAGCTGGAGTTCGACGATCTGCGCGCGGTGGCGCTGCGCGGCCTGAACGAGATTGCCAGCGCGGCGCTGCGCAGCGGGATCGGCGCGACGGGCGGCGGCGGGTTGACGGGGCTCGCCGGCACGCTGCTGACGGCGGTGCTGGGCCTGCCCGGACGCGCGACCGGCGGCCCGGTCACGCCGGGCGCCGCCTATGTCGTGGGCGAGCGCGGCCCGGAAGTGTTCGTGCCGACCAGCAGCGGCGCGGTGCTGCCGGCGGCGGAGCGCGGAGCCGCACGCGATGTTCGAGTGTCGATCACGGTCAACGCAACGCAGGGCGAGGCCCCGCGCGCGCTTGCCCGATCGGGCCGGCAGGTGGCGCAAGCTGTGGCGCGCGCGCTGCAGGCGGCGGAGGGCTGAGGCGATGGGGTGGAGACTGGCGCCGGCTGGCACGCGCCCGACCGAAAGCTTTATCAAGAGGTTCGACCCGCGCTTCTGGACGGTCGACTTTCCGCGTCCGATGATGGCGGCCGCGACGACGGGGGACGCGGGCACGCTGACGGCCGACGCGACATTCTACCGGCGCGACGACCTGGCGGGCCTGATCTGGGAGGCGGAGGACCGGCACGACCATCCGCTGCTCGCTTATGAGACGGATCGCGATTTCCGGGGATGCCGCCTGCGCTTCCGCTGGCGATCGAGCGGGATCAAGCCGCTCGATGCGGTCGACGGGCCGACGCTGACGAACGAGGGACGCGCTGCGGGCGGCGCGCCGCGCGCCGGGGAAGTACCGCTGTTGTACAATTCCGAGGGCGCGCCC
>NZ_JBMDXG010000347.1:0-6254 GCF_048594985.1 Sphingomonas sp. | reverse complement strand
CTCGTCGGCTTCGACAACAGCGTCGCGAGCGAGATCGTCGCCGCGCTGGAGGCGCGCCGCGCCGCCAGCGACGATGCGGGCGATATCTTCGCGATGCACGAGGCCGATCTCGATCAGTTCAGCGCCACCTGGACCGTGACCTACGATCCCGACGGGCGGATGGTGATGCCGGGTTTCCTGCGCGCGAAGGCGGGGATCGCCGACCTCGCTTTCTTCCTGCCCGCCGGTCGCACGTTCGAGATGTGGGCGCCCGACGCGTTCCTCGGGCAGGGTTCGCCCAAGCTCGCCGCCGCGCGCGAGCAGCTTTCCTACCTCCTGAGCGAGCGGCGCAAATGACCGCGCCCGCGCCGCACGTCCCCGTGCTCCTCGACGAGGTGATGGCCGGCCTCGCGCCGCAGCCGGGCGAGACGCATGTCGACGGTACGTTCGGCGCGGGCGGCTACAGCCGCGCGCTGCTTGCCGCCGGCGCGCGGGTGATCGCGTTCGACCGCGATCCCGATGCCATCGCCAACGGGCAGGCGCTGGTGGCGGACAGCGAGGGTCGGCTCGACCTCGTCCCCGGCGTCTTTTCGCGGCTTGGCGAGGCGCTCGCCGATCGCGAGATCGACGCGGTCGACGGCGTCACGTTCGACGTCGGCGTCTCCTCGATGCAGCTCGATCAGCCCGAGCGCGGCTTCTCCTTCCAGGCGGACGGCCCGCTCGACATGCGGATGGGGCAGGCGGGGACGAGTGCCGCCGATTTCGTGAACGAGGCGGACGAAGGCGAGATCGCCGACGTGCTGTTCCATTTCGGCGAGGAGCGCCAGTCGCGCCGCGTCGCGCGGGCCATCGTCGCCGCGCGCCCGATCACGCGCACCGGGCAGCTGGCCGATGTCGTGCGCCGCGCGCTCGGCCATCGCGAGCATGACAAGAAGGATCCCGCGACCCGGACCTTCCAGGCGATCCGCATCCACGTGAACCGCGAGCTGGGCGAGCTGGAGGACGGCCTTGTCGCCGCCGAGCGCGCGCTGCGCCCGGGCGGACGGCTGGCGGTGGTGTCTTTCCACAGCCTTGAGGACCGGATCGTCAAGCGCTTCCTGAAGGAGCGCGCGGGCGCACCGGCGGGCTCGCGCCACCTGCCCGAGGTCGCGCGCGCGCCGGCCAGCTTCGAAGCGGTGGCCAAGCCGGTGCGCGCCGGGGCCGCCGAGCTTGCCCGCAATCCCCGTTCCCGTTCGGCCACGTTGCGCGTCGCGCGGCGCACCGCGGCCCAGCCCTGGAGCTCGAAGAAAGGTCAGGCATCATGATCGTCGCGACGCGTTTCAGCGCGGTTTGGCAGGGAGCCGGCGTCGCCGCCGCCGCCCTGGTCTGCTATCTCGTCTCGCAGTCGGTCGCGGCCGAGCGCGCCAATGTCGCCCGGCTCGACATGCGCATCGCGCGCGCCAAGGGCGACATCGCGCGGCTGTCGATCGAACTCGATGCGCGCAGCCGGATGGGCCAGATCGAACGCTGGAACAACGAAGTGCTGGCGCTGTCGGCGCCCACGCCCGAACAGTTCGTGGCCGACGGCGTACAACTCGCCGCGCTCCAGCATCGCGGGTCGGGTCCGAACCTGCCGCTCAATCCGGCGGTGACGCGCCAGATGGCGCCCGACCATGTCGCCTACACGCCCGCGCCCGCCGAGGCGGCGGCGCCATCGGTGCCGGTCGTGCAGCGCGCCGTGGCGACGGTCGCTCCGGCGCAGCCGCTGCTCCGCCAGGCCGCCTATATCCAGCCGAGCGAAGACCGCTTCGGTTCGCCGGTGCGCGATCCCGCGCCCACGCCGGCCCCCGCCAAGGCCAAGGCCAAGCGTGCCGCCTCGCTGCTGCCCGACGATATCGGGTCGCTGATCGCGGCCGAGAACACGGCCGGCAAGAAAGCGGGCGCGAAGTCCGGCCGGTGAACGCGCCGGTCACCCATCTCGATCGCGCCGACCGGATCAGCTTCGCGCCTGCGCCGCTCGATGCCGCGCCGCCGCTGGGGATCGCGCAGCAGCGGCTGATGATCGTCATGCTGCTGTTCGCGCTGGTGACCGGCGTGATCGGCGTGCGGCTGGTGCATATCTGCCTGTTCGGCCAGCCCGAAACCGGGCGGAGCGCGCCCGCCGCCAGCCTCGACCTGCCTGACCTGATCGACCGCAACGGCGTCAAGCTGGCGACGGGCATCAGTACCTGGGTGATCGCGGTCAATCCGGGCAAGATCAACGGCGACCGCAACGCCATCGCCCAGCGCCTCGCCGAGCTGATCCCCGAGCGCGACGCCGCTTACTACCGGCGCATGCTCTTCTCGAAGCGCAAGTTCGTCTATCTGCGCCGACCGGCGTCACCCGAACTGGTGACGGCGATCAATGCGATCGGCGATCCCGGTCTGTTGCTGCTGCGCGAACAGCGGCGGCTTTACCCCCAGGCACAGCTCGGCGGGCACGTGCTCGGCTATATCGACCGCGACGGCATCGCGCAGGCCGGCATGGAAAAGGTGCTGCAGGCGAAGATTGCCAAGGGCGCGCATTATGACGGGCCGCTCGCGCTTTCGATCGATAGCCGGGTGCAGGCCGCGCTGGAGAGCGAACTCAACGCGGGCATGACCCGCTATTCGGCGGTCGGCGCGAGCGGTGTCGTGCTCGACATCAAGACCGGCGAGCTGATGGCGATGACCTCGCTGCCGAGCTTCAACCCCAATGCACCGGGGCGCGACGCGCTCAACGCCGCCAACAAGGCGACCTATTTCACCTACGAGCTCGGCTCGACCTTCAAGATGCTGACCGTCGCCAACGCGATGGAGACCGGCGTCGTCACCGACATGGGCAAGCGCTATGATGCGACCCAGTCACTCCACGTCGGCGGCTTCACCATCCGCGACGACCATCCCAAGGGGCGCTGGCTGACCATTCCCGAAGTGCTGACCTATTCGTCGAACATCGGCACGGCGCGGATGGCGGACGAGATCGGCACCGAGCGCGCGATTGCCTTCTTCAAGAAACTGGGCTTCGACAGACCGACCGACCTTGAGCTGTTCGAACGCGGAAAACCCCAATTCCCGAGCTTCTGGGCGCGCACCACGCTGATGACCACGGCCTATGGGCATGGCATCGCGGTGACGCCGCTCCACCTGGCGCAGGCCTATGCGGCGCTGGCCAATGGCGGCCTATGGCATCCGGTGACGCTTCTGAAGCACAAGCCCGGCCAGCCGATCGAAAGCCGTCGGATCGTGTCCGAAGCGACGAGCTGGCGGGTGCGCCAGTTGATGCGGCTGGTGGTGACGCAGGGGACGGGCGGCAATGCGGACGCCCCCGGCATGCGCGTCGGCGGCAAGACCGGGACGGCCGAGAAGGTCGAGGGCGGGCGCTATTCGCGGCGCGCCAACCTGACCGCGTTCGCGGCGGTGTTTCCGCTGGACGAGCCGCGCTATGTCGTCGTGACGATGCTCGACGATCCCAAGGCGACCAAGGAAACCTACGGCTTCAAGACCGCCGGCTGGAACGTCGCGCCGGTCACGCGCAAGGTGATCGCGCGCGTCGGTCCGCTGCTGGGCGTCCGCCCCGACGTCACGCGCGACATCGACGTGTCGGATCTGATGCCGCTGATCAAGGAGAAGAAGGAGCCGGGCAAGAATGCGGTTGAGTGAGCTGACCGGCACGCTTGCCGTTTCGGGCGACGGCGAGGATCCACGCGTCACCGGCTTCGCGATCGACAGCCGCAAGGTCGCGCCCGGCACCGTGTTCGGCGCGTTTCGCGGCACGCAGGCGAATGGCGAGGATTTCATTCCCGCCGCGATCGCCGCCGGTGCTGTCGCTGTGGTGGCCCGGCCCGAAGTGGTGGTCGATGGCGCGGTGCATATCGCCGACGCCGCGCCGCGCCGCGCCTTCGCGCGTGCCGCCGCGCGCTTTTTCGCGCCCTTTCCCGACACGGTCGTCGCGGTCACAGGAACCAACGGCAAGACGTCGACGGTCGAACTGACACGCCAGCTGTGGCGGATGGCGGGGCATCATGCCGCCTCGATCGGGACGCTCGGCGTCACCACCGCCGACGATCAGGTTTCGACCGGGCTGACCACGCCAGACATCGCCACCTTCCTTTCCAACGTCGCGGGCCTGCGGCGCGAGGGCGTGAGCCATGTCGCGTTCGAAGCGTCGAGCCACGGCCTGTCGCAATTCCGGACCGAGGGGCTCCCCGTGCAGGCGGCGGCCTTCACCAACCTCAGCCGCGACCACCTCGACTATCACGGCACGATGGAGGCCTATCTCGAGGCCAAGCTGCGCCTGTTCACCGAAGTGGTGACCGACGATGGCGCAGCGGTCGTGTGGATGGACGATCCGGTCGCGCCGCGCGTGGCCGAACTCGCCATCGAGCGCGGTCTCCGCCTGATCACGATCGGCACGCGGGGCGAGACGCTGCGGCTGGTCGGGCGCGAGGCGACCCAGCTCGGACAGACGCTGACCATCGCGCATGACGGCCGGACTTTCGTCGTGAAGCTGCCGCTGATCGGCGCCTACCAGGCGGCGAACGCGCTCACCGCCGCCGGCCTCGTGATCGCGACGGGGGGCGAGGTGGGCGACGTGCTGGCGCGCCTTGCCCGGGTGCAGCCGGTGCGCGGACGGCTGGAACGCGCCGCGATCGGCCAGGCGGGTGCGCCGATCTACGTCGACTCTGCGCATACGCCCGACGGGCTGGAGGCCGCGATCGCGGCGCTGCGCCCGCACACCGCCGGCCGGCTGATCGTGCTGTTCGGCGCGGGCGGGGACCGCGATCGGGGCAAACGGCCGCAAATGGGCGCGGTCGCGACGCGGCTGGCCGACCGGGTGATCGTGACCGACGACAATCCCCGATCGGAGGATCCCGCCGCCATCCGGGCCGAGGTGATGGCCGGCGCGCCCGGCGCGACCGAGATTGGCGGGCGGCGCGAGGCGATCGCCGCCGCCATCGCCGATGCCGGCGCGGACGACATCGTGCTGCTCGCCGGCAAGGGCCACGAACAAGGCCAGATCGTGGGCGACATGGTGCTGCCGTTCGACGACGTGCAGGTCGCGCGCGAGTGCGCGGGCTGAGCGCGCACGATGGCCCCGCTCTGGACCTCCGCCGAGATCGCCGCCGCGACCGGCGGCGCGGCCGCCGCCCCGTTCGCGGCGGGCGGCGTCGCCTTCGATTCGCGTGAAGTCGGCCCCGGCGACCTGTTCGTCGCGCTGAAGGGCGAGGCGGCCGACGGTCATCGCTTCGTTCAGCAGGCGCTGGCGCAGGGCGCGGCGGGGGTGCTCGTGTCCGACGCGGTCGAGGGGCCACATGTTCGCGTTGCCGATACGGCGCGCGCGCTCGACGCGCTTGGCGTCGCCGCCCGCGCGCGCGTCGCGGGCACGGTGATCGGCGTCACCGGATCGGTCGGCAAGACCAGCGTCAAGGAGGCGCTGTTCGCCGCGCTGGACCGGACCGCGCCGGGGCGGGCGCATCGCAGCCTGAAAAGCTACAACAACCATGTCGGCGTGCCGCTGAGCGTTGCGCGGATGCCGCGCGAGACGCGTTTCGGCGTGTTCGAAATGGGGATGAACCATGCCGGCGAACTCGCCGCGCTGACCCGCCTGGTCCGCCCGCAGGTGGCGCTCGTCACCACGGTAGCACTCGCCCACGGCGCCTTCTTCGCCGACGAAGCAGCGATCGCCGACGCCAAGGGCGAGATCTTCCAGGGTCTTGAGCCGGGCGGTACGGCGATCATCCCCTATGACAGCCCCCATCGCGACCGCCTGATCGCGGCGGCGAGGCCCTATGCCGGCGAGATCGTCACCTTCGGTCGCAGCCGCGAGGCGGACGTGCACGCGCGTGAAGGCATACCCGGCCCGCGTGGCACCTTCGTCCAGGCGCGGCTGCGCGGCGGGGAAGTAAGCTTCACGCTCGCGCCCCCGGGCGACCATTGGATCACCAATGCGCTGGCGGTGCTGGCGGTGGTCGAGGCGGGGGGGGGCGACCTTGCCGCCGCCGGGCTGGCGCTCGCCGACCTCGCGGGCCTGCCGGGGCGCGGACGGCGTATCCGCGTGACGCTGCCGGGCGGGGGCGAGGCCCTGCTGATCGACGAGGCATACAAGGCCAATCCGGCCTCGATGCGCGCGACCTTGCACATGCTGGGCCAGGAGCCTGGTGGGCGTGTCGCGATCCTGGGCAGCATGCGCGAGCTGGGCCCCGACGAGGCGCGCCACCATGCCGAACTCGCCACGCCGGTCGAGGAGGCGGGCGTGCGCGCCGCACTGCTCGTCG
>NZ_JBMDXG010000346.1:0-8723 GCF_048594985.1 Sphingomonas sp. | reverse complement strand
GATCTCGATGCCGCGGTGGTCGCGGCCTACGGGCTGATCCTGCCGGTGCCGATCCTTGCGGCGCCGCGCCACGGCTGCCTCAACGTCCATGCCTCGCTGCTGCCGCGCTGGCGCGGCGCCGCGCCGATCCAGCGCGCGCTCCTCGCGGGCGATGACGAAACGGGCGTGACGATCATGGCGATGGAGGCCGGGCTCGACACCGGCGACATGCTCGCGATCGAGCGCGTTCCGGTGGGCGACAAGGACGCCGGCACGCTGACCGCCGAACTGGCCGCGATCGGCGCGCGCCTGCTGGTCGCGGTGCTCGACGAGCCGGGCGACTATCCGCCCGAGCCGCAGCCCGAGGCAGGCGTGACCTACGCCGCCAAGATCGACAAGGCCGAGGCGCGGCTCGACTTCGCGCGACCGGCGACTGAGGTCGTGCGCCAGATCCGCGCCTTCGCGCCCGCACCCGGCGCCTGGTTCGAACATGCGGGCGAGCGGATACGGGTCCTCGCCGCCGAGGTGGCCGAGGGCGAAGGCGCGCCCGGCACCGTGCTCGACGATGCGCTCACCATCGCCTGCGGCACGGCAGCTCTCCGCCCGCTCAAGGTCCAGCGCGCCGGGCGCGGCGTCATGTCCGCCGCCGAACTACTGCGCGGCTTTCCCATTCCCGCGGGCACGCGCCTGGAGCCCTTTCCCTCGAGGGAGAGGGTTGGGTGAGGGTGCGCCGGACGTGCGATAATCCGCACACTTTCTCCACCTCTCAACCTTGTCCCCGGCGGGGAGAAGGGTCTGCCCGATGACCCGCTTTCGCCTGACCGTCGAATATGACGGCGCGCCCTTCATGGGCTGGCAGCGGCAGGCGCACGGCCCCTCGGTCCAGCAGGCGATCGAGGAAGCGGTGTTCGCCATCACCGCCGAACGAACCGACGTGCAGGCCGCCGGCCGCACCGATGCGGGCGTCCATGCGCTGGTGATGAGCGCGCATGTCACGATCGACCGCCCGATCGCGCCGTTTCGGCTGATGGAGGCGCTCAACGCGCGCCTACGCCCGAACCCAGTCGCGATCCTGACGTGCGAGGAGGTGGCGGAGGATTGGCATGCGCGCTTCTCGTGCGTCGGCCGGTCCTATCTCTACCGCATCGTCAACCGCCGCGCGCCGCTCACCTTCGACCGCGGCAAGGCATGGCGGATCGCGCGTGATCTCGATGCCGCCGCGATGCATGCCGCCGCGCAGATCCTGGTCGGGCGGCACGATTTCACCACCTTCCGCTCGGCCGCGTGCCAGGCAGACAGCCCGGTCAGGACGCTCGACCGCCTGATCGTCCGCCGTGAGGAGGACGAGGTGATCGTCGAGGCCGCCGCCCGCTCCTTCCTCCATCATCAGGTCCGGTCGATGGTCGGCTGCCTCGCGCTGGTCGGTCAGGGTCAGTGGACCGCCGCCGACCTGCGCGCCGCCTTGGAGGCACGCGATCGCGCCGCGCTCGGCCTCAACGCGCCGGCGGAGGGCCTCTATTTCGTCGGCGCGCGCTACTGACCCGGCGGGCTTAGTGAAGGGCCCGGCGCATTGCCCGCGATAGCTGCTCGACCGAATAGGGCTTGTGCAGCAGGTCGAACCCGCTGCTGCCCTCGCTCGCCAGCACGTCGCTATAGCCGCTGGTCAGCACCACCGGCAGCGCGGGATACTGGTCGCGGATCTGCCGGCCCAGTTCGAGCCCGCTCATCCCCGGCATCATCACGTCCGAGAATATGAGGTCGAAACGGCCCGGATCGCTCCGCAATTCGGCCAGCGCCGCCGCGCCATTGGGCGCGTAGACCGTGACATAGCCCAATTCGGCCAGCATGGCGGTGGCGAAGCCGCCGACCTCGGGATCATCCTCGACCACCAGAATGCTTGCGCCGCGGCGCGGATCGGCGTCACGGGCCTCGGCCGGCACGAGTGCCCCTTCCTCGGGCGGGTTGGCGCGCGGGAGGAACAGGGTGAAGATCGCGCCCGCGCCCGCCGGGCTTTCGACGACGACGTCGCCGCCCGATTGCTTCACGAACCCCAAGACCTGGCTGAGCCCCAGCCCCGTGCCCTCGCCGATACCCTTTGTGGTGTAAAAGGGCTCGAACACGCGATCCAGGTCCTCCGGCCCGATGCCGCTGCCCTCGTCGCTGATGGTGATGGTAACGAAGTCGCCCTGCACGGCGGGATGCGATCGGACCGGAGGGATGCGGTCGGACGTCCCGACCCGCAACGTCAGCCTGCCCGCCCCCGCCATCGCGTCGCGTGCATTCACCACCAGATTGACGATGGTCGTGTCGAACTGCGTCGGATCGGCATTGATGAAGTGCGGGTCGTCGGGCAGGTCGATCGCGACCTCGATGCGCGATCCGACCAGCGCCCCGATCATCTCGCGCACGGCGTCGAGGTTCCGGCCCACGTCGAACACTTCGGGCGCCAGCGCCTGCCGCCGCGCGAAAGCGAGCAGTTGGCCGGTCAGCTTGGCCGCGCGATCCGCGGCATTGGCGACCGCGTCGAGGTAGCGGGTACGGCGCTCCTCGGCGAGCCCGGGACGGCGAAGCAGGTCGACCGAGCCGCGCACAACGGTCAGCAGATTGTTGAAATCGTGCGCCACGCCCCCGGTCAGCTGCCCGACAGCCTCCATCTTCTGCGACTGGCGCAATTGCTCCTCGGCCCGCATCAGTTCGGCGGTCCGTTCGGCGACCTGCTGCTCTAGTGTCTCGTTGAGCGCGCGCAACGCCGCGGCGACACGGTCGCGCTCCTCTTCGACAGCGCGGCGCGCCTGAATGTCGATCAGCACGCCGGGGAAGCGCAAGGGGGTGCCGCCGGGCCCGTGATCGACCCGCCCGTTGCCTTCGATCCAGTAATAGCGCCCGTCCGCGCGTCGGACCCGATATTGATGGGCATAAGGGCCACCGCGCTCCAGCGCCTGTGTTACCGCCGCCGCGAGCCCCTCCTTGTCGTCGGGATGGACGCTTTCCAGCACCCCCTCCAGATCGATGCCCGCACGCTCGGGCTGCATGTCGAGCCCGAACGCGCGCGCGAACGGCTCGTCCACGGTGAAACGGTTTTCAGGCAGATCCCACAGCCACGTGCCGATGATCGCGCCCGCGTCCAGCGCCAGCTGCACCCGCTCGACATTCTCCCGCGCCAGCGTCTCGCTCGCCCGGAGCGCCGCCTCGGCCTGCTTGCGCTCGGTGATGTCGCGGAACAGCACCGAAACCTGCCGCCGGCTGGCGGGCTCGACGCGCGCGGCGGAGACTTCGATGACGCGCCCGGCGGCGACGAAATCGCGCTCGAAGCGAATGGTTCGGCCGGTGCGCAGCACGCTGCCATACAGTTCCAGCCACCCGTCGGCCTCGTCCGGAGCGATGTCGCGCAATGTCTTGCCGACGATATTCGCGATGCCGGTATGGCGCTCGTAACCCGAATTGGCTTCGATATGGACATAATCGCTCAACGGGCCGTGTGGGCCGTCGATGAATTCGATGATGCACAGACCGTCGTCGATCGCCTCGAACAATGCCCGATAGCGTTCCTTGCTGAACGCGACCTCCCCCGGCTCGGCCGTCGCGTTCGCCGCCGCGCGCAGGCGAAGCACTTCGGCTTCGAGAGCGTCACGGGAAAGCGAGCTTGGGGCGAGGTCGGTCACACGGCTTCCTTGGGGGCGAGGCGGCATAACGCCCGAAACCGCCATGCGGCCATGCAAAAGTCCGGCTGGAATCGACTTTTGCGGTGGCTTGACCGCCGCGCAGCGGCCATTCGCGACTTAGGCAGGCGGCCGTCCAACCCTCACTGATCGCCGCCCTGTCGATCGGCAAAGCTGACGAGCCCCCACGAATAAGCGCGAATACGCCACCCGCCGTCCTGTTCGACCAGGAGGAAGCCCCACGCACCCAGTTCGGTAAAGGAATGCCCGTCCTGCATCCCGCTCCAGCGGGTGGGGAGCGAGAAATAGACGCCGCTTTCGCTGCGGGAAAAGTCCTGCGGCCGGCCGAAAACGTGACGGAGCTGGACGATGTGCTCGACGCGTCGCTGCATCAGCATTGCCCACGATCGCACGCCATCCTGCCCGCTGAAGACATGCGGCGGAAAATTCTCGACGATGGTTACGTCACCTTGCGCGAACAGCCCGTCGAGCAGCGAGGGTTCGCCCCGCTCCAGGAACAGCGCCAGCCGTTCGGCGACCGCCATCATCGCGTGGTCTGGCGTCACGTCCCACTACCCAGCCGCTCGATCAGCGCCATTGCCGCGGCGGGGGCGCGTTCCTTGGCGCCGTTGATCATGAACACGAACACGTCGCGCGATCCGCCAGCGGAGGCCGAAGGAGCGCCGGCATAAGCATAGCCGTCGGGCGCGCTGCCCTTTGCCCATTCCCGCGCCGCCTCCGCCCAGCGGTCAAGCGCGGCGGGGGCATAGCCGGTCGGCTCGTCCGCGCGCTGGTTCTGCAGGCGCGCATAGGTGAAGCCGGCGGTCTGGTCTGCGAATTGCGGGAATTTGTCCGCATCGGCGAACACGATCGCCACCCCCGCCTCGCGCGCCAGCGCGACGAAGGCAGGATCACGGAAGCTGTCGTGACGCGGTTCGATCGCGTGGCGCAGCGGGATGCCATCCACGCTCGCCGGCAACAGCGCCAGGAACGCGCCGAAATCGTCGGGAGCGAACTGCTTCGTCGCCGCGAACTGCCACAGGATCGGCCCCAGCTTACCGCCCAGTTCGGCTATCCCCTGGTTGACGAAACGCTGGATCGACTCCCCCGCCTCGGCCAGCACGCGACGATTGGTGCAGAAGCGCGATGCCTTGAGCGCGAACAGGAAATCGTCGGGCGTCCGCCTGGCCCAATCGGCGAAGGTCGCGGGCTTCTGCGTCGAGTAGAACGTGCCGTTGACTTCGATCGCGGTGACCTGCGACGCGGCATATTCCAGCTCTCGGGCCTTGGGCCATTTGGGCGGATAGAAGGTCTCGCGCCACGGTTCGTAGGTCCAGCCACCGATGCCCACGCGAATTTGGCCTGTCATGCATCTGCCTCCCGAACCGTTCGTCCTGAGCGAAGTCGAAGGACGCATGAACGACCCGTGGGGGAACGTGCTTCGACCGTCTCTGCGAACGCGGTTTACGCACTATCGCGTAACATCGCCGCGAACGCGACGGGATCGACGTTCGATCCCGAACAGACGATCACCGTATCGCCCTCGACCTCCGGAAGCTTGCCCGCAAGCCACGCCGCCAGCGCGACCGCGCCGCCGGGCTCGACCACCAGCCCCATGCCGAACGCGAAGCGCATCGCCGCACGCACCTCGGCTTCGCTGGCCCACACGCCGCGCGCGCCCGCCTCGCGCAGCGCCCCGAACGTCAGGTCGGACACGCGCCGCGACAGGAGCGCATCGCAGGCGGAGGGGGGCGCGTCGGCTGGCACCTCGACGATCGCGCCGCTGTCCAGCGAGCGCGCCATGTCGTCCCAGCCTTCGGGCTCGGCGGTGACGATCGCGCTGTTCGGCAAGGCGAGCGCGATCCCCGCCGCCAGCCCGCCGCCGCCGCACGGCACGATCACGCGTGCAGGCGCGCGGCCAAGCTGGTCGGCTATTTCCAGCCCGGCCGTCCCCTGCCCCTCGATCACGTCGACATCGTCGAACGACGGCACCAGCACCGCGCCCCGTTCCTCGGCGATGTGCGCGGCGATCGCCTCACGACTTTCGCGCGCCCGATCGTAGCTGACGATCCCGGCGCCCAGCGCCCGCGTCGCCGCAACTTTCACCTCGGGCGCGTCGGCCGGCATGACGATCAGCGCCGGCATGTCCAGCATCCGCGCCGCGCGCGCCACCCCCTGCGCATGGTTGCCCGATGAGAAGGCGACCACGCCCGCCGGCCGCCGCTCCGCACCTATTTGCGCCAGACGGTTATACGCGCCGCGCAGCTTGAATGCGCCACCCAGCTGCAACGATTCGGCCTTGATCCAAATCCGGCTACCGCCCTCTCCGACCGCCAGTAGCGGCGTGCGCGTCGCGACTCCGGAAATGCGCGTTCGTGCCTTCTCCACGCCGTCGCGCGACGGCCGTTTCCGTTCATTAGACCGCTGATTCATCACGCTTTATCCAAGGTTTCGGAACGCACGTCCCTGTCGCGAGATTGCAACTTTACAGGGGGGACCCCCCTCCCTATGTAGCGCCTCCGCTGCCCCATGGGACTTCCACCGCAAGGCAGTGATTTTCTTAACTGAAGACCGCGGCTCCGGCTGTGGCACTGGAGGTCCCTTGAATTGCACAAGCATCCTCGCGCGCTGGGGCTAGCGATCGCCCCCGTCAAGGCCGGCAGCGTTCTTGACATCGCCCTCGGACAGCCGGTGCAGCCGGTGACGATCGTCCGCCCGCACGCCGCCCGGCGCGCGGCCCGCTTCTTCGTGGAGAAGTTCAAGGGCCGCTCGCTCTACGCGGTGAAGGCGAATCCGTCGCCCGAGCTGATCGCCGTGCTGTGGGAAAGTGGCATCACGCATTTCGACGTGGCCTCGATCGCGGAGGTGCGGCTCGTGTCGCGCGCCGCGCCCGGCGCGACCTTGTGCTTCATGCACCCGGTCAAGGCCGAGGAAGCGATCCGCGAGGCTTATTTCGTTCACGGCGTGCGCACCTTCAGCCTCGACACGATCGAGGAGCTGGAGAAGATCATGCGCGCGACGGATGACGCGACCGACCTCACGCTCTGCGTGCGGCTACGTGTGTCGTCGGAGCATTCGAAGCTCAGCCTCGCTTCCAAGTTCGGCGCCGCGCCGGACGAGACCAAGGCGCTGCTGTTCGCCGCGCGTCAGGCGGCCGACGCGCTCGGCATCTGCTTCCACGTCGGCAGCCAGGCGATGAGCCCGCAGGCCTATGTCCAGGCGCTCGCGCGCGTCCGCGCGGCGATCGTCGAGGCGGCGGTGACGGTCGACGTGATCGACGTCGGCGGCGGCTTTCCCTCGGTCTATCCGGGGATGGAGCCGATCGGCCTCGAGAACTATTTCCGCGCGATCGAGGATGCGTTCGAGGCGCTGCCGATCAGCTATTCGGCGGAATTGTGGGCAGAGCCCGGCCGTGCGCTCTGCGCCGAATATGCGAGCCTGCTGGTGCGGGTCGAGCGGCGGCGCGGCGATCAACTCTACATCAACGACGGCGCCTATGGCGCGCTGTTCGATGCGGCGCACGTCGGCTGGCGCTTCCCGGTCGCGCTCGTCCGCGAGCAGGGCTCCGACGCGAAGGACATGGAATTCAGCTTCTATGGTCCGACGTGCGACGACATCGACCATATGGCGGGGCCGTTCCTGCTACCGGCCGATATCGGCCCGGGCGACTATATCGAGATCGGCATGCTCGGCGCCTATGGCTGCGCGATGCGGACCGCCTTCAACGGCTTCACCGCCGGCGAGACGGTGGTACTGGAGGACGAGCCGATGACGAGCCTTTATGTCGATAGCGCGACGGAACCGGCGTTCCCGGCAAACGTCGTCAAGCTGTAACGCAGCGCATCGAATGAGCTACGGAGGCCGGGTTCGCCCGGCCTCCCGTTCGGGTATTCCGCGTCCCCGGAACGACGTGCGGCATCACCGATAGGAACGGGAGCCTTCCTGTGAACGACCCCCAGATCAACGACACCCGCAAGGCGGAGCTGCTTTCGACCCAGGTCGAGCACATCGACATCAAGAGCTTCGACGCCCGCCCCATCATCGATTCGATGGGCAAGATGAGCTTCACCAGCCGCGACCTCGCGCGCGCCACCCGCATCTACAACCAGATGCTTGAGGACAAGGACTGCTCGATCTTCCTCGTGATCGCGGGCTCCACCTCGGCCGCCGGCTGCATGGATCTCTATGCGGAGCTGGTGCGCAACAACATGGTCGACGGCATCGTCGCGACCGGCGCCACCATCGTAGACATGGATTTCTTCGAGGGCCTCGGCCACAAGCATTATCAGGCGCTCGAAATCCCCGACGACGACACGCTGCGCTCGCTCTACATCGACCGCATCTACGATACCTATATCGACGAGGAGGATCTCCAGAACGTCGACCACACGATCTTCGAGATCGCCGAGACGCTGGAGCCCAAGGCTTATTCCAGCCGCGCCTTCATCCGCGAGATGGGCAAATATCTGGTCGAGCACGGCAAGAAGGAGAACAGCCTCGTCAAGCTCGCCTACGAGCATGACGTGCCGATCTTCTGCCCGGCCTTCACCGACAGCTCGGCGGGCTTCGGCCTCGTCAAGCATCAGGTCGACGCGATGAAGGCGGGTAAGCCCTACCTCACGATCGACTCGATTGCCGACTTCCGCGAGCTCACGCAGATCAAGATCGAGGCCGGCACGACGGGCCTGCTGATGATCGGCGGCGGCGTGCCGAAGAACTTCATCCAGGACACGGTCGTCTGCGCCGAGATCCTGGGCCACGAGGATGTCGAGGTGCACAAATACGCCGTGCAGATCACCGTCGCCGACGTGCGCGACGGCGCCTGCTCGTCCTCGACGCTGCAGGAGGCGGCAAGCTGGGGGAAGGTCAACACCGGCATCGAGCAGATGGTGTTCGCCGAGGCGGGCAGCGTGATGCCGCTGCTGGCGTCCGACGCCTATCATCGCGGCCTGTGGAAGAGCCGGCCGGAGCATCGCTGGGCCAAGCTGTTCGACTGATCGACGGCATTTGCGCCTGAGAACAAGAAGCGCCGCCGGGCCCTCCGGCGGCGGGGTTGTTTTGCGGTCAGCGTCCGCGCCGTGCGCG
>NZ_JBMDXG010000345.1:0-2295 GCF_048594985.1 Sphingomonas sp. | reverse complement strand
CCGAGGCGGACCTCGCCACGACCGCCTTCGCCGAGGGCACCAAGGGCGAGCAGGTCGCCGACATCACCGAGGCGGTGCAGGCCGTGATCAGCGCCAAGGACGGCGAGATCTGGGGCTACACCGACGTGTACCTCGAGGGCGAGCGTGCCCAGGTGCGGTCGCAGGAGACGAACCTCGGCAACCTCTCCGCCGACGCGAACCTGCACGCCCTCGCGCAGGCGCGAATAAGCGAAGCCCGCACCTGGGGAGACAACGGCAAGCAGATGGCCTCGCGGATCGAGGCCGGTCTGTCGGGCGGCCGGCGCTTGAGCCTGCGCATGGGCCGTCGTCGTGAGGCAGGTCGTGCCAAGTGCAAACATGGTCGCCGACAGACGTGCGAGGCGCGTCATGGACCGGACTTTCTGGATAACCCCTCCCGCGAAAGACGTGGGATCTCCCGGCTGGCCGGTCTTGGCCCGGCTGGATGCATCGCGTTCGACCACGGAGAAGGACCGGCCGAGGAGGCTGTGCTGCGCGACAAAATTGAGGTTGGCCATGTCATTCCATGCGGTCAGCGCGTCAAGGCCGCGCGCGATGGCGTCACCTTCGCTGCGATGGCAGCGGATGTCCACCGACATCCGCCCGCAGACCGGTTCCACGGCGCCTGGCCTTCGGCTGGGTAGGGCTCGCTTTTGCCATGGCCGTAACGGGCCATCATCTGGCCTGTAAAGACTGATCTACGATCACGTCGGGCGTGACGGCGCGCGTGTCGTGCTGCCCGCTCAGCGCCATCGCCACCGCCAGTTCGTGGCGTAGCAGGTCCAGCATGCGCGCCACGCCAGCACCACCCTGCGCCGCCAGCGCGAAGGCCCAGCCCCGACCGAGCAGCACCCCGCTCGCCCCCAGCGCCAGCGCGCGGAGGATGTCGACACCCGAGCGGATCCCGCCGTCCATCAGCACCTCCGCCCGACCCGCGACCGCATCGACCACGGCGGGCAGCGCCGCGATCGACGACAGGGCCCCGTCGAGCTGGCGGCCGCCATGGTTGGAGACGATGATCCCTTCCGCCCCCGCATCCACCGCGTCACGCGCATCGGCGGGGTCGAGGATGCCTTTCAGCACCAGCCGCCCGCGCCAATGCTGGCGCAGCCAGTCGAGGTCGGCCCAGGTGATCGACGGATCGAAATTGCGCGCGACCCACGCCGTGAACTGCGCGAGGCCCGCGCCGTCGGGCATGCGCGCGGCGAAATTGCCAAGCGTGTGCGGGCGACCCTTCACGCCCACGTCCCACGCCCAGGCGGGATGGCGCGCAATCTCGATCGCACGCTGAACGCGGGCAGCCAGTCCCTGCTGCCCGGTCAGGCTGGTGCGCACGTCGCGGCGGCGCGGGCTGTGCATGATCAGGTCGACGGTCAGGATCAGCGTGTCGACCCCCAGCGCGGCGGTGCGCGCCAGCAGGTCCTCCATGAACCCGCGATCCTTGATCATGTAGAGCTGGAGCATGAGCGGCCCGGGCGCGCCCTTCGCCACCTCCTCGATCGAACAGCAGGCGGAGGATGAGAGGATGAACGGCACGCCCACCGCCTGTGCCGCGCGCGCCGCTTGCACCTCGCCCCGGCGCGCATAGAGGCCGGCCAGGCCGATCGGCGCCAGCGCCACCGGAAACGTGACATCCTGCCCCATCAGCGTGGTGGCGAGGCTGACGCCCGATACGTCGCGCATCACCCGCTGGCGGATCTTCAGCCGCTGGAGGTCCGCCTCGTTGGCGCGCAGCGTTTCCTCGGCATAGGAGCCGCCGTCGATATAATCGAACAGGAAGCGCGGCAGTCGGCGGTGCGCCAGCGTGCGGAAATCGTCGATCGAAGCCGGCGTCATTCAGCGATCCTCAACGCCCCTGCCAGCGGGGCTTCTCCTTCGCGAGGAAGCTGCGCACGCCTTCCGCGAAGTCCGCGCTTCCATAGATGGTGGCGATCAGATCCGAAATGTCGGGCTGCCCGGCCACGCTCACGCGGCGGATCGCCTCCTTGCTGACCGCCATCGTCAGCGGTGCGTGGGTCAGCAGCCGCTCGACCAATGCGTCGACCGCTGCGTCGATCTCGGCGGGGTCGGCCAGCACGTTGATCAGGCCGAGCGCCTTCATCTCCTCCGCCGCGACGATTTCCGCGCCGAGCAGCATCCGTTTGGCGATCGCGATGCCCGCATGCTGGACGAGCCGCGCATAGCCGCGCGCCGACAGGCAATTGCCGATCGTGCGCGCGAGCGGGGAGCCGAAGCGCGCGCCCGTCGCCGCGATCCGGAAATCGCTGGCGAAGGCCA
>NZ_JBMDXG010000344.1:0-6592 GCF_048594985.1 Sphingomonas sp. | reverse complement strand
CGACGCCGCCGTCCACGGGCGGATCGCGGCGAGAGCCACGAGAATGCGATCCTGCTGGTCGCGGATGCGCGCCAGCCGCATCGTACCCGCCGCGACCGGACCGGACAGCAGCAGCAGGATCAACGCCGCCCAGCGCCAGCCCGCCCAGCCGACCGTACCGCCCCCCACCGCCAGCGCGATCGCCAAGAGGCCCAGCGCGCGCGTCCGCACACCACGCGACAGCAGCAGCGGAAGCGCCGCCTCCTCGACCGGAGAGAAGATCGCGCGCCCGATCCAGTCGTCAGGCCGGGTCCGCGTCGCCGCGACCAGCCGCCGTTCCGCATCGGCCAGCGCGGCGGCATCGGTGGCGAAGATCGGCGGCGTGTCGGCGGGGATCCGGATCGCCTCCTGCTGCACCGCGCGGCGCAAGAGGGTGGAAACCGCATCCCAGCTTCCCAGCATGGCTGCGGTCTGCGCGACATGCGTGCCGTCGATCATCGCGACGCCGGCCCAGCGAACCTGCGAATCGATCCGCTCGAACGCGGCATGGTCGGGCAGATCGGGCACCACCGCGACGGCGCGATCATCCTGCGCGACGACGGTGCGCAACAGCGCCTCATCGGGCAGGCAGGCATCGGCCAGCATCAGCACGCGATCCTCGGGCAGCAGCGCGTCGGCCACGCGGTCGATCCCGGCGCACAGCGCGGTCCCGATCCCGTCCTCGCGCAGTCGTTCGACCACCTGCGCCAGTTCGAGCGGCACGTCGTCGACCAGCAGCAGGATCCGCCGCGCGCCCGCCGCCGCCGCGCGGCGCGCCTGATGCTCGACCAGCGGCGTCCCCGCGAGCGGCAGTAGCCCGCGCAATCCGCCGGGCGCCACCGCCGGATCATAGACGCCGATCAGCGCATAGTCGGTCCCCCGTTCCATACATCCCGGATAGGCCGCGCGCGCCGCCAAATCAAAGCCGCCGCTTCCGCCCGTCGCCAAAGCTGATACAGTCGCCGCATGAACCAGGGGGCACGCGCGCAGGAACGCTGGACGGAGACGCTCTCCGCCGAAGTGGAGCCGGAGACGCCGACGATCGAGACATATGAAACCCAGGACGAGGCGGCGGCGGAGCCGGCGTCGCGCTGGCCAGCGATTGCGATTTCGGCGACCCTTGCAGTGCTGGCACTGGTTTGGGTCGGCGCGCTGGGCTGGGCGCTGGGCCGGGCCGAGGGCGTTGCCCTGTTCCAGCCGCTCCGCCTGCTCGCGTGGATCGGCCTCGCCAGCGCGCCGCTGGCGCTGCTCGGCACGGTCTATCTCATGCTGCTGCGTTCGGGCCGGATCGAGGCGCGCGCTTATGGTCGCGCAGCGGCGCAGCTGCGCGCCGATACGCGCATGCTTCGTTCGACGCTGGCGGGGCTCAACATCCATATCGCGCAGGCGCGCGCCGACCTGACCGCGCATGCGGGCGAGATCGAACGGCTCGGCACGGACACGGCGGCGCGGGTGACCCGGGCGGCGAGCGATCTCGGCGCGCAGGGCGCGGCATTCGCGCGCACCGCCGCGACGCTCGACGACGCGACCGCCGCTGCCCGCACCGACCTGGGCGTGCTGCTGGCGGACCTGCCGCAGGCCGAAGCGGTCGCGCGCGCGATCGGCGACGGCTTGCGCCACAGCGGGGCCGAGGCGGATACGCATGCGCGGGCGCTTGCCGCCCTGCTCGAACAGTTGGAGGCGCGCGCGCGCGCAGCGGGCGAAGCGAGCGGCGCGGCGTCGCAACGCCTGACCATCCAGATCGACCGGATCGAGGAAAGCGCCGCCGCCGCCGACCGCCGCATCGCCGACGCGGCGGGCACGATGGGCCGCGCGATCGACGCCGCGCTCGCCGCCACCGCCGAGGGGGTCGAGGAGACGCGAAGCGCGATCGCCGAACAGAGCAGCGCGCTGGCCGCGCTGACCGAGCAGAGCCGCGCGACGCTGACCACCACGGGCGACGAGGCGGTGCGCGCTTTGTCCGCCCGGATCGATGCGCTCGCGGCACGGATCGAAGGGCTGGGCAGCGGGGTGCGGACGCAGGAGCAGGCCGCGCGCGGGCTGCTGGCGCAACTCGAACAGGCGATCGGCGCGGTCGAGGCACGCTTCGCCACGCTGGGCGATACCGGCGCCAACCAGACCGCCGACCTGGCCGAATCGATCGTCGCGCTTGCCGATCATGTCGAGGCGGTCGGCCGAACTCTCGGCGGCAGCAGCCAGTTGGCCGAGACCCTGCTCGGGCGGGTCGCACAGCTTCGGACGCAGGCGGATGCGTCGAGCACGGCGATCGCCGAGACGATCCCCGCCGCGCTCGCGCGCGTCCGTCTCCACGCCGAACAGAGCCTGCAGACGATCGCGGCCGCGGGGCAGCGCAGCGAGGCGCTGGCCGCCGCTTCGGTCACAGTCGGCGAGAAACTGGCGGAGGCGGAGGCGCTGCTCGATCGGCAGCGGCTCGCGCTCGACGACATCGGCGGGCGCGCCGAGACCCGGATCGGCGACCTGCGCACGCAGACCGCCGCGCTGGAGGAGATGCTGCGCGCCGCCGACGCCGAGGTGCAGGCGCTGAGCGAAGGCGCGTCGGGCAAGCTGGTCGAGGCGCTCGATCGCGTGCGCGAGACCGCGGCCCAAGCCTCCGAACAGGCGCGCGACGCGTTGTCCGCCGCCATTCCGCGCGTGGCGCAGCGGCTGGGCGAATCGGCCTCGCGCGCGCTGACGGCGGCGGTGGCGGATGTGGGGCGGACCGAGATGGCGTCGATCGGCGCCGCGTCCGAACAGGCGATCGAGGCGGCGCGGGCGGCGGCGGAACGGCTGTCGCGCCAGCTCCTCTCCATCGTCGAGACCTCGACCGCGATCCCGGGCCGGATCGACGCCAACGCCCGCGACACAGAGGCGCATGACGAACAGAGCTTCGCACGCACCACCGGGCTGCTGATCGAGGCGCTCAATTCGACCGCGATCGACGTCGCCAAGATCTTCTCGAACGAGGTGAGCGACGAGGATTGGAAGGCCTATCTGCGCGGCGACCGGGGCATTTTCACGCGCCGCGCGGTGCGCCTGCTCGATCGCGCCGAGGCCAATGCGGTGGTCCAGCGCTACAACGAGGACGGCGAGTTCCACGAGCAGGTCAATCGCTACATTCACGATTTCGAGGCGTTGATCCGCCGCGTCATGGCGACGCGCGAGGGCACGCCGATCGCGACGACGATGCTCTCGTCCGACACGGGCAAGCTCTACGTCGCGCTGGCGCAGGCGATCGAGCGACTGCGGAAGTAGCTTGCCACCCAGGTCCGGTTCGACGTGAACGGACCGCAATTCCGGGGGGCGCTGTTCCGGCACCGCAGCGATTCAGACCGCAACGGCAATACGGCGCGCCCGTATACCGTGCAGCGGCGATGTATCAGCCGCGAGGCGGTCAGTTGGCCGCCGTTTTATGCCGCGCGCACCGGCGCAGCGTCATACCGAACCGAAGCGCACGATTTGCCATCATCCATGTCGATGGCGCGCGAGCCGGAAACCCAGCGGACGTGTGGAAGCTAACACCGTTCGAGAAGGTGATCAGCGAAATGCTCGGGCTCGCATGATCACGGCGCCGAGCGCTCGCCATGGGAGGTCAGATCGAGGGCTTGCGGCGTGACCCAGCCATTCACGTAATTGGCGTAATAGAGGCCGAACAGGATCGCGCTGACCAACGTGGTCCACTTTGCCGTCCGCGCGAAGCTGAACGATGGCGGCGCGCTTTCGGCCTGGCCCGCGACGGGCGCGTCCTCCCCCTCGCGCCGCAAGCGGAAGGGAAGAACGAAGAAGAAGCTCATCGCCCAGAACAGCGAATAGATGGCGAGGATCGAGGTCCAGCGCATCCGCCCCTCCCTGCTCCGTCCGTCAGACGCGGATGAGACCGACGTCCACAACGGGCTTCTTGCCGGTCCATGCGGTAGCGACGCGACGGACGGCAAGGCGGATCGCCTCGCGCAACGCCGCCTCGTCCTTCTTGCGGTTCTTCGCGACCGCCTCGGCCGCGGCGTCCTGCGCCTCGGCGACGAAATCGGCCTTGTCCTCCTCGACGGGCACGCCCTGCGACGCGATGGCGGGCTCCCCGCGCAGACGGCCCGTATTGTCGAGCGCCACCGTCACCGCGATCGCGCCGTAGCTGGCGATGCGGCGCCGTTCGTTCATGGTCGATCCGTCGGCGGGCAGGATCACGTCGCCGTCGAGGATCAGGCGGCCGGCGCGCTCGTTCCCGATCTTCTTCGGACCGTCGGGCGCGAGGCGAAGCAGGTCGCCATTCTGCTGGACGATGCCCCTGGGCACGCCCAGCGAGCGTGCGAAGCGCTCCTGCTCGGCCATGTGGCGCAGCTCGCCATGGACGGGCAGGATGATCTCCGGCCGAATCCATTTGTACATGAGTTCAAGCTCGGGCCGACCCGGATGGCCGGAAACGTGGACGTGCGCCTGACGATCGGTGATCATCGTCACGCCGCGCCCGGCGAGTGCGTTCTGGATGCGGCCGATCGCCATTTCGTTGCCGGGGATCTGCTTCGACGAGAAGACCACCGTGTCGCCCGCGCTGAGCTTGATCTGGTGGCTGTCGAACGCGATCCGGCTGAGCGCGGCGCGCGCCTCGCCCTGGCCGCCGGTGGCGATGATCATCACCTGCGAGGGTGGCAGCTTCATCGCCGCGTCGAAATCGATCACGGGCGGGAAATCCTGGAGATAGCCGACGCTCTTCGCGACGCGCACGATCCGGTCGAGCGAGCGGCCCGCGACGCAGAGCTGGCGCCCGCAATCGCGCGCCACCTGCCCCAGCGTCTGCACGCGCGCCGCGTTCGAAGCGAAGGTGGTGACGAGCACGCGGCCGGTGGCGGCGCGGATCACCGCGTCCAGCCCCTCGCGCACCGCCGCCTCCGACCCGCTGGCGCTGTCGTTGAAGACGTTGGTCGAATCGCAGACGAGCGCGAGCACACCGGCATCGCCGATCTCGGTCAGTTCCTCGGCGGTCGAAGGGGTGCCGAGCAAAGGCTCCTCATCCAGCTTCCAATCGCCCGTGTGGAAGACGTTGCCGTAAGGCGTCTCGATCAGCAGGGCGTTGCCCTCGGGAATCGAGTGGGCGAGCGGCACGTAGCGGAAGCCGAACGGCCCGAGTTGGAAGCTGCCCTCGCTCTCGATGATCCTGAGCTCCACCTGATCGGCGATCCCCTCCTCCGCCAGCTTGCCCTTGATGAGGCCGGCGGTGAACGGTGTCGCGAACAGCGGCACGCCGAGATCGGCGGCGAGATAGGGGATCGCGCCGATATGATCCTCATGCCCGTGCGTCAGCACGATGCCGAGCAGATTGTCGCGCTGGCGTTCGATGAAGTCGAGGTCGGGCAGGATCAGGTCGACGCCCGGATAAGCCGGATCGGTGAAGGTGAGGCCGAGATCGACCATCACCCACTTTCCGTCGCAGCCATAGAGATTCACATTCATGCCGATCTCGCCCGAGCCACCGAGGGCGAGAAACAGCAATTCTTTGCCGGGCTTGGTCATTCTTGTCCGATTGTTGGGCGGCCCGCGCCGCCAAGAGTCCGCGCCGCGCCCCGTCCGGGCCCGGCTGCGTTCCCATGTAGGGGTATGGCCGGACGCCGCAAGGGCGGAAGCGCCATCCGCGTGGGACGGGTTATCCCTCCCGGTCGGGCGGCGGGCAGCGGACCGAGGCGCGGGTCGATCGCGCGATCCGCGTCGAGAGGAATTCGGCGGGGGCAAGCGAGCCGGATCTGTCGGCGTCGGCCCTGGCGAAGCGCTGGATGCCGCTCACCGCATATTCGTCGAAGCTCAACCGCCCGTCGCCGTTCACGTCGAGCTTGGCGAAATTCTTGCGCCGCTGCGCCAGATATTCGTCGCGGCCGACCGCGCCGTCCTTGTCGCGATCGTAGCGGGAGAAGCGCCGCTCCTCGCGCGTCTTCTCGCTTGCCTGGGGCGGCGGCGGCACGTCTTCCACCGCGTCAGGGGCGGCGACCGCTTGAGGTGCCTGGGGCAGCGCGACGCGGCCCGCGTCGGCGGTATTCCGCCACAGCAACACCCCGCCCGCGACCAGCAAGATGCCAGCCGCCATGCCCACCAGATAGCGCCACATGCCCCGCCCCCTTTTCCGGGGAAGCTAGCGCCCGATCAGCCGGAGCGCCAGCATCCGCAGCAGCCGCGCCGGATGGCCCTGCCGCCGCGTGGCGTCACGCGCATCCCGCGCGGCGAGCACGGCCAGCATGCCGAGCGGGCGGAGCGCGATCGGCCAGGGCGCGCGGACGTGGGCGATCGCGCGCGCCTGCGGCGCGGCCCGGTCACGGACGGCGGCGTCGGCGTGACCGTGGGCAAGATCGGCGAGGGCCCACAACGCGCCCGCTTCGCGCGCGCGCGCATCCGGGCGGCCGAGGATCGTGGCGGCGGCGGCGAAAAGGTGGCCGCCGCGCTCGCGTCCATGACGTGTGACCGCGTCGGCATCGACCGGACCATCGATCAGCGCCGCCCAGCCATCCTCGATCGCGGCGAGGTCGGCGCCCGATACGCCGCGCGGCAGGATCTCCTGTGCGATCGTCTGCAACAATGGCTCGGCGGGCGGGGGCGC
>NZ_JBMDXG010000343.1:0-18026 GCF_048594985.1 Sphingomonas sp. | reverse complement strand
CTGACCGATCGACGCGCCGGGCCCGACGGCCCGGCGCTCAGTCCACCTGGGGCCGCGCGCGGTTGCGCTTGACAGCGCCGGCCCGGGATTTGGCGTCGACCCGCTTGAGCTTGGCCGCGTGGGTCGGCTTGGTCTTGATCCGGCGCTCGGGCCGGACATGCGCGTCGGCCACCATCTCCGCCAGCCGCGCGCGCGCATCGGCGCGGTTGGCCTCCCGCGTGCGGAAGCGGCGCGCCGTGACGACGATCGCGCCGTCGGCGGTCCAGCGGCTCCCCGCCAGCGCCTTCAGCCGGCGGAACACGTCGGGCGCGAGCCGCAGCGCATAGACGTCGAGCCGGAGCTGCACGGCAGTCGCGACCTTGTTGACGTTCTGGCCGCCCGGCCCGGTCGCGGCGAGGAAGCGTTCGTCGAGCGCCGCTTCGGGCAAGGGAGGATGATCCGGGGCGGGCATCGCAAATTCGGTGCTACCCTGCTGCAACGCTTTGGCAAATCCGTTCGTTCTGCCTGCGTGATCTTCACCCTTGTGCGTCGCAACAATAAGCTGCACTCTCCGCCCAAGGCATCAACGATACCGGGAGGCCGATGCGCGACGCGTTTGACGAGGTGTGGGGAACGAGCGGCGACCGCACGGGTCGGCCGGGGCTCGCCGAACTCGCCGACTGGATCGCCAGCACGCCGACCGCCGAGCTCGAACGCCGCCAGCACGCCGCCGAGGCCGCCTTCCGCCAGCTCGGCATCACCTTCGCGGTCTATGGCCAGGAGGAATCGGCCGAGCGGATCATCCCGTTCGACATCGTGCCGCGCATCTTCACCGCCCCCGAATGGAGCCGGCTAAAGGACGGGCTGGTCCAGCGGGTCGAGGCGATCAACGCCTTCCTGACCGACGTCTACGGCCCGCAGAAGATCATCGCCGACGGGATCGTGCCGCCCGAACTGGTGCTCGCCAACCCGCAATTTCGCGGCTTTCTGCACGGACAGAAGCCGCCGCACGGCGTCTTCTCGCACATTTGTGGGATCGATCTGGTGCGGACCGGACCCGACGACTTCTTCGTGCTGGAAGACAATGCCCGCACGCCGTCGGGCGTCAGCTACATGCTGGAAAATCGCGAGGCGATGCTGCGGCTGTGCCCCGAACTGTTCCACCGTTTTCCGGTCTGCCCGGTCGACCGCTATCCCGACCAGTTGCGCGACACGCTGCGCTCGGTCGCGCCGCGCGGCGCGGCGTCCGAACCGGTGTGCGTGCTGCTGACGCCGGGCCATTTCAATTCCGCCTTCTACGAGCACAGCTTCCTCGCCGATTCGATGGGCATCGAGCTGGTCGAGGCGGCGGACCTGGAGGGGGACGACGACATCGTCTGGATGCGCACGATCGACGGGCGCGTGCGCGTCGACGTGATCTACCGCCGGATCGACGACGATTATATCGATCCGCTCGTCTTCCGCCCGGACTCGTTGCTCGGCGTGCCGGGGCTGATCGCCGCCTATCGCGCGGGCAATGTCGCTTTGGTCAACGCGCCGGGCACGGGCATCGCCGATGACAAGGCGATCTACAGCTACATGCCCGAGATCGTGCGTTATTATACCGGCGAGGACGCGAAGCTGCCCAACGTCGAGACCTATCGCTGCCGCGAGGCGGACGCGCTGTCCTATACCCTCGACAATCTCGAACAGCTGGTGGTCAAGCTGGTCGACGGATCGGGCGGCTACGGAATGCTGGTCGGCCCGACCGCGACACGCGAGCAGATCGAGGATTTCCGCGCCGCTCTGGTGGCCGAGCCGCATCGCTACATCGCGCAGCCGACGCTCGCCCTGTCGACCGTGCCCACGCTGACCGAGCAGGGCGTGGCGCCGCGCCATGTCGATTTCCGGCCGTTCGTGCTGACCGGCGCGGACGGTGTCCATATCGTGCCGGGCGGGCTGACCCGCGTGGCGCTGCGCGAAGGATCTCTGGTGGTCAATTCGAGCCAGGGGGGCGGGACCAAGGACAGCCTGATCCTGTCCGACATCCACCCCTATCAGATGCAGGGCCCCGAGGGGCAGGTCCAGCGGCAGTGATGCGATGCTGAGCCGTACCGCCGCCTCGCTCTACTGGATGGGCCGCTATGTCGAGCGGGCCGAGTTCACCGCGCGCCTGATCGAGGCGACGCTGCGGCTGGACGCGCTGTCGCCGCGCCCGGCGGGCAAGGCCGCGTGGGAGAGCGCGCTGCTGGTGGTCGCCGCCGGCTGCGCCTTCGCCGGGACCGAGCGCGCGGGCGATCCGCAGGCGGTCGCGGGCTATCTGACGCTCGCGCCCGACAATTCGAGCTCGATCCGCGCCTGCCTCGACGCGGCGCGCAACAATGCCAAGTCGGTGCGGACCGCGCTGACGCGCGACGTGTGGGAGGCGATCAACCGCGCGTGGCTGGGCCTGCGCGGCCTGTCGAGCACGGGCGGATCGGAGGAGACGCTGGCGCTGACCGCGATGATCCGCGCGGAGACGCGTGGGTTCGAAGGCGCGCTGCAGCGGATGCTGCGCAACGAGGCCTATCATTTCGTCAGCATGGGCGCCGCGATCGAGCGCGCCGACAACACCGCGCGGCTGATCGACGTCAAGTATCACCTGCTGCTGCCCGAGGGCGAGAAGGTGGGCGGGGTGATTGATCGCGACCAGTGGACCACGATCCTCCACACCGTATCGGCCAACACCGCCTATCGCTGGCTGTACCGCGACGAGCTGAAGCCGTGGCTGGTGGCCGATATGCTGATCCTGCGGCCCGAAATGCCGCGCAGCCTGGCGGCGGCGACCGAGGAGGTGGTGAGCCACCTCGCCTATATCGGCAAGCGACTCGGCCGGCAGGGCGAGGCCGACCGCCTCGCGCGGCGGCGGCAGACCACGCTGGCGCGGACGAGCATCGATTCGATCTTCGGGCAGGGGCTGCACGAATATCTGGAGGTGTTCGTGCGCGAGAATGCGCAGCTCGACCGGGCGATCGCGGCGCAGTTCCGCTTTTCCTGACGGTCGCGGTGTGACGGCGCTACCGCAAACCGGGCCGGCGCGATAAAGGCGGGACATGCGGATCTACGTCACCCACCGCACCGAATATCGCTTCAGCGAGCCGCAGGCGCGGCTGGTGCAGCTCCTGCGCATGACCCCCGGCAATCATTCCGGGCAGAGCGTCGTCGCCTGGTCGATCGACGTGGATCGCGACGTGCGGCTGAAGCCCGCGCGCGACGGCTACGGCAACGACATCACGATGCTGTACATGGACGGCCCGGTCGCGGACATCGCGCTGTCGGTATCGGGCGAGGTGCTGACCGAGGATCGCGCCGGAATGGTGGGCGGAACGCCCGAGCCGTTGCCGCCGCTGGCCTTCCTGCAATCGACCCCGGCGACAGCGCCCGATGCGGCGATCCGCGCCTTCGTGGCCGAACTGGCACTGCCGACCGATATGCTGACGCGCGCGCACCTGCTGGCCGAGGCGGTGCACGACAGGCTGGTGCTGGACGAGCCGCGTCTCGACGGCGATCATCGCGCGGCGGCGGCGATGGCGACCGGCAAGGCCGACGCGCAGGGCGCGTCGCACCTGCTGATCGCGGCGGCGCGCTGCGCCGGCTTTCCCGCGCGCTATGTCGCCGGGCATCTCTATCGTCCGTACGAGCCCGACAGCCACGAGGCACATGGCTGGAGCGAATTATATGTCGACGGCTATGGCTGGATCGGGTTCGACGCGCATGAAGGCCGCTGCCCGACCGAATGCTATGTTCGCGTCGCCGTGGGACTCGACCATCGCGAGGCGGCCCCCGTCTCCGGCGCGCGGATCGGCGGCGGCGACGAGGTGCTGACGGTCCACGTCCATGTCGGCCCCGATCCCGTTCCCGAGAGCTGACGCCGACTTTAACGCCGCGATAACCATCGTTGCCGTAACGGAATTCACGCCTCCCGTGCATCGAGGCGCGTCACGAGCAATCCGGCTGGCGAGAACGAGCGATGATCCAGAGCCTGTGGAAGCGGCCCCCCGCCGACCCGATCGAGCGCCGACGCGACCCACGCCGCGCGGTGGTGCACGAGGTCGCCAAGCTGGTCGCGGGCGACGAGGAAGAATTGTGCGTGGTGCGCGACGTCTCCGCCGCGGGGCTGAAGGCCGAAATCTATCGCACCGTACCCAAGGGCGCGCAGGTGCGGATCGAGCTGCAGTCGGGGCGCAGCCTGTCGGGCGAGGTCGCCTGGGCGCGCGCCGGGCAGATCGGGATCACATTCGCCGATTCCGTGCCGATGCCCACCCTGCTCGCGCAATGCTCGGTCGATCCGCGCGTCGGCGTCATCCGCCTGCCGCGCATCGCAGTGGCACTTCCCGGCACGCTGCGCCTCGGCTTCGACGAGCATGAGGCGCACGTGGTCAACATCTCGCAAGGGGGCATGCGGATCGCCGCCGACGCCCTGACCCGCGCGGGTGCGCGGTGCGAGGTCGCGACCGAGGCGCTGCCCTTCCGCCCGGCCGCCTTCGCGTGGTGGCGCAATGGCGAAGGCGGGCTGGTGTTCGACCAGCCGCTCCGCTTCGAGGAATTCGCCGCGTGGCGCTGCGCGCTGGCGCAGGCGCGCGGCCCGGACTGATCTTACGCCGGCCCGCGCGAGGCGCCTTTACCGCCGGTACATCGCCATCGCGTCGCGGCGGAACTGCGCGGCGCTGTCGGGGCGGCTGTAATACATGTGGCCGCCGGCATAGAGCGCGAGCTTGACGCGTTCGGCCTGGCCGAAGCCGGGCATCTGATCGATCACCAGCCGGCTGGCGAAATAGGGGCAGGACAGGTCGTCCATGCCGTGCGCGACGATCACCGTCATCTTCGGATCGGCGGAGATGGCGCGGCGCAGGTCGGCGACCGGCTTGTCGCTATTGTCGCGGTCCCACACGCGGTTCACGTCGTAGGAGAGCAGGTTGTAGCGCGCCTGCACCTTCCACCCGACCTGATTGGTCATCAGATCGACCGCCGCACCCGTCGTCGGCGCCATGATCGAAACGAGCAGCGGATCGTTCGACTGCTGCTCGACCGCGCCGGGGAAGGGATCGAACGCGGTGACGTTCGAATCGTAGATCGATCCGATCTCCTTCCGGTCGCGATGCACCTCGCGCAGATAGGTGCGCACGCCGACGCGCCCTTCGAGCCGGCGGACGAGCGCGGCATCGAGCCCGGTATAGCCCGCGACGCGCGTCGTAAGCCGTTCGATCGCCTGCGGATCCGATCGGCCCCGGAACAGATCGGTCGCGAACTCTCCGCGCGTGTAGGATTCGACCTCGGCCAGCGCGGCCGGGGTCAGCGCGCCCTGCCGTTCGAGCCGCGCCGCCGCCATCGACGGCAGCGACACCATGTAGGGCAAAGGCGAGAGCGCATTCTCCTCATCGTCGATCGAAGTCGGATTGAGGTAGGGCGACACGAGCACCAGCCCGTTGAGCCCGACGCCGAGCTGACTCTGCAGGTAATAAGCGAGGCGCGGCACACGGTAGCCGCCATAGCTTTCGCCGATCAGATATTTGGACGAGGTCATCCGTCCGTTCTGATTGAGCCAGTCGAACACGACGCGGCTGAGATATTCGATGTCGGCCTGCGCGGTGAAGAAATCGCGCTTGCTCGCCGCCTCGTCCTCCAGCGTGCGGCTGAACCCCGTGCCGACGGGATCGATGAAGACCAGATCGGTCATATCGAGCCAGGAATAGGGATTGTCGCGCGCGACCGCGCTGTCGGAGGGGGCGTCGCCCTGCGCGCCGAACTGGACCCGCTTGGGGCCGATCGCGCCGAAATTGAGGAAGGCCGACGACGCGCCCGGCCCGCCGTTGAAGGCGAAGGTCACGGGGCGGGCGGCGCCGCGGCCGGGCACGACATAAGCGGTGTAGACCACTTCGCCGATCTTCTTGCCCTTGGCATCGTTGACCGCGATCGTGCCGACGGTGACGTCGTAGGCGACCGAGCGGCCGTCGATCACCGCGGTCTGGCGGATCGTCTTGTCGGCGGGCAGCGGCGCGTGGTCGGACGCGGCCTTTTCCGCCGGCTTGTCGGCAGGTTCGGCGGCAAGCGCGGGCAGCGGGGCCGCAAGGAGCAGGGCAAGAAGGATCGTGCGCATGGAGAAAGCTCGTCGGAGAGGAGTGGCGGCGACGACTTGAGCAAACCAGCGCGCGCGCCGCAAGCAGGAACGGCGGATCGCGTCCGGCGTTGGCGGCGGAAGGAGGACGCGCCCATGCCCGAAGACGAAAAGCCCGAAGAGACCAAGGTCCCCGAAGTGCGCGACGCGCATGACGCGCAGGACAGCAAGGCGTTGCAGCGCGACCCGAGCGACGAGGACGCCAAGCTCGATGTGGCGCTCGACGAAACCTTTCCCACTTCGGATGCGCCGTCCAACACGCAGCCTGGCAAGGGCAAGGACCCCGCGCCGTCGTCGGGCTACGATCCCGAAGCCGAAGCGCGGATGGAGGGCGGCAAGTAAGCCCCCTCCTCCGCGTATTTTTCATGACTGTGGCGCAAATGCCATGTTGCGCCGCAGCATGATCCATGATCCTTTCGGCTCGCGAGAAGCGACGCAGGGTTAAGCACCCGGCAATGATCGCCGTGGCACACCCCTGGGTCTTCTCTTGAGCGGGAGGGCGATATGGGCGTGCAGATGCGACCGGCCGATGGGGCCATGGCGCTGGCGGAGATGAAGGAGTTTGCGGGCTTTCCCGCCGCCACGCAGCGTTACATCCGGCGCTCGCTCGACATCGGCCTGTCGCGCCAGGACGCGCTGCGCCGCTGGTCGCGCGACATCGTCGAGGCGGCGAGCATCAAGGCGCAGGCGCGGATCTACGGCCGGCTCGATCATATTCGCGGGCATGTTCCCGACGATAGCGGGCTTGACCAGATGGAGCCGTTCTTTTCGCCTTTGGTGACGGTGACCGCGTTCGATCTGGGGCAGGGGCGGCTGTCGAGCTTTGCCGCCTACCGTTTCCTCTACGAGCGGCTGGTCGGCGGCGGGGTCCGCCCGTGGCTGCCGGGCGCGTTCTGCGCGGCGGCGGCGCTGCCCCACCTCCACCCGGAAAAGCGGCGGGCGCTGCTCCAGTCGATCAGCGAGGCGGCGGCGACCGCCCCGGGCTGGTCGAACCGCCAGCCCTGTTTCTTCCCCGAATGGGTCGACAAGATTGAGGAAACCCTGCCCAACTGAGCTGCGCGGGGCCGGTCGGCGCTAGCGGCAGGCGCGCCACATCATGCCGCGATCGGCATCGTCGAGGTGGAAATGATCGCGGTGCGCGGCATTGTAGTCGGGCGACAGCGTGGTGGTGAAGGCGCGGCACGCGCCGTCGCGGACCGCGCGGAGGAACGCCGCCTCCGGCCCCCTTCCCGTCCAGTCGCGCGCGACGGTGATCCGGCGGCCGTCGGTCAGAAGGAAGCCGGCGATGTCGATCGCGCGGGCGCGGGCATGCTCGCTCCATCCGCCGCTCGCGCTGCCGTAGAGGCGGCGGCAGGCATAGCTGCCATAATGATCGATCCGCGCGACGCGCGCGCCGAGCAGGCGTTCGGCCTCGGGCTGGACGACCTCGCGCTCCCACACCGCCAGGCTGGCGGCGAGCGGACAGGCGAGCGTGGGGCCGCCGGGGTTGTAGGCGGTGCGGCGCAGGCCGCCGCTGCTCCAGGCGACGCCGTCGTCATAGCCGCATTCGCCACGGCGCACCGCCGGCAGCGCGCGATGGGCGATCCCGGCCCGGTCGAGCAGGGCGGCGCAGGCCGGGCCATCGAGCGCGGCGATCTTGCCCGCCGTCGCCCGCCCGAGCCGCGCATCGAGATCGAGCGGCGTCCACGGCAGGTCGGCCGGATCGAGGCGCGGCGCGACCAGCGCATAGCCGAGCGCGAGCAGGAGGAGGGCCGCCAGGACCACGGTCGCCAGCCGCCGGAAGCCGCGCAGGAACGCCATCGCCTTCCCCGACGTTCGGGCGCATGAGGCGTTCCATCGCCGCATCTTTCAATCGAGGGGTACCCGAACCATGCCCGCCACCCGCCTGACCACCAAGCGCGTCGAGAAGCCGTGGGGGCGCCGCGACCTGTGGCCCGCGTTCGACGCGGTGCCGGAGGGCGGCGAGCCGGTCGGCGAGATCTGGTTCGAGGTGCCGGGGGCCAGCGACGGCAGCGCCGAGGGCCCCGAATTGCTGATCAAATATCTGTTCACCAGCGACAAATTGTCGGTGCAGGTCCATCCCGACGACGCCCGCGCGCAGGCGAGCGGCTATCCGCGCGGAAAGGACGAGGCGTGGGTGATCCTCGACGCCGAACCGCATGCCACGATCGCTCTCGGCACGCTGCAGCCGATGACGCAGGACGAACTGCGCGCCTCGGCACTCGACGGCTCGATCGAGCGCCTGCTCGACTGGAAGGCGGTGAAGAAGGACGACAGCTTCTATACGCCGGCGGGCACGATCCACGCGATCGGGCCGGGGCTGACGCTGGTCGAGGTGCAGCAGAATGTCGACCTGACCTATCGGCTGTACGATTACGGATCGGCGCGCGAGCTTCACCTCGACGACGGCGTCGCGGCGAGCGACCCGGTCCCCTACGTCGCGCCATACAAGGCGCACGCGATCGCCGAGGGGCGGAGCGTGCTGGCGGACGGGCCGAAGTTCGTGCTGGAGCGGTGGACGCTTACCGGCACGGCGACGCTGGCGAGCGACGGCCGGCCGCTGTGGCTGATTCCGCTGTCCGGCGGCGGGCGGATCGGCGACGCGGCGCTGGAAGCGGGCGGCGTGTGGCTGGCGACGGACGAGACCGCGCTGACGCTCGACCCCGACAGCGACATGCTGGTCGCCTATCCGGGGGAGGGCGTGATCGGGGCGTTGTGGCGCGCCTGAGCGCGCGCCTCAGCGGTTCAGCTTGTTCAGCAGGAGCGCGCGCAGCCGCCGCGCGCTCATCGCGTCGAGCGGGGCGAGCGGCCCCCGCGCCGCCTCCGGCAAGTGCGCGATCGCCCGGTCGGTGGGGCCGAACAGGTAATAATCGAACAGCGCACGCCATGCCTCGCGTTCGTGCGCCGGGCGCCCGCGCAGGCTGAGCAGGCCGTGGAGCAAGGTGTTCATCGGCTGGTCGACGAAGGCCGGAACGTCGTTCCACCAAACATTGACCATCATGTTGAACGGCGCGAGCGCCTCGACATGATGCCACCACAAAGCCGGGTAGACGAGCGCGTCGCCGGCCTCGAGCTCGGCCACCTGCGCCGCCGCCATCGCCTGCGCGAAATCGGGGAAGCGCGCGAGATCGGGCGCGTCGAAATCGACGAGCGAGATCACCTGCCCGCCGGGCGTGGGTTCGAGCGGGCCGGGATAGAGGTTCGCGACCTGATCCGGCGGGAAGAGCGTGAAGCGCCGGCGGCCAACCGCCACGCAGGCGATGTTGTTCGACACGTCGTGATGCGCGGTCGCGATCGTGCGCGTGCCGATCCAGATGCTGCGCAGCGCGTGCGCAAACAGCGGGTCGTCGCCCAGCACGTCGTTCCGCGCGGCGAAGCCGGGAAAATAGCCTTCGAGGTCGGTCGAACCGATGTAGAAGGACGGCGATTGCGGATCGTCGAGCCGCGCGAGCAGGCGTTCGAGATAATCGTCGAGCCGCACGCTTTCGCGATCGAAGTTCAGGCGGGTGAGATCGGCATCCGCGTAGAAATAGCGCCCGCCCACCTCGGCGGGAGCGGTATAGCCCGCGCCGGGTCGGCCATTATAAAAGCCCATCAGATAGTCGACTGCCGCACGCGGCGACTGGTGCCCCGCCGCGACGAGCGGCCAGTCGCGGGCAAGGCCGCGCAGGATGACGGGCTCGCCCGCGTCGATCAGCATGCGCCAGGGCACCGCGCCCGGCGCCAGACCGGTGAGTTCGCGAACGGGGCGTCCAAAAGCCGGCATGAGGTAAGACCTAGCCGAGCCCCAGCTTGCGATTCTTGAGGTCGATCAAACGTTGCACGTTGCCGAGCGAGGCGACCGCCATCGTCGCGGCGCGGAGCACGCCCGAGCGGTGCAGGCGCGCGAGCGTTTCGCCCTCCAGCCCGGCGAGCGCCTCCTGATCGATCACGAACAGATCGGGCAGTTCGTAACCCTGGTCCTCGCCGAGGTTGATCTGCATCGTGATCGGCTGGAGCAGGCCGGCCTCGTCCAGCTCAGCATAAAAAGCGGGGGCGCCCTCGACGCCCTCGTAGATCACGCGCAGCACGCCGACGATATGATCGAGATAGGGCGCATTGCCGCCATGATCGAGGAAGAGCGGCAGGCCGTCCTCCGCGCCGACGCGCGGATCGTCCAGATCGACCTGGATCTTGGGATCGGCGGGCGTGTCGACGCCCGGCGCGGGGCGTTGCAGCACGATCGCGAACGGACCGCGCCGCTGGATGGCCGGAACGTAGGCGCTGGTCCAGCGATCGCCGTCGAGGAAGAGGTTCTCGTCACGGTCGAGACCGAGCAGCGCGAACGCCTGCACCCCCTCTTCACCGCGCCGGAAGATGATCGGGAAGGTGCGCTGGGCCTCCTCGAACTCCGACGGAAACAGGACGAGTTGGTTAACGCTGTCGCCATATTCGGCGCCGGCGCGTGGCGCCACGCGCAAATCGTGATGGTCGACATTGTTGAGCAGAACAGGCTTCATGACAGTGCGGCTTTCGTCGGCGCGCCGATGGCGGTGGGGCGCGCTGAGAGTAGCGGGGCGGGCGCGCCGCTCCAAAGAAAAAGGCCGCTGCGAACAGCGGCCTTTCCCTTCACGACAGGTGTGCGACCGATCAGAACCGGTAGCGCGCGCCGAGCAGGAAGCGGGGCTTCAGCTCCTGCGCGAACACGAGGTTCGTCTTGGTGCGGCCATACTGGCGCAGGCTTTCGCTGGTCAGGTTGATGCCTTCGAGCGAGACCGCAATGCGTTCGTTGATGTCGTAGCTGATATTGACGTCGAGCGTGCCGAACGGGGCCACGAACGTCGGGTTGCGGTTGGCACCCTGGTTCGTGTTCAGCAGGTACTTGGCGCGCCAATTGTACGACGCGCGGGCCGACAGGCCGTTCTTGTCGTAGATCAGCGTGCCGTTCGCGCTGTCGCCGAGGCCGGTCAAAGCGAAGATGTTCACGTTCGGATCGGCATAGGGGTCGACGTTCACGTTGCCGTCCACCTTGGTGTACGACGCCGAGAAGCCGATGCCGCTGTCCCCGAAGAAGTGGGTCCAGGCCGCTTCGAAGCCATGAATCTTGCCCTCGCGGTTGTTGATCGGCTGCGAGATCGCGAAGTTGAACAGCGGATCGTTGCTGTCCGGCTCGATGTCCACCGTATTCGCGAGGTTGGTCGCGAAAGTCGGGTTTGCCGCACCGCCCGTCTGGTTAGCCGCGAAGATGGCATCCGCAGCCGCCACGTTGCCGCCATTCTGGATGAGCAGCGCGGTGTACGAGAACAGGTTGATGTCGGTCAGACCCCAGTTGTTTGCGCGCAGCCGCTCGAGAGCGGTGCCCGAACGCGAGCCGGGCGCACCCGAGCTGGCATCGCGCATGCCGAACAGCGGCCCGTTCACGACGCCGGTGCCGAGGAAGTTCTTCACGCGCTTGTCGAAGAAGCCGAGCGAGACGAAGCTGGCCGGCTTGTAATACCATTCGACCGACACATCGAAGTTATCCGAGAGCAGCGGCAGCAGATCGGGATTCTGCGTGCTGCCGGTCGCGATACCGCCGAGCGCGGTCGGGCGCGGCGGACCGCCGGCGGTGCCGGTGGCGAACAGGTTACCGAAGTCTGGACGCGCCAGCGTGCGGCTGAACGACGCGCGAGCCTTCAGGCGATCAGTCAGATCAATGTTGAAGTCGAGCGAGGGCAGCAGATTGCTGTATTGACCGCGACCCCGCACCTGGACCGTCGTATTGTCGTTGATGGAGAAGAAGTCGTTGTCCGACGTCCAGCGGATGAACGTGCCGCTCTGGAAGCCGCTCGAACGGACGCGGGTCTGCTCATAACGAACGCCGATCACCGCATTGGCACGGTGGCCCGCAATCTCACCCGCCCACGTCAGCTGGCCAAAGGCCGCCCAGGTCTTTTCACGGACCGTATCGTCGAGCGTGGCGCCCGGCTGCGGCGGCGTGCCACGATCCGAATAATAGGGACCGAAGAGGTTCATCAGGTCGACCGCGTTGCCGCGGAACGCGACCAGCGCCGAGCCGGTCGAATTCGGATTGAAGTGATCGAACTTGCAGGTCAGGCAGAACGTGTCGACGAGATCGGCGGCACGCTGTTCGACGATACCTGTGTCGGTGATGCCCCAGTCGCCGAGCGTCTGGGTCGCCTCGGAACGGACCGACCGCATGCGCGTGTCGATATAATTGCCGCCGAAGTCGAACCGGCTGCCTTCGCCGAGATCCCAGCCGATCGTCGCCCGCGCTTCGTTGATACGCTGGCTCTGACGCGACGAGATGAGGCGCCCGATCTGCGTGCCGACGTCGCCGAGATCGAGCAGGCCGTTGCAGTTACCACCACGTCCACCGTTTGTGGCCGAACAATCGTTGATCGTCTCGGCCTGCACCGGGAAGCCGCTCGAGAAGTCGAGCGTGTGCGAGGAGCGCACGGGCGCGCCGATCGAGATCGTCGTGGCCGAAGTCCCGTTGCTGTTATCTGGCGTCGACTTCGAGGTCGAATGATGCCCGTCGAGGGTCAGCGTCAGATTGTCGGCGAATTCCCACTTGCCGTTCGCCCCGACCGAGCGCAGCTCCGACTTGGTCGCCAGCATCTGCTGTTCGTAGCCCTTGTCCGCCTGGATCGCCTCACTGAGGAAGATCGCGGTGGCCATGTTCGGATTGTCATCGAACGTGACCTGGTTGAACGGCCGCTGGAACCAGTTGCCCTGTTCGTTACGCTGCTCGCGCAGCTTGTTGCGGGCAAACAGGCCGTCGACGCTGAATTCCAGCGTATCGGTCGGCTTGAACTGGAGCATCGCCTGCCCGTTGATACGCTCGCGGCGGTTTTCCGAGAAGCCGTAGCGGCTGTCGTTCGGGATCAGGACATAGGGCGTGTCCGGGCGGTTGTTGATGACCGTCGTCGGCGTCGTGTAGGTGCCCGAATTGAAGAATTCGTCGGTCGGAACGACGTTCCAGTAGTTCGGGTTCGAGTTGACTGACGCCGAGTAACGCAGCTGGTAGCTGCCGAACACGGAGGCGCCAAAGGTGCCCTCTTCGTTTGTCCAGTTGAGCAGACCCGAGGCCTCAGGGGTGACGCGACGCTTCTTCGCTTCGGCCTTTTCGACCGAATTGTCGTACAGTGCCTTGGCACCGATCGAGCCCGAGAAGCCGGTCTCGCGCGAATCGAGCGGCTTACGCGTGATGATGTTGATCGTCGCGCCGATGCCGCCCGACGGAACCGAGGCGCGGCCGGTCTTGTAGACTTCGAGCGTGCTGACGCCTTCCGACGCGAGGTTCTGGAAGTCGAACGAGCGGCCCGTGCCGCGCGCGAAGATGTTGGCGCCGCTGGTGTCGACGTTCGACGCAGGCATCTGACGCCCGTTGACCGTCACGAGGTTGAAGCCGCCCGAGAAGCCGCGGACCGCGACCTGCGACCCTTCGCCGTTGACGCGGTTGATCGACACGCCGGTGATGCGCTGGAGCGATTCGGCGAGGTTGGTGTCGGGGAACTTGCCGATGTCTTCGGCCGAGATCGCGTCGACGACGCCCGCCGAGTTGCGCTTGATGTCGATCGCGCGGTTGAGCGAGGCGCGGATGCCGGTGACGACGATGTCGGTCGACGCGTCCTGCTGCGCGACATTGTCGCCCGATCCGGGCTGCGCATTGGTAGCGGGCGCATTATTGTCCTGCGCAAGCGCGACGGAGGGCACCAGAAGGCCGACCGCGACAGCCAGGACCGACGACGAACGAGCAAGAGCAGGCGACAGCCTGAAATTCTTCATGATTTCCCTCCCAGTTCAGCCGAATTTTGTCGGCTGCGTACGTTTTTGGACGGGCTGTCGAGCGCCCGTTAATCGGCGACTAACAGAACGCAAATTTGTGTCAACAAACATTGTTACGTCATATATCGTATACTCGCAATTTAATTGCGCGGTGTGGTTGACATTGATTTGACGCGTCCGATTCGGCCGTTAGCGCTCTCAAAAATTGCCCTTGGACGGCGCAATTTGCTGCGGTGCACCTTCGCAAATAGGGCTATGTTAGGGCTAACATGCTGCAGCAGCGAAAAGAGCGTTGCTGAAAAGCCACGTCGCCGGGAGATTTTGTGGGCGCAGCGCGATTGCCACGATCAGCGGAGCTGGTGCCAAACTTCCGGAAGGTGGTGCGGGTGGTCGGGCTCGAACCGACACTCCTTTCGGAACCGGATTTTGAGTCCGGCGCGTCTACCAGTTTCACCACACCCGCATCGCGCCCGACGCGCGCATCCACGCACAGCCCGGCGGCATCACGAGCGTTCATAGCGTCACCATGACATGAAGCAAGCGAGAGACCATGCGCTGCCCGCCCCGGCCGAATGCGACCGGTGAAATCACCACCGATGCCGAGATGTCCCTAAGATTACGTATATCCCGACAATCGTGCCCGCATCAGAGTTGCGGAGGCTGCCGGCTTGCGGCAATAGTCAGACTATAAACGCACCTGCACGGCAGGGCACATGATGAGCAGGGAGAGGTTTGCATGAAATATACGGGTCTGATCCTGGCCGCGGCCCTTGGCGTCGGGGTGGCGGGGGCGCAATCCCCCTCGATCGTCGAGGATTTCAAGCCGTCGAGCCTCAACCAGCCTGGGCAGCAATATCCGCAGGTCAATTCGCAGGGCTATGCCCGCTTCCGCATCGTCGCCCCGGATGCGAAGGCGGTGAAGGTCAGCCTGGGACTGGGCGGTCGTGGCGGCACCGTGCTCAGTAAGGCGGCCGACGGCGCGTGGGTCGGCACCTCCGAGGGCCCGTTCGACGAAGGCTTCCATTATTATCATCTGACCGTCGACGGCGGCACGTTCAACGATCCCGGCGCGCTCAACTTCTACGGATCGACGCGGTGGGAAAGCGGGATCGAGATTCCCGCGCACGACGCCGACTTCTACGCGCTGAAGGACGTGCCGCACGGGCATGTGCAGCAGGTCCTGTTCCCGTCGCCCAGCACGGGCACGTCGCGGCGCGCCTTCGTCTACACGCCGCCGGGCTATGACAAGAACCCGCGCACGCGCTATCCGGTGCTGTACCTGCAGCATGGCTGGGGCGAGGACGAGACCGCCTGGTCGAACCAGGGCCATGCCAACCTGATCATGGACAATCTGATCGCGGCCGGAAAGACGCGTCCGTTCATCATCGTGATGACGTACGGCATGACGAACGACATCCGTCCGGGCAGCCCGGGCGGCCTTGCCAGCTTCGACATCCGTCCGTTCCAGACCGTGCTCCTCGACGAGCTGATCCCCTATGTCGACGGCCATTTCCGCACACTCGCCGACGCGCCGCACCGGGCGATGGCGGGGCTGTCGATGGGCGGGTTCGAAACCAAGCTGATCGCGCCCAAGCACCTCGACACCTTCTCGCATATCGGGTTGTTGAGCGGGGGAACCTTCTCCATGGAGGACGTCAACGCCACGCCCGATTTCAAGAAGAAGGTGAAGCTGGCCTTCGTCAGCTTCGGCAGCCGCGAGCTCGACCGCAGCCGTTCCAACCTGCCGCCCGGTGCGCCGCCGTCGGACCCGCGCGCGAACGCGGCGGCCCTGAAGGCGGCCGGCATCAACAGCGTGTTCTACGTTTCGGAAAATACCGGGCACGAATTCCAGACGTGGCGCCGCAGCCTGCAGCAGATGGCGCCGCTGATGTTCCGGGACTGACATGAGAGCGGCGCCGGCCGGGCGATGCAGCCGGCGCCGCGTTGCGCAGCAATTAGGAGAGTGCCCCAATGAAATGGACGATCATCGCGCTGGGCGCGGCACTTTCCGGCGCGGCGTACGCGCAGGAGATCGATCTGTTCGCGATGGCCGACACCAGCCGCGACGAACGGATCGCGCAGGCGGAGTTTGCCGACTTCCGCGAAATGGGCTGGGACTATTTCTTCAGCGGTCAGGACAGCGTCGATCCGAGCCACGCGCCCGAGGCGAAAGGCCTGCTGGCGGGCGTGGGACCGGACTCGGCGGGCAAGGTGACGCATGCCGCCTTCACCGCCGCGGCCCCGGCGCTCTTCAAGCAGGCCGACAAGAATGGCGATGGCATGCTCAACCGGGCCGAGTTCGAGGCCGTGATGCCGCCGCCGGGCGGCTGATCACGCGAAGACACTGACGGGCACGCATACCCTGCCCGCCACCGGGGCCGGTCGCGCGGTGCGGCCGCCCGAATGAAAGGACGATATGAAGACGTTGCTCGGTCTCGGCCTGCTCGCGGCTTTCGCCTCTCCCCTGGCGGCGGCGACGCCCGTCGATCCGCTGGCCCCCACCGGGCGCTGGTCGGGCTACATCGCCGGCCGGGCCGCCACGCCGCCGATGGGATGGAGCACGTGGAACGCCTTCGCCACCGACATCGACGAGGAGAAGATCCTCGGATCGGCCGAGCGGATCATCAAGAGCGGGCTGGCCGCCAAGGGCTATCGCTATATCAACATCGACGACGGCTGGGCGCTGAAGCGACGCACGTCCGACGGGCGCATGATCATCCGCGCGGACAAGTTTCCGTCGGCGCAGGCGGGCGACACGCCGACCTTCAAGCCGTTCACCGACCGGCTGCATGCGATGGGGTTCAAGGCGGGTATCTATTCGGACCTGGGCCGCAACACCTGCTCCCAGGCCTTCTCCCCCACCGACACGGATCTGCCCAAGGGCAGCATCCTGGAGCGCGAGGTCGGCCTGCACGGCCATATCGACCAGGATATCGCGCTCTATTTCGGCGAGTGGGGCTTCGACTTCATCAAGGTCGACGGGTGCGGCCTGCGCGATTACGGCCCCGACAGCGAGCGCGTGCGTTCGGGCAAATATCGTCCGCTCGGCCCGCTCATGGATTCGGGTGCCGTGACGCGGACCGACATTCCCGCCGTGCAATCGCTGTTCCGCCAGATCAACGCGGCGCTGGCGCGGGGCAATCCCGACGGGGATTATCTGCTGTCGCTGTGCGTCTGGGGCGCGGCGAACGTCCGTGCGTGGGGCAAGGATTTCGGCAACATCTCCCGCACGAGCGACGACATCGCGCCCGCCTGGGGCCGCCTGCTGGTCAATTACGACAGCGCGGTCACGCGCTCGCTCTACGCGCATCCCGGATCGTGGAATGACCCGGACATGCTGTTCATCGGCGCGGGCGATTTCGATGCCGATCACCTGACCGAAGCGCGCTCGCACTTCGCGCTGTGGGCCATGCTGAACGCACCGCTGATGATCGGGGCAGACCTGCGCACCACGCCGAAGTCGCTGATGGACGTGTTCGGCAATGCCGACATCATCGCGCTCAACCAGGATCCGGCCGGCAATCAGGCGACTTTGGCCTATGATACCAACGACGTGCAGATCCTGGTGAAGACGCTCGCCTCCGGCGACAAAGCGGTGGCGATCTTCAACCGCGGATCGGGCGGCTATGACGTCGATCTTCTCGCCGCGCATCTGAAATTCAGCGACGACGCGCCGATCGCGCTCACCGACCTGTGGAGCAAGCGGCGGTCCAGCTTCACCCGCCAGACCAAGCTGCGCGTCGAACCGCGCGAGACGTTGATCTTCCGCGCGCAAGGCACGCGTGCGTTGAAGGACGGCTATTACCTGTCCGAGCAGCCGGGAAGCGTGAACCCGGCCGTCGACGGCGTGATCGCACCGACGCCCGATCCGACCATCTTCCGGACGGCGGCCGGCTGGACGGGAACGAAGGGCAGCGGCGATCGCCCGGTCTATGCCGGCTGGGGCGGCGCCCGCGCCGATAGCGCGCCCTATGGACAGGTGCTGCACATCGCCGACACGCCATACGCGGCGGGCATCGGCATCCTCGCCAACTCACGGCTCGAAGTGCGCAACGCGTCGGCGCGACGTTTCACCACGATGGTCGGGGTGGACGACAACGCCACCGACAAGACGCATGCGGTCACCTTTGCCATCTATGGCGAC
>NZ_JBMDXG010000342.1:0-13644 GCF_048594985.1 Sphingomonas sp. | reverse complement strand
CGGCCTCACCGCCGACGCGCACGTGTTCGACGCCGCGACCGACCTGCGCGCCGCGATCAAGACGGAGGCAACGCACGCGCCGCTCCACTGCGTGCTGGTCGACGAGGCGCAGTTCCTGTCGGCGCGGCAGGTCGGCCAGCTTGCCGGCGTGTGCGACGAACTGCACATTCCCGTCCTCGCCTATGGCCTGCGGACCGATTTTCGCGGCGCGCTGTTCGAAGGGAGCAAGGGACTACTGGCGATCGCCGACGTGCTGAGCGAGATCAAGGCCGTGTGCGGGTGCGGACGCAAGGCCACGATGAACCTACGCTGCGACGGCGAGGGCCGCATCGCGCGGGAGGGGGCCCAGACCGAAATCGGCGGCAACGACCGCTACCTTGCCGCCTGTCGCCGCCATTTCATGGAGGCGATGCGCCTGGGCAGGCTTCCCGATTTCGGACACGCGGCCTAGACCCGGCGCAATCTCATCAGGAGCTCTCCCCTCTCATGCTCACGACCCGCCGCGAACTCCTCGCCGGTGCCGGCGCCGCCGCCACGCTCGCCGCTCTCCCCGCTTCCGCCCAGACCGGGCCCGGCGATGCAAGTGCGCGGGCGTATCTCGACGCGGTGGCGGAGGAGATCCTGCGCGACTATCCCGAGACGGCGGCCAGCCTGGGGATCGACAATGGCGCGCGCGTGGCGCTGCGCAGCCGGTTCGGGGATCGCACGGCGGCGGCCTATGCCGCCCGCGCACAGGCCGCGGAGGCGCGTCTCAACCGGCTGAAGTCGTATGATCGCGCGGGCCTGTCGCACGCGGCGGCGCTGGACCTCGACGTCACGCAAGGCGCGCACGAACTGGCCGTCGAAGGGTTCCGGACGATGAAGGTGGGCGAGGTCGCGACCTTCCACCCCGACACCAGCTATCGCAGCACGCCCTACATCGTCTCGCAGAATACCGGCGCCTACGTCGAACTGCCCGACACGCTCGAAAACCATCATTCGGTCGAAAATCGCGCGGATGCCGACGCCTATCTCGCGCGGGTCGAGGCGTTCGCCGCCGCGATCGAGGGCGAGACCGAACGGCTCGCCGCCGATCAGGCAGCGGGTGCGGTGCTCCCCGGCTTCCTCAACGACATCGCGGTCCGGCAGATCACCGGCATGCGCGATCAGGCGCCGGCCGACTGGGGCATCGTTCACAGCCTTGCCGAAAAGGCGGCGAAGGCGGGCCTTCCCGACAGCTATGCCGGACGCGCGACGAAGCTGGTGACGGACCAGGTCGCGCCCGCGCTCGGCCGGCAGGCGGCGACGCTGCGATCGGTGCGCGGCAAGGCCAGCGACGTGGCGGGCGTGTGGGCACGGCCGAACGGCGAGGCTTATTACGCCTGGCTGGTGAAGGCCGCGACCACGACGAGCTATTCGCCGGATGAGTTGCACCGCATCGGCGTGGCGCAGAATGCGGAACTGACCGCGCAGCTCGACACGTTGCTCAAGGCGCAGGGGCTGACGCAGGGTACGGTCGGCGCGCGGCTGACCGCGCTCGGCAAGCGTCCCGATCTGCTCTTTTCCAACGACGATGCGGGACGGGCGAAGCTGCTCGCCTACCTCAACGGGCGGGTGGCGGACATTCGTACGCGCCTGCCGCGTGCGTTCGCGACGATGGTCAAGGGCAATCTGGTCATCAAGCGCGTGCCCCCGGCGATCCAGGACGGCATGCCCAACGGCTATGCCGGTCCCGGCGCGATCGACGGATCGACCCCCGGCGTCTACTTCATCAACCTCAAGGATACCTCACACTGGCCGCGTTACTCGCTGCCGACCCTGACCTATCATGAGGGGATACCCGGCCACATTTGGCAGGGCGAATATAGCTTCAAGCTGCCGCTGATCCGCACCCTCCTCGCCTTCAACGCCTTTTCGGAGGGGTGGGCGCTCTATGCCGAGCAGCTCGGCGACGAGCTCGGCGCCTATGCGGACGATCCGCTCGGCAAGATCGGCTACCTCCAGTCGATCAACTTTCGCGCGATGCGGCTGGTGGTCGATACCGGGGTGCACGCCAAGCGCTGGGATTTCGCCAAGGCGCTCACGACTTTCTCCGAAGGGACCGGGCAGCCCGAGGAGGAGCTGCGCTCCGAACTCAACCGCTATTGCTCCTGGCCGGGGCAGGCGTGCGGATACAAGATGGGGCATAACGAGATCGTCCGCCTGCGCGGCACGGCGCAGGCGGCGATGGGCCGCCGCTTCGACCTGCGCACCTTCGACGACGCGATCGTTCTGGGCGGCAACATGCCGCTGACCCTGCTGTCGCGCGTCGTCGAGCGGTATATGGGAGGCTGACATGGTGCGGGACCCCGGACTTGATCGAGGCCCCGCTCATCAGCAGGCGAGTAAGGCAGCGGGATCCCGGATCAAGTCCGGGACGACGGGGTCGAGATCCTAGCGGCGCAATATCGCCCGATCAGGCAGGCTTATCCGCCGGGCAATATTGCCGCAGGAAATCGGGGTGCGACGGCATCGCGGCGGCAAGCCCCGCCACCTCGCGCCGAAGCTCCGCCAGTTGGCGGCGCAAATCGGCTTCGGGCATCATCTCCGCCAGATGATGATAGCCGAGCGCCGGATAGCGCTGGCCGAGCATCACCATGACCCACGAGTCGATCCGGAACAGCTCGTGCGTGAGCTTGTACGCGCGGCCATCCTCGCGCCACAGCGCCAGCCGTTCCTTCAGCGTGTCGGGCACGTCCATGTCGCGGCATCGCCGCCAGAAGCCCGAATCGTCGCGCTCGGTGATGTGGTAGTGCAGGATGATAAAGTCGCGGATGTTCTCGAACTCGAGCCGCGACTTGCGGTTGAAATTGGCGGTCAGCGCCTCGTGGAACCCACCGAAGGGGAAATCCTCGATCAGGCGCGTCACCGCCGCCATCATCAGGTGGATGCTGGTCGATTCCAGCGGCTCGATGAAGCCGTTGGCCAAGCCCAGCCCGACGCAGTTCTTGTGCCACGTCTGCGCGCGCATGCCGGTTTTAAAGCGCAGCAGCCAGGGCTCGACCGTCGGCTCGCCGTCGATCTCCGCCAGCAGGCGCGCGCGGGCTTCGTCATCCGACATGAATTCGTTGCAGAAGACGATGCCGTTGCCGTCGCGATGCTGGAGCGGGATCTTCCAGCGCCATCCCGCCTCGTGCGCGATCGCCGAGGTGTAAGGCTGCGCCGGGTCGACCGAGGTGGACTGCACCGCGACCGCGCTGTTGGTCGTGATCCACTTGCTCCAATCGTCGAACGGCACCCCCAGCGCCTGCCCCAGCAGCAGCGAGCGGAAGCCCGTGCAGTCGATGAACAGGTCGGCTTCGATCCGCTGCCCGGATTCGAGCACGATCGCATCGATAAAGCCGCTCGTCGGATTGAGATCGACGTTGCGGATCTTGCCCTCGACCCGCTTGACCCCCGCCGGCTCGGCAAGCGCGCGGAGGAAGCGGGCGTAGCGCGTCGCATCGACATGGTAGGCATAGCCCATGTTCGGCGCATATTGGTGCGACATGCGGTTCGCCTCGCCCGCGACCCATTCGAGGCAATATTCGCCGAGTTCGTCGCCAAAGCCGCGCGCATTGGCGTGCAGCCAGAAATGGTGGAAGTCGGCCATCCAGCTCGCCTTCTTCCCCAGGATGCCGAACGGATGGATGTAGCGGTCGCCGATGCGCGCCCAGTTCTTGAACTCGATACCCAGCTTGAACGTGGCCTGCGCCGCCGCCATGAACTGCGCCTCGTTCACGCCCATATAATCGTGGAAGGATTTGAACGTGGGGACGGTCGATTCACCGACCCCGACGGTGCCAATCTCCTCCGATTCGACGAGCGTGATGTCGAGCAGCGGGCCAAGATGCCGCACCAGCGCGGTCGCCGTGACCCAGCCGGCGGTACCGCCCCCCGCCACAACCACCCGCTTGACCACCCGCTTCGTTGAAATGGCGTCCGCCATCGCGACCTCTCCTGTTTGAATGTGCATAGAGCCAAGCCCGGGGCTCGTCATGATGGGTGTTTCACGGATGTCGGCGGCGCCGCATCATGCTCTCTTGGCCGCGTCAGGATGCCGCCGTGGCCGTTCGGCCGGATTCGTGCGGCTCATCCTCGCTCAGGTCGCCCAATAGCCCGGCGGCCCGCGCCTTGCGGCCGTAGACGAGCTCGAACAGCGGCGAGGCCATCACTGTCGTGACGATCGCCATCACCACCAGCATCGAAAAGAGCGCCGGGCCGATGATGCCGCGCTGCAGCCCGATGTTGAGAATGATCAGCTCCATCATGCCCCGCGCGTTCATCAGCGTGCCGACCGCGAGCGCAGTGGCATTGTCCTGCCCGGTCGCGCGCGCCGCCACCCAGCAGGCGACTGCCTTGGCGAGGATCGATCCGGCCAGGATCACTGCGGCGATGATGGCCAGCTGGGGCGTGTTCACCATCGTCAGCTGAGTATTGAGACCCGAAAAGGTGAAGAACATAGGCACGAGCAGCACGATCGTGAACGGCTCGACCTGCTTCCTGACCTCGCGGCTCAGCACGCCGCGCGGCATCGCCACCCCCAGCAGGAAGCCGCCGAACACCGAATGCAGCCCGGCCGCATCCATCGCCCACGCGCTCAGCAGGAACAGCATCAAAACGATCGCGAGCAGCGGCGGCGTGATGCGCCCCTCGCGTTCGGCCCATGCCGCCAGCGGCGCCAGGATGCGTGGCGCCATCGTGAGCATGAAGATCGCGAACAGCCCGCCGCCGACGATCGCCTTGAGCGCGATCGCGGGGCCACCGCCAAAACTGGCGAGGACGACCGCCAACACCGTCCACGCACCCGCATCGTCGATCGCGCCCGCCGACAAGGCGAGCGCCCCCAGCGGCGTCTTGGCAAGGCCGCGCTCCTGGACGATGCGCGCGAGGACGGGGAAGGCGGTGATCGAGACGGCCGCGCCCAAGAAGAGCGTCGCCTGAAGCCGCCCCACCTGCGGACCGAACAGCCCCAGACCGAGCAGCCAGGGCGCCAGCAGGATCGCCACCAGGAACGGCGCGGCCATGCCCGAGAGCGAGACGGCGACCGCGCTGCGGGCGGTGAGCCTGAAATGATCCGTGCGGAATCCGAGACCGACGAGGAACATGTACAGCCCGACGCCGAGCTGCGCGCCGACGTACAGGACCGATTTGGTGTCCTTCGGGAAGAACGCCTGCTGCAGCTCGGGCGCCAGCAGGCCGAACAGCGATGGCCCCAACAGGACGCCCGCGATCATCTCACCGATGACCTGCGGCTGATCGAACAGCCGCTTCATGATCCAGCCCGACGCACGGCAGGCGGCCAGGATCACGAACATCTGCAGAAAGAATGCCACGCTCAGTTCCGCCGGGCTCATCCGTCCCATCCCTCCCTGCCGATATGTCCCGCGACGCGGCCTCCGGCTGAGGCGGGAAAGCCATGGCCGAACCGCCTCTGCAAGCGGAATCGCGACCGCGGGTCCTGGCGCGCGCCTGATCTCCGTCGGGTCGGGCAGACTGTGGCGCGGTCGACACGATCGGCAGCACGTCCGCTATGGAAGAAGCAGCGAGGCGTCCCCGTAGGAATAGAAGCGATAATCGCCGGCGACGGCGTGCGCATAGGCCGCCTTCATCCGATCCAGCCCCATCAGCGCGGAGACCAGCATGAACAGGGTCGAGCGCGGCAGGTGGAAATTGGTGACGAGGCCGTCGATCCCGCGGAAGCGGTAGCCGGGGGTAATGAAGATCGCGGTGTCGCCTTCGAACGGACGGATCACGCCATCCTCGCCGGTCGCGCTTTCGATCAGGCGAAGACTGGTGGTGCCCGCCGCGATCAGACGGCCCCCGGCCGCGCGCACGGCGTTGAGCCGCGTCGCCGTGGCCGCGTCGATCCGGCCCCATTCGGCGTGCATGCGATGGTCGGCGGTGTCGTCCGCCTTGACCGGCAGAAAGGTGCCCGCGCCGACATGCAGCGTCAGCGTCTCGTGCCCCACCCCCGCCGCGCCCAGCGCCGCGAGCAGGCCGGGCGTGAAGTGCAGCGAGGCGGTCGGGGCCGCGACAGCCCCGGGTTCCGCCGCGAACATCGTCTGGTAATCCTGTCTGTCCTGCGCGTCGGCCGGGCGCTTGCCGGCGATATAGGGTGGCAGCGGCATCCGTCCGGCGCGCTCGAGCAGGAGTTCGACCGGCTCGTCGCCTTCGAATTCGAGCAGGATCGAACCGTCGTCGTAGCGCGCGGACGCGACCGCGCCGACGCCTTCGCCGAAATCGATCCGGTCATCGGTCCTGAGCCGCTTGGCGTTGCGGACGAAGGCGATCCAGGCGCGGGGCCCTTCACGTTTGTGAAGCGTCGCGCCGATCCTTGCCTCGCCGCGTGTCCCCTCCAACTGCGCGGGGATGACGCGCGTATCGTTGAAGACCAGCACGTCGCCTCTGCGCAGCAGCCCCGGCAAGTCGCCGACATGGCGGTCCTCGGTTCGCGCGCCATCAAGCAGCAACAGGCGCGCCGATTCGCGCGGCACCGCCGGGCGGAGCGCGATCCGTTCGGGCGGCAGGTCGAAATCGAACAGGTCTACCCGCATCGCGCGGGCGTCCTCACGGCTGGGGCGGCTGCGGCTGCGGCGCGACCGGCGGCGTCGGCGCGGACGGCGCAGGCGGGGTTGCCGGCTGCGCGGGCGCGGGGCCGATCCAGGCGCGCACGATCTTGGTCGGGTTGGCGGGCGGCTCGCCCTTCTCGATCCGGTCCGCCTGTGCCATTCCCGAAATGACCCGCCCAACGACAGTATATTTACGGTCGAGCGTCAGCGTCGGCGACAGCACGATATAGAATTGGCTATTGGCGCTGTCGGGATCGCTGGACCGCGCCATCGCGAACGCGCCGCGCGCATGGGGTAGATCGTTGAACTCCGCCTTCAGGTCGGGCAGATCGGACCCGCCCTCGCCCGTCCCCTTCGGATCGCCGCCCTGCGCCATGAAGCCGTCGATTACGCGGTGGAAGACCGTGCCGTCGTAGAAGTGCCGGTTTGCGAGCGTCCTGATCCGCTCGACCGAATTGGGCGCCTGGTCAGGCCGAAGCTGGATCGAGATCGTGCCGCCGGTCGACAATTCGATATTGAAGATGTTCGCGGGATCGAGCGCGGGCGCGACGGCGATGGTCGATCCCGCTTTGGCGATGAGCGGACGCGGCGCGGTCGGCGCCTTGGGTTCGGCCAGGCCCCCGGGTCCGGTGACCTGCGCGAGCAGGGGGGCCGCGACGAGGGCGACGAAAGCGAGAGCGGCAGGCTTCAGGAACAAGGGGACAGGCTCCGTTTGAACGTATCAGCGCAGCTTGGCGCGAATGGCATCGGCCACGGCGGGCGAAACGAACGCTTCGATCGGCCCGCCGCCGCGCGCGACATCCTTGACCAGCGACGAGGCGATGGGGCGCAACGCGGGAGCGGCGACCAGAAACAGCGTCTCGACCTCGGGCGCCATCGCTGCATTCATCGCCGCCATCTGGCTCTCATAGTCCAGATCGGTGCCGCTGCGCAGCCCGCGAACGACGAAATGCGCGCCGACGATGCGGGCGAAGTCGACAGCAAGGCCGTCGTAGGTCCGTACCTCGACATCGGGCGACAGGGTGGCGGCCTCAGCGCGGACCAGCGCGACCCGCTCGTCGAGCGTGAACAGCGGGGACTTCAGCGAATTGGTCGATACGCCGATCACCAGGCGGTCCGCCAGCCGCGCGGCACGGCGGATCAGGTCGACATGGCCGAGCGTCGGGGGATCGAACGTGCCCGTGAAGGCCGCGACCCGGCTCACCGATCGCGGTCCACCACATAGCGCGCGATCGACCGAAAGAGGGTTGCCTCGGCACCATAAGCGGCGAGATGGCCGATCGCCTGATCGACCAGGATCTCCGCCTGCCGACGCGCGCGCTCGACCCCGAGCAGCGAGACGAAGGTCGCCTTGCCGGCGGCGGCATCCTTGCCGACCGCCTTGCCGGTCGCCTCGGCCGTGCCTTCGACATCGAGGAGGTCGTCGGCGATTTGAAAGGCGAGGCCGATATCGCGGCTATAGGCGCGGATCGCGCGCCGCCCCTCAGCCGGGACATGCCCCAGGATCGCACCCGCCTCCAGGCAGAAACCGATCAGCGCGCCGGTCTTGAGCTGCTGCAGCCGGGTGACGGCAGCGATGTCGAAATCCGCATCTTCCGCGACCAGGTCCATCATCTGGCCGCCCGCCATGCCAGAGGGACCCGAGGCGCGCGCCAGCTCGACCAGCAACTCGCAGCGCACGAAGGGATCGGGATGCGTCTCCGGATCGGCCAGCAGCTCGAACGCGAGCGCATGAAGGGAGTCGCCCGCCAGGACCGCCGTCGCTTCGTCAAACGCCTTGTGGACGGTCGGGCGGCCGCGCCGCAGATCGTCATCATCCATGCACGGCAGATCGTCGTGGACCAGGCTGTAGACGTGGATCGCCTCGATCGCGAGGCCGACGCGAAGCGCAGGCATGCGATCGACGTGGAACAGGTCGGCCGATGCGCGCACCAGCAAGGGCCGGAGGCGCTTGCCCCCGCCGATCGCGGCATGGCGCATCGCTTCGAACAGGCGCGCACGCGAATCGCCGGGCGGCGTCAGCAACCGGTCGAACGCGCGATCGATTTCGCCCGCGACCTGATCCATCGCCCCTTTGAGCGCGAGCGGAACGACCCCCACTGCCGGGTCAGCCGACATCGAAGGGCTGCACGCCGCCGGCGGCACCGTCCGGGCGAACGGAAATCTTCTCGATCCGGGCCTGCGCCGCCTGCAGCCGCGCTTCGCACTGACCGCGCAGGCAATCCCCCTCAGCATAGAGGGTGATCGACTCCTCAAGGCTCGCCTCCCCGCTTTCGAGCCGGTGGACGATGGCTTCGAGGCGCTTGAGCGCGGCCTCGAACGACAATTCGGCGATGGCGGGATCTTCGCTCATAAGCGTGGCCGCTTGTGAAGCGGGCAACCCGACCGGTCAAGCGCAGCCCGCCGCAAGCGGGGGCCGCGCCGGCCGGTCAGTTGCGCTTGCCGAACAGCGCGTCGACGTCGGACAGCACGGCCTCGTCGCCATGCTGCGCCACCTCGCGCTCGTGCCGGAGCTGTTCGATCAGCGCCTCGCGGTCGCCCTCTAGGCGCGTGTCGGTCGGCGCCTCGATCCCGGCGGCCTTGGCGGCCTTGGCCACCACCGCGTCCAGTTCGCGCTGGCTGGTAAGACCAAGCGTGACCGGATCCTTCGGCGTGATGTTGGCGATGTTCCAATGGGTCCGGTCGCGGATCGCGGCGATCGTCGTGCGCGTGGTGCCGATCAGCTGGCCGATCTGGCCGTCAGACACCTCGGGGTGATTGCGGATGATCCAGGCAATGCCGTCGGGCTTGTCCTGCCGCTTGGACACCGGGGTGTAGCGCGGCCCCTTCGTGCGGCGCACCTGCTCCGGCCCCTTGAGCATGACGAGGCGGTAGTTGGGATCCTTCTGCCCCTTCTCGATCTCGTCCATGGTCAATTCCTGCGCACGAACGGGATCGCGGCCCGTGAGCTTCGTCGCGGCGGTATCGTCGGCGATCGCCTGAACCTCCAGAACGTGCAGCCCGCAGAAATCGGCGATCTGCTGGAAGGAGAGCGAAGTATTGTCGACCAGCCAGGATGCGGTCGCATGGGGCATGAGCGGCTGGGCCACGGCGATACTCTCCAGATAAGAAAAGGGCCGCCCCTCGCGGAGCGGCCTGACATTGGCGTGAAATGTAGAGCGTCGCGATGCGGGGGGCAAGCCTTCACGCACCGCCGCCGAGCGCGGTGGATCAATGCACGTCCGACTGACCGCGCAGGCGCTGGATGAGGTGAACGACGCCGACGATCACGCCGCCCACGACAATACCCACCAGCGCGGAGCCGAGCGCCTGCACGATCCACGTCACGATCCCGTGCGCGAACGGCGCGGTCCGCCCCGCCGCCTCCGCCGCATGATGGACGAGGTGCGGAAGGGCTGGCGCGCCGAGGACCTCCAGTCCGTGGAGGATGATGCCACCACCGACCCACAGCATGGCGGCGGTGCCGACGAGCGCAAGCACGCTCAGCACGGTCGGCATGCCCTTCACCAGCCCGCGCCCGACCGCCTGCAACAGCGCAGGGGGCTTCCGCGCGAGATGCAGCCCGACATCGTCCATCTTCACGATCAGCGCGACCACGCCGTAGACGCCGACCGTGATTGCGATCCCGACCGCCGCGAGCGCCACCGCCTGCATCCATAACGACATGCCGGGAAGCTCGCCGAGCGCGATCGCCATGATCTCCGCCGACAGGATGAAGTCGGTGCGGATCGCGCCGCTGACCTGACGCTGCTCCAGCGTCTTGGGATCGGTCGCCTCCCCCGCCGCGACGGCATCCTCATGATGGCCGGCGAGCGCCTCGAATATCTTCTCCGCCGCCTCGAACGCGAGATAGGAGCCGCCGATCATCAGGAGCGGCGTGAGCACCCAGGGCGCGAAGGCGCGGATCGCGATCGCAGCCGGGAGCAGGAAGAGCAGCTTGTTGCGGATCGACCCCAGCGCGATCTTGCCGATGATCGGCAGTTCGCGCTGGGGCGAGAGACCGACGACGTAACGCGGGGTGACCGCCGTATCGTCGATCACCACCCCGACCGCCTTGGTTCCGGCCTTGCCGGCCGCGCCCGCGACATCGTCGAGCGACGCCGCCGCCAGCTTCGCGATCATCGCCACGTCGTCGAGCAGCGCCACCAGTCCCGAAGCCAAGCATTCCTCCCGTCAAAATCGGGCACTGAACGCCGCCCGGCCCGTTCGTGTCCGGCACGTCGTGATGGCGGTCAATCGGAAAGCTTCACAGGAGCGCTTACCGGTTCATTAACTAATTTCCTTCAGGATCGCGATCCGGGCCAGCATCGAGACCGCGTGTGACGATCAATCTTTCCCCCATGCTTGCGAGGGCGCGCGGCGACGTGCGCGCGGCGATCGATGTGGCCGCGCAGCGGACGGGGGTCGATTTTACCTATTTGATGGCGCAGGCGAAGAGCGAGAGCGGCCTCAATCCGACCGCCAAGGCGAGCGGATCGAGCGCGACCGGCCTCTATCAGTTTCTCGACCAGAGCTGGCTCGGCGTGGTCAAGCAGCATGGCGCGAAGCATGGCCTCGGCTGGGCGGCGGATGCGATCCAGCCGCGCCGGGGCGGCGGCTATTCCGTCGCACCAGGATTGCGGCAGGCGGTGTTCGCGCTGCGCGAGCAGCCCGGCCCTGCCGCTTTGATGGCGGCCGAATATGCCAGCGACAATGCCGACGCGATCGGCCGGGCGCTGGGACGCAAGGCGAACGCGACCGACCTCTATTTCGCGCATTTCCTGGGGCCTGCGGGCGCGACGCGGTTCCTGCGCGCGCAATGCAGTGACGGCAGCGCTTGCGCCGCCAGCCTGTTCCCGCAGGAAGCACGCGCCAACCGGTCGATCTTCTACGCCAAGGACGGATCGGCGCGCACGCTCGATCAGGTCTATGCGCTGATGGGCCGCAAGCTCGACGGCGCAGGCGCCGCCAGGGGCGCCTAGCCCCCCGCGCCGGGCGCGATCGTCCCCACGCTTCGGGGGGTGGGTGCGCCGGGGGTCGTCCGGCTGGCCTATGCCGATCTGTCGGTGGCCGACGCACTTGCGGCCGAACCCGTGGAGGGCAGCGGGAGCGCCGTACCCGGATCGACCCTCGCCGCGCTCGGCCGGAACCCGGTCGATCTGCTCAAGCCAAGCCCGGCGCAGGCCAAGCTCGCCTACCTCATGCTGTCGATGCCGCTCGCCTGATCAATGTGCGGGGGACGGCGGCGCGGACGCGGGTTGCACCGCGTCGCCCATCCCGCCGACCGGCGTCGACCAGGCCAGCGTGATCGACATGCGCCGGTTGCGCGGGTCGTAGCGGTCGGCAGGCACGAACGGCTCGCGATCGGCCACGCCCTCGATCCGGTAGAAGCGATGCGCGGGCACGCCGTGATCGGCCAGCGCCTTGCGCGTCGCCTCGGCCCGGCCGCTCGACAACGTCCAGTTGTTGACGGTCCGGCCGGCGGCATAGGGCAGCGCGTCGGTGTGGCCGCGCACGATCACGCCGTTGGGCACGCCCGCAACCACCTGCGCCACGTTGCCCATCAGCCGCGATGCGTCGGCCACGAGCCGGTCGGTGCCGAGCGCGAACATCGAGAAATCGGCCTTGTCGACCAGATCGATACGCAGGCCTTCGCGCGTGTCGGTGAAGCGGATGTTCTGCGCGAAGCGGCGGAGCGCCTTGTCCTTCATGATGCGCTCCATCAGCTGCTTCTTGAGGAAGCCGAAGCGCTGCTTGTCGCGAATGCGCTCCTCCTTGCCCGGCTCCGACCCGCCGATCGCGCTCTTGGGGATGGTGATGCCTTTCGTCCCCGTCTGGCTTGCGCGGTGCGGGTAGCTGTCCTTGGCGAGGATGGAGTCGCCGCCGAACGGGCCGTTCGCGCCGGCTGTCTTGGTCTTCAGTTCGACCATCGTCGGGGTGAAATAATCGGCGATGCCCTTGCGCTGCTTCTCGGTCGTCGCGCCGAGGATCCACAGCAGCAGGAAGAATGCCATCATCGCCGTCACGAAGTCGGCATAGGCAACCTTCCACGCGCCACCGTGATGGCCGCCATGGGCCTCGGCGATGATCTTCTTGACGATGATCGGGCGGGGCTGCGGCTCGTTGCGGCCCCTCTTGGCTGGCGCGGCCATTATTATGCGTCCCCGTGCGAGAGGTCAGTCATGATCAACGCCCGCGCATGCCGTCGAAGACATCGGCGAAGGCCGGCTGGTTCGAATGGGTGATGCCCGACCGCGCCGCCTCGATCACCAGCGGCAGCGGATGGCCGTGGAGCGAGGCGATGATGATCTGCTTGACCACGCCGTAGATCGCGGCGTCGGCCTCGACCACCTGGCGGCAGCGGTTGGCGAAGGGGGCGACGATGCCATAGGCCAGCAGCACGCCGAGGAAGGTGCCGACCAGCGCCGAACCGATCATTGCGCCGAGCACCGACGGCGGCTTGTCGATCGAGCCCATCGTCTTCACCACGCCCAGCACGGCGGCGACGATGCCGAGTGCGGGCAGCGCATCGGCCAGGTTCTGGAGCATGTCGGCCGGACGGACATCGTCGTGGTGGTGCGTCTTGAGCGCGTTGTCCATCACGTCCTCGACCGCGTGGGGATCGAGCGTGCCGCTGGAGATCACGACCAGCCGCAGCGTGTCGGTGATGAGGTGGACGAGCGTCGCGTCCTTCAGCAGCTTCGGAAACTCCGCGAAGACGGCGGACGACTTCGGATCCTCGATATGCGGCTCGACCGCGACGGGGCCGTCGGTGCGAAGCATCTTCATCAGCTTCGACACGAGGAAGATCGCGTCGAGATAGTCCTTCTTGCCATACTTCGGGCCCTTGAAGACCTTGGCGAAGCCGCCGCCGAATTGCTTCAATTCCTTCATGCTGTTGCCGGCGACGATCGCGCCGATCGCCGCGCCGCCGATGATCAGCATTTCGTGCGGAATGGCATGGAGCACGGGCTCGAGATGGCCGCCGGTGATGGCGAAGCCGCCGAACACCATGCCGAGGAGGACCACCAGGCCGATCGCAGCAAACATTCCGAACCCCCACAGGAAACTTCAAAGCGGAGACCGCGATAGCCGC
>NZ_JBMDXG010000341.1:0-16570 GCF_048594985.1 Sphingomonas sp. | reverse complement strand
GTCACGGCCATCGGCTCGACACTCTCACTCTCTTGGGGGCGTGGCGGGGTCTCCCCGCAGAAGGGGTCGGCCGAGACGTTAGGCTCGGCCGCAGGGGAAGGCTTTCCCCCCACGGGCGTAAATCCGGAAAAGCGGCTTTCAGGCCAGTTGGCCGTGGCGTTCGAGCACCCGCATCAGGATCGCGTTCGCGTGCGTGAAATTCTCACGCTGACCTTTGATGTGGTAGGCCCATTTCGCGCCATGGAAGAGGTTGTTGCGCAGGCGCCAGACGATCATCAGCAGGGCCAGCATGCGGGCGCGCGGATCGTTGTTCGCGCCCTGGATCACCGCTTCAACGAGATCGGGATGGTCCGATTTGCGCAGGTCCAGATACGGGAAATGGTAGGTCAGCTCGCCGTCCGCGAAATAGCGGTCGCGGAAATAGGCCAGCTCCGCATCATATTGGTCGGCCTCCAGCGGATCTGCCGCCACCCATGCGTCGACCTTCTCGGTGATGCGATCGACCCGCGCATTGGCCTCCATGATCTCGGCCTCGAACAGCGACCATAGAAACGCGAAGTCGAAGATCGCGCGCCGGTCGTCCTCCGGCAGCTCTTGGAAGCCAGGGGCTCGCGCTTCGAGCCAAGCCTCGCTCGCGCTTTTTGCAGGCTGCGCCATCTACCAGTCCTCCGGTTCATCGTCGCGCCGGCTCAACTCGGAGAAGTCGGTGAGCGCGTCGCAGCTGATGCAGTGATACATTTGCGATGCGTCCTGAAACGCCATGCCGCAGAGGCATCCGCAAAAAGGGCAGCATTCGTCGATTTCGAGGTCGCCCCATTCCCAGACGCCGAGATATTCGGGGACGGCGTCGCGGTCATAGCCGACGATCTGGAAGGCATCGGCATTCTTTGCGATGAACCCGTCGCTGGTGGCGCGCATGAGGATCGGCAGGATGTCCGCCGGTTGGATCGCGAACCATTCGCCGCGCACGCGGGTTGCCTCGAAGTGGCGGTGGAGCCGGTGTTCCAGCTCGAACGTCGCCTCGGTGTTGATCCATCCGAGCAGGCGTATCGCGGAGGGGTTGCCGGTCTGAAGGTTGCTGCGGCGCTTTTCGATGTCCTTTGCGACGCCGATCTTGATGCGGCAAAAGCCGCTGTCCTCCTCACCGATGAAATAGACCGGCATTGCGGCGGCTAGTCGAAGCGGATTCCGAACAGGCCACCGTCAGGGGTGTCCGAGAGTTCCGCTTCGAGGACATAGTCGGCAAAACTGGCGCCGCTTTCCCGTTCCGCTCGGACGATCTCGTCCGAGTTGAGGAGCGCCACATATTGAATGCCGATGCTCGCCGAGAAGTCGGCGGCGATCTGGAGGGCGCGCGCGAACTGACGGCCATCCACGGGTTCGAACAGGTGGCTGTCGTGGATGATGAAACCCGGGCCCTCGCCGCGACCCTTCGCCAAAGCGGCGAGGGTAAGGTCGAAGCAGAAGACCTCCATGCTCATCACGCCAGCGCTGCCATCGGCTGGGGTCTGCGGCAGGAAGCGCAGGCCGTTATCCGTCGCTGAAATGGCCAGTTGGCCAGGCTTTTCGTACAGCCGTTCGGAGATTTCCGAGAAAGTGCGGCTGGCGGTATCGACGATCGTGGATCGTTCGCGACGGTCCTGGCGCAGCGCGCGGACAGCGTCTTCCACTTCGCGCTCCAGTGCCTCGGCACGTTCCTCGAGCTTTCGAGCCTCCTGCAGTCGTCCTTCAAGCTGCTTGAGCTCGGACTCGCGGGCGGATAGTTCGTCCCGCAGCCGCAGCAACTCGTCGGCGGGACCGCTCGCGCGCAGCGATCGGGTGATGTCCCGGCGTCGCGCCTCGATCAGCTCGCGCTGCGGCTGGCGCATCGCAATGCGCTGCCGAGCTGCTGCGATTTCGTTTTGCAGATGGGATTGCCGATTCTCGAGCAGTTTCTCGTGGAAGCGGTGGACCTCATCATATCGATCGGTGACGAGGTCGGGGAAAACGATCCGCGCCTCTTCGAACAATCGGGCGATATCCGGTGCCTCAGCGAAGGCTTCCGCCTCCAAGGCCCGCGTGTTCACGTCGATCGCCTCCTGATCGATCACATCGCCGTCGGACAGATCGCGGAAATCCTGGTTCAGGATCGCGAGTTCGCGTTCGAGTTCGCGGAAGGCTGGCAGGACGTTGAACGCTTCGATGCGCTCGGCCAAGCGATCTCGACCTAGCTTCACAGAGGCGATTTGTGCCTCCAGCTGTGCTTCGAGGTCAGCGCGCTTGGCCCCCTCGGCCGCGGCCTTGTCGAGGGCAGCCAGAGCGGTCTGGGCATCCTTGGTCTGTTTGAGCGCTGCCTTGGCCTGATGCAGCTGGCGAACCAGCTCTGCGTCGAGACCGAAGAGATGAGCGAGGGACGTCTCGGCCGACGCAGTCGATTGATTCCGGAAGGTCCGAATGGGGCTGTCGAGCCCACCATCGCGCTTGCGGCGCGCGAAATAGCTGACGAGTTGCCGGTACGATACATCGCCGTTCCCGCGCTTCTCCCGCAGCCCGAACCACTCTTCGCCGAGCCGCTTGCACCATTGCGTGTTCTGGATGCGATCTACGCCGTGATGGTCAGATCGGATGAAGACCTGCTTGGCGTTGGCGACGCTGCGCGTGACCTCGATCCGATCGGGACCGACATCGAGATCGAGCGCGAAATTCCATTCAGCCAGCGTGGGCGCGGTAAGCGCGCCCTCGGCTTTCCCTCCGAGAAGGAAATGAATCAGATCGATGGTGCTGGATTTGCCAGCGCCATTGCGGCTGCGCCTCTCGTTCGCGGTGCCGCTATCCTGATCGCCGCCGTCCGCGCGCGTTGCCAGGATGATGTTGAGGCCGGGCCGGAAGTTCAACGTCCTGAAGCCTGCTCGGTCCGCTTTCAGGCGGTGCAGCATCACTGGCCTCCGACGCGGCGGCGAATCAGGCCGTCGTCACCGAGTGAGACCAGTTTCATCAGGAAGAGGAGGTCTATCGCGAGGATGAAGAAGGCGTAGGAGACCGGGCGAGCCTCCTGTTGGGCGCGGAACTCGTCCCAGACGCCAGAGACCGTGCGCGGTGAGCCGAGGCCATCAAACACCTTGCCCGCCAGCGTGAGCAGGGCCCGATCAGGACTGATATTCTTCGTTGGAAGAATCACTGCACTAAACCCACAACTGGAATCTCAAATATCTGACACGTCACGAAAAAGCGGGTCACGATCGCGAGAGCTGCTGTGTCGCGCTCCGCTTCGCCCGTGCCGCCGCCTGCGAAGATTACCATTTCCCTGAATGTGTGATCGGGTTCAAGGCCAGAGGCGACGCATTCTGCGTATCGGGCCTTGAAGCCCTGGGCCATACGTTCCGGCTCCTCGGGGTCGGGCTGGTCCCGGAGATACTCCTCGACTTTCGCCACGCCGGTTTGCCCGATCGACAGGAAGTGGCGCGTCGCATCGGATAGCGCGTTGAAAGCCACCTTGGTCGCAAGATCGGCGGAAAGCGGCACGGGCTCGTTGGGATCGGTAGCGATGGCGCGACGGATGAGGGTGAGGGCACGCCCAAGGTTCGCGTAGGTGATCCGCGCCATGTCTGTGGCCCTAGGCGCGCGGCCGTATAGCCGCACACGCTCATCGGCTGGGAGGGTCTTGATGAGATCCAGGATGTCGGATCGCGTGAGCGGCGCGGCCGGCACATCGAGTTCCTCGGCGAGTTGCTCTATCTTAAGCACGAGGTCCGAGGGCAGTTTGTCGCGGTACAGATTGACGACGAACTTCCACTCGCGAAGCCGAGTGCCCCAATGTGCCTTCGCCCCGCGGAAATCCTCGTCGATCTTCGCGAGCGCCTCGGTGACGTTCGCTTGCCCATAGCGCGGGCCGTAGCATTGGTAGACAGTGCCCGTTGAGGTCCGAAAGCCGTCGCATTTCAGGTCGCCGCGCCGGCCCATAGGAATGGTGGGCGTGAAGTCCTCTTTCCAGAGGGACTTCGCCACTGACTGAAACCGCGTTTCGAATGCGTCACCCTCAAGGTCTTTGAGTTCCGATTCGGCGCGCAGCCGCTGCCATTCCCAGTCAAATTCATCCATTTGCGGTGTGCTCTCCCCGACAATGACGTATCGATCGAATAGGGGGCTGTCGAACGTTTCAGACGCTGGGCTGACCAATCTTTTGAGGCGCGGCGAAGGCGGGACCTGAGATCATGGCCGCCATCCGCGTCCGCCCTGGACACCGCCGTTCTGGCGCAGGAGCAGCCCCAGCGGTCGACGATCAAGCGTGCAGCTTGCGACGACCCTGTCGTAGCTGCGGCGCCCCGCCTGACAAACGAGCGTTTTCCCAAGAGTCAGGCGCGCGAGGCGTCGCTTGGCATCGGCACCGCCTCGTTCATGCAGCTCGGGCGCGTAGAAATCAGCCAGCCGGATCTCGATCCATAGATCCGGCCTGTTCGCTGGACCGATGCAGAGCCCATCACCATCGCCGATATAGCGCACGATGCCTGAGAAGTTGGTGCCGCGAGGGGGCAGCGGACCTTCGCAAGGGTCGGCCAGCGCCGGCGAGGCCCAACCGCATGCGAGCAAGGCAAGGACAGCAGCGATGAGCGCCCGGCTCACGACGGGGTTCTCAGCGAAGCTGGCTGTCCTTGCTGCCGCGACGGTTGATGACGGAGAAGGTCGGGCGCTTGTCCCGTGCCGACTGGCAGGAGACGCAGGTGCGAGCGCCGGGCAAGGCCTGACGGCGTGCTTCGGGGATTTGCTCGCCGCATTCCTCGCATTCCGTGAGGCCGGGACCGGTCGGCATGCGCGAAAGCGCATTGGCCAGCGCGTCTTTGACGCTGTCGTCGATTTGCTCCTGAACGGCGCCATCGGGCGCCCAGCCATTGGCCATGCTCGCCTGTTCCCGTGGATGTCATTGATATCTCTCCGATGTAGGGATGCGGGGTCGTGTTTTCATCCGGCGGCGTCTTTGCCCCCGGCACCGCAAGTGCGGATTTGCCGAACGATGCCATTGTAGGCGGCGTGCAGGCCCTGACTGCGACCGATCTCATGATCGGAGCCGGCCGCCTCCCAGAAGGCCACCAGCCATTCGTCAGGGCATCGGCTGCGCAGCACCCAGAGGGCGAGTGCGACACCGCGTGTCTGAACCTTCCCCTTTTCCGCTGTCGCCTCCCGAAGCACGTTAAGCGCGCGGTCGATCGTGCCGGTGGCGCGTGCGCGGGCATCAGTGGAAGTCATGACTGCGGATACGGACGAGGTCTTCTTCGGTGAGGACGGCGTTGAACGGCGGGTGGGACAGTGTGCGGCCGCGCGGGATGCCTGGGTCGCGCGGGTCGGGACCGCCGCCATGGGTTGCCCCATCGCCGTGACCGGGCATGACGCGGAAGTCCTTGCCCGCGATAGAGCGCAGCATCGCATCGTGATCGGTGATGCGATCGCAGATGACGTGGATGACCTCGCCTTCCTTCTGAAGGCGCCCGCGCATCGCGATCATCGAGGCCGACATGACCTGGCGGCGGTAAATCTCGAAGCGGTCGGGCCAGAGGATACCCTGGGCGACGCCGGTTTCATCCTCTATCGTCACGAACAGGACGCCCTTGGCCGAGCCGGGCCGCTGGCGCACGAGGATAACGCCCGCGACCTCGACGTTGCGACCGTCGCGGATGTTCTGAAGGTCAGCGCATTTGACCATGCGCATGGCATCGAGCTCGGGGCGCAGGAACTGGACGGGGTGGCCTCGCAGCGACAGGCCGATCGAGCGGTAGTCTTCCACCACCTCCCGGCCTTCCGTCATCGGCCGGAGCGCCACCGCAGGCTCCATCCCCTCCGGCGAGAAACCGCCGTCTCGTTCGTCGGCCGCAGCGAACAACGGGAGCGGCGCCTCGCCCAGTCCCTTGACCTTCCACAACCCCTGACGGCGGTTCTCGGCGACAGAGTGGAAGGCGTCTGCCTCGGCCAGCTTCTCGATCGCGGCGCGCGAGGTCCCCGCCCGACGCCAGACCTCCTCGACGCTGTCATAGGGTGCCGGCCCACGCGCGGCGACGATCGCCGCGCCATGCACGTTGGCGAGCCCGATGATTTGACCGAGTCCCAGCCGGACGGCCATGTATCGCCCGTTGGTCTTTTCCAGCGTGCAGTCCCAATGGCTGTGGTTGACCGACACGGGGCGTATCTCAACGCCGTGCTTGCGGGCATCCCCGGCGATCTGCGCAGGCGCATAGAAGCCAATAGGTTGGGCATTCAGTAGCGCGGCACAGAACACGTCGGGATCATCATGCTTCATCCAGCAGCTGGCGAAGGCGATCTTGGCGAACGACGCGGCGTGGCTTTCGGGGAAGCCGTAGGAGCCGAAACCTTCGATCTGTTTGAACGTCCGCTCGGCAAAATCCTTGGGGTAGCCGCGCTCGACCATGCCCCCGACGAGTTTGTCGTAGAAATGGCTGACCCCGCCGGTCAGCTTGAATGTCGCCATCGCGCGACGCAGCTGGTCGGCCTCTACCGCGGTGAAGCCGGCGCCGACGATAGCGACCTTCATCGCCTGTTCCTGAAACAGCGGGACACCGAGCGTTTTCTCAAGCACGGCGCGCAATTCTGGCCGCGGATATTCGGGCTTCTCCTTACCCTCGCGGCGCCGGAGATACGGGTGGACCATGTCACCCTGGATCGGCCCGGGACGGACGATCGCGACCTCGATCACCAGATCATAGAACTCCCGAGGCTTCATGCGCGGGAGCATCGACATCTGCGCGCGTGACTCGATCTGGAAGACGCCCAAAGTGTCGGCTTTCTGGATCATCGCATAGACGGCAGGATCGTCGTCCTGCAGGTCGGCCATGCCGACCTTGATGCCCTTGTCGGCTTCAAGCAGGTTGAAGGCGCGGTTCATGCAGCCGAGCATTCCCAGCCCCAGGACGTCGACCTTCATAAATTTGAGGGCATCGATATCGTCTTTGTCCCACTCGATAATCTGGCGGTCTTCCATGCGGGCGGGCTCGATGGGCACGAGATCGTCGAGCCGATCCTGGGTCAGCACGAAGCCGCCGGGGTGCTGCGACAGGTGGCGGGGCGTCCCGATCAATTGGCGCGCCAACTCCAGCGTCAGTTTGAGGCGATGATCCTCGGCGTTGAGGTTGAGGCTCTCGATCTGCTCCTGCGAGATGCCGTCCATCGACCAGCCCCAGACCAGGCCTCTCAGCATCTTGGTGAGGTCTTCCGGCAGGCCCAGCACCTTGCCCACCTCACGGACGGCGCCGCGCGTGCGGTAGCGCGTGACCACGGCGGTCAGGGCCGAGCGATGGCGACCGTAGGTTTCGTAGATCCATTGGATGATTTCTTCCCGGCGCTCGTGCTCGAAATCGACGTCGATGTCGGGTGGCTCTTTGCGTTCGCCGCTCACAAATCGTTCGAACAGGAGTTCGTGCTGGATGGGGTCGATCGACGTGATGCCGAGCAGGAAGCAGACGCAGCTGTTGGCGGCCGAGCCGCGCCCTTGGCAGAGGATGCCGCGCCGCCGGCTCTCGGCGACGATGCTGTTCACGGTCAGGAAATAGGGCGCATAGCCGAGGTTGGCGATCAACCGAAGCTCATGGTCGATCTGATCGCGGTAGCGCCTGGGCACGCCGTCGGGGAAGCGGGCGGCGGCCGCTTCTTCGGTCAGACAGGCCAGCGCCTCCTGGGCGGTGCGGCCTTCCATGACCTGCTCGTAGGGATATTGATATTGGATCTCGCCGAGATCGAAACGGCAGATGCCGGCGATATCGGCGCTGGCCTGGATCGCATCCGGGAAGGCCGTGAAGCGCCGTTCCATCTCCTGTGGCGACTTGAGATTGCGGTCCATGAACCGTTCACGCCGGAAGCCCAGTTCCTCGACCTTGCACTTCTCGCGGATCGCGCTCACCACGTCCTGGAGCGGCCGGCGTTCGGGAGTGTGATAGAGAACGTCGCCGGTTGCGACCGCGCGAAGGCCTGCTTCGCGGATCATCGCATTGAGCGCGTGCTGCCGGGCGATGTCGTCGGGTCGGCGGCGGAATGACAAGGCGGCATAGCCATGCAGGCCGAACACCTGTCGGATATCCGCGAGCTGCGCGGCGGTGGTGTCGTCCGGCATGTCCGGCACCAATATGCCGACCATATTCTCGGCATGGGCGGCGACATCCGCGAGATCGAGGAGGCAATTTCCCTTGCCGCCGCGCGCCTTCCCGATCGACAGAAGCCGCGTGAGGCGCGACCAGGCCGCACGGTCGATCGGGTAGAGCAGGATCGCGTGCCCCTCGCGCGTGTCCACGCGCGCGCCGGGGATCATCCGGCAGCCGGTCGTCTTCTGACCGTCCCAGCCGCGCACGACGCCAGCAACCGAGCCCCAGTCGGCGAGGCCAAGGGTGCTGTGACCGAGCAGCGCGGCGGCCGCGAACAGCTCCTCGGGGGAGGACGCGCCGCGCAGGAAGGAAAAATGGCTGGTGACCTGCAGCTCGACATAGGTCGTGGCGGGGGCGGCCATCAGCCGAAGACCCCGTGCATGTACCAGGTCAGATCTCCGGTCGGACCGTCGACGCCGTCACCGCGGCGGAAGACCCAGAAGCGGAGCCCACCCTCGGCCTCGACCCTGAAATAGTCCCGCACCGCCCAGAGTTCGCCGGGCCTGCGCCACCATTCGCCATGGATGCGCTCGGGGCCGTCCCCGGCAATTACGCGATAGTCCTGCCGCCGCCATGTGAACCGGCGTGGCGGGTGATCGGGCAGGAGCGCGATCACGTTGCTCAGTTGCTCGGGGCGCTGAAGCAGCCGCGTGGGCCGTTTCCATGCCGGCCAGCCTTTGGGTTCGGCCAGCGGCTCGACCCGCCTGACGGCGCGCTCGGGAACATCGCTTTCATGGGAGGCGACCCTGAAGAGCGCGGATGGTCCGGACCGGCCGATCAACTGATCGACCAGCGGCGCCAGGTCGGGTGATCGCGTATTATCCTCGATCAAGGCAGCTACCGTGCTGGCGTCGAGTGGCTCGCTGTGCGGCACGACAAGGTGCATTGCCTCGATCCCCAAGCCAGGATCGACCGCAGGCAGTTTCAGGGCGAACATGCGCTTGAGATGCTGGCCGTCGCGCGTCGAGCGGGAGGCGCCGATGGAGAGATGCTGGACTTCGCCGTCGACCCGATCGATCCCCAAGGCGACTTTGCGCACGCCGAGCCCGCGTTCGCGCAAGAGCGGCACGAGATCATCGACCAGATCGGAGATGACCTGCATGATGCTCTCCGGCGTGCCGATCGGCTCGAGCAGCCGGCGTGTCACCTCGGGGCGCTCGAACGGAACGACGGGGATGATCGGTTCCGCGATCATGCCGCGGGCCTGATCGAGCCGCTCCACCGTCGACAGGCCAAGCCGACGCGCCAAAGGGCCGCGTGGCATGGGATAGAGATCGGCGACTCGCTCGATGCCGAACCGTGCGGCGGCGGTCAGGGCCGAGGCGTCGAGCCGAAGGGCGGCCAGCGGCAAAGGTGCCATAGCTTCGGCTTCGCTGCCGGTCGGCAGTAAGATGATGGGGCGGCCGCCGTAGCGAGCGAGCGCGTGGGCAGCGCCCGGCGTGCCGGCGATCGCGATGGTCGCGGTGAACCCGAGACGCTTCAAAAAGCCGAGCAGGCGGCGGCAGAAGCGTTCCTCGCCGCCGAACAGATGCGTGGTCCCGGTAAGGTCGAACCATAAACCGTCCGACCCCGACACCGCCGCGATCGGCGTCCATTTGCGGACTGCGTGCAGCGCGAGCCGGTCCAGCCAGGCGCGATCGGCGTCGGGATCGGCGTCCAGCATCTCCAGTTCTGCAACAAGCGCGCGGGCGTGCGCAGCCGCCATGCCGGGACGGAGGCCAAGCTCAAGCGCTTGGAGGCAGGCAGCGCTTACCGCCTCCTGTCTGCCGTTGCGCGTGACCAGGACCGTTGGCCGCCCCCAGAGGTCCGCCCACGTCATCGGTGCCGGACGCGGCGGCGCGGACGAGCCGGGCGCGCCATCGTCGCCGCTTAAGGCCCGGAACGGGTGCTCCGCGGCTTCGCTGCGCCGTCCCATCTCGCGCATGGTCGGCCGCTGGTGCGCGGGAAGGCGGTCGATCTCGGCCTGATTTCGCCTGCCGGTGATTGCGCCATCCCGCGCCCAGCGGGCACCGGGTCGCCAGCCTCCGCCGCGCGGGACCGAGCATGCGCCGGGATTGTCATCGATCGGAGGCGCGAGCGCCGCGGCGACGGACCGCGCCGGCTCAGGCGGCCTGCGCGATCGCTCCCCCGCGCGCAATCGCTCGATCGGGAGCTGCGGCAGGAAGAGCGAGGCGACCCTGTTCATCGCAGGCCTCCAGCTCGAGAGTGAAGGGATTGCCGGCCCGCTGGCGGACCAGTTCGACTGACCAGCGTGGTCGGCCGACGCCGGGATGGGGAAGCCTCTCGGATTCGACGCATCCGATCCGCCAGCGGGTCATCGCTGCCGATAGTGTGCTCAAGGGGCACCGGTCACGAGTTCGGTGTCGGCGATAGAGCAGCATGGGGGTCTTGCCGTCCGACGCCGCAAGCTGCAGGCGCCGGGTTGCGGTCATGTCGGCAGCCCTGACTTCGGCGATGACGCAGGCGAGCGACCCATTCCGAAGACCGTCCTCGGCCATGGCAAGAACCTGCGCGTCCTTGCTGCCCTGCGCATAAAGGATGCGGTCGGGACCGAGCCCGACTTGCTCAACCCCTGGCGCGTAAAGGTCGAATTTCGAAAGCGCCCAAAGGATGGAGCGGCCCGGTTTGGCCGCAAAGCGAGCAGCAATGCCGGCTGCGAAAAGCGTGGCTGCCGCGTCATCGTTCAGGCTGGCAGAGGCACCCACAATCTCATGGAGACCGGTCGCGTCGAGACCATGATCAGCAAGGCGATAGTCGAGCTGCGCGAGGCCGAATGCGAGCGCTGGCCCCCGCGCCACCTGGGCACGGGAAAGCTCGGCGCGCAAAGCGGCGAGCTGATCGGCGGAAGGCCGGTCGGCGAGGGAACTCGGGACGGACATTAGGTGGCATACGACTCACTTGTTCACTCTATGTTCCTTCTTGCCGGAAGATTCGTCAAGCGGCTTGAGTCACTTGATCGATCGGATGGGTCTTCCGTGGGGCTGATCAGACGCGACGGCGGTGCCGGTCGGCGATCGCGAGCAAGTCCCGAAATTCAGGCGTGCCCTCCAGTGGCACCGCGAGCGACGCGAAATCCGTTGCGCCGGGGATCACCAAGCGGCGCAAATTGGAGGGCAGGGAGCGGCTGTCGGCGACTACGAACCATTGAAATCCGCCGAGGAGAAACGAATAGGCGTTGAGCCCCGCCAGTTTGCGCCGGATCGGCTGGACGTAGAACTCACGCACATCGTAGCGGGCGCTGACGAGGCGGTTTGCGATGACGGGAAATACTACCGCCGGTTCGCCGAAAGCGATGTCGCGGGCGCGGTCCGTGAGCGGTCCGAGATCGATCCCGGCAAAGGTCTCTAGCGTCGAGATGGACGCCCGCCAGACGACTGAGGTCGCAAACGCCAGGAGTTGCCCCCCGTCGACGCCGACGATCTGCGCGATCGTTCCCGCTGAGGGCGTCGGGCGCTCCGCCGTACAGAATGTGAGAGCGAATGCATCAAGCTTGCCGAGCCTCTTGTCGCAAGGGCCGCAGAGAATGCCTTTGTCGAACGCCCCGAGCTGATACTGCGCCCGACGCGCGCCCGCGTCAGACACGCCAAGATTATGCCCGCCCTCACGGTGCATGATCCGAGCAAACCCCGCGGGCATGATGTGGGCTTTGATGAGCGCCTGCGATGAACAGCCGGGACCGCGACAGGCGCGGGTGCGCTGCACCGTGCGAGTGGTCATGTGCCGCTCTCGGCTGTTTCGGGTCGCCCTTGCATCGCTGCGAGCACCTGACGCGCGCTTTCGTCGCCGGCAGCGGCTGCGGTGACCAACTCGGCAAGCGGTGAATAAGGTTGATCATACTGGCCGTGTTCGAGGAGGTTGAGCACGCGTGTCGCGGCCCACAGCCATCGCTCAACTTCGATCCGCTCGACCGTCTCGGGAGACCCGGTGATCCTAAGCTCGGCGTCGGTATCGAGATAGAGACCGGACTGCCGGATCTTTTCGAGTCCGCCATGCTGGACGGCTTTGCCGACCTTCTCCAGCCAACGCTGCTCGATCCCCATCATTTGCTGCTGCTCGTCGGACATGCGTTGAATCTGCGGCACGATTTCCGCTCGCAAGGCCTGACGCAGCGCGTCGGTCATCGGCGGCATGGGAGTCTTGCCGCCCGGCTTGACGCCGGCTTCCTCGTAGCGCTTGGCGATCTTGTCGCTCATGCCCGTCATGTCGAGACTGTATTTCTGAACGAACGAGGCATGCAGCACGACGAACGCCATGAAATGCCGATGGGCGTGATGGCTGGAGATATGCTTCGGCTTCTGCCAGCCATGTTCGACGATATGCCCTTTGCCGGCCTCTTCATAGGCGAGGATGGCGAGGCTGAGCGCCGAGCCGGGGCTGCCGGAGGCCTGCAACAAGGTCGCATCGCGAAGTAGACGCTTGGAGTTCGCAACGATCGCGCGAAGGGCTTCTGCCTTGGTGTCAGCAGACGGCGAAGTCATGGCCTCAAGCTCCTGTTGTACGCGTCGGCGACCTGGGATCGGTCATCATAGAAGGGCCGCCTGTTCCGGTGCTGGAGGATAGACCCGCGCGACCGGAAGGCTGTCCGGTGGTAGATGGCGGAGGATCTCTTCTGCAGGAACCGACGGATCAAGCCAGTCGGCCCACTGGTCGCGACTGAGGGGGATGATCTGGCGATGATGATAGGGAGCGACGTCTGGCCCCGCGTCCATTGTCAGCATCGTGAAGGCCTCGCCGATCTCAGGATGCGAGCGCCAGATGCCAGCGATGCAAAACCAGCGATAATCCTGCATCGTGAACAGCCACTTGTTCTGGCGTTTCTGCTTGGGGTCTTCGGGCTTGGTAAACTCGTAGAAGCCGTCGGCAAGGATGAGACAGCGGTGCGAGGTGAACTCGCGCCCCTCTGAGCGAAAGTTATAGACAGGCTTCTTGTTCTGGCCCGGCCAGCTCCATCGTCGATTGATCAGCTCGCCCGCGGCGCGCGTCCCCTCGATACCGCGGACGATAGGAGCGGTGTCGGTCATCTTGATGTCGGCGCGTGGTTCGACGTTGGGGATGCCCTCAGGCGTCTCGATGTTGATCTCGAGCTCGTCGAAGTCCTCCATGATCGAGGCAATCTCGACCTCAAGTCGATAGTCATTGCACATGAAGCGGTCCGCCTTCCTGCATCTTGCGACTCAGCGTCGTTCCCATTATGTTCTACACCATGAATGCGACCGCAACGCCATTCGATCCCGACTCACCTGATGGGAGTGTGCGGCCGATCATCCGATACAAACCGGATGAGCCGGGCAAGAAAGAAATTGTGAACGCGCGCTGGGGGTCCAATCCGCGATTTTCCGCCGGTGTTGAGTATCGTTTCGTTCGTTCGGAGGGAAAGACTTTCCCGGCCTATCGATGCTTGATGCCAGCATCTGAGTTTCACGTGACGGTGGGCAAGCGTCGCTATCGGGTGACGCTTGAAGACGGCAATTTCTTCTACCTGGCGGGGATATGGGAGCCGGCAATGGCAGGTTGGCCGCTCTCGTTCCGGATTGTCACGGTTGCTGCCAACCCAGAGGTTGCGCAGTATCAGGATCGTCACGGCGCGATCATTCTCCGCCGTCAGGTTATGAACTGGCTCGATGCGACGGTGCCCGAGACCGATCTGCTGGTGACGCCGCCGGCGCACCTGTTTCTGGTCGAGGAGATCGACGGGGCGCCGGTCCAGAAGACACTGGCGCTGTAGCATGAGCCCTGGACTGATCACCGCAGCGAAAGGCGGGGAGCTGATGGCGCCGACCGATGCTGATCGGGCGGCTGCGCTCGCACGTTGGCGAACCGGGCACGACGTAGCCGGCATGGATGAGGCAGCCTTGGCCGAAGCGTCCCGCTTGTCACGGGTATTTGCCACCGGCGATGGCCCAACGTTTGATCCTGTCGCATTTGGCGATCTCGTCGAATTCATCGAAGAGCTGCCTTTCTAGAACCATGCTTGATCTGTTCGACGCGCCGCTGCTGCCCGGCCTGGCCGCCCTCCCGGACATCGTAAGCGAAGCGGAGGAGCTCGCGCTGATCGAAGCGATCGACGCGGTGGAGCTGACCCCCTTTCGATTTCAGGGCTGGACAGGAAAGCGTGTGATCGCCTCATTCGGATGGAGCTATGACTTCGATACGAACGAGTTGGGCCGCGCCGATCCGATACCGGATTGGCTCCTGTCGCTGCAGAAGCGGCTCGCTGACTTTGCGGGCGTGGAGGAAGATTCGCTGATCCAGGCGCTGCTGATCCGCTATGATCGCGGTGCGGGCATCAATTGGCACCGCGATCGGCCGATCTATGAGCATGTCGTCGGTCTATCGCTTGGCGCGTCGGCAGATATGCGGTTCCGACGCAAGCGTCGCGACGGCAGATATGATCGCGTGTCGCTCCCGCTGGCCCCGCGTGCTGCCTATCATATGGCGGGTGAGGCCCGGCATGAGTGGCAGCACAGCATCGCCGAGATGGAGCGCACGCGCTGGTCGATTACCTTTCGCTCTCCATCGTCGCTCTGGCCGGCCGGTTGATCAGCTGTCTGACGCCCACTTCTCGATTGCGACCTGGTAGGCCGTGCGCACCTTTCCAAGCGCCGTCTCCAACTTCGAGATCTCGGCCGCGTGGCCATCATCGAGCTGACGTCGTTCGTCGCGAAGCGCTTGTTCCCGTCGACGGAGATCTGCGAGCGCGGCTGCGTGATCCGAGTTCGCCGTCTCGATGGCCTGCTCAGCCGCCTCAAGTTTGGAGCGCGATGGGCGCGGCTTCGGCTTGCGCTTCGGTGCCTTGAGTGCCGGTTTCGGTTCTGCCGGCGGGGCGGCATTTTTCGGGCTCCGGGAACGGCGGTTCGGCTCGGCGTCAGCGTCGGTTGGGCGGACGCGCCTGTTAGCCGCGCGCTTCGATGGCGGCACCGCCGCATAGTCCTCAGCGTTGCCGCGCGCCCGTTTTACGATTTTGCCCGGATTGGCGAGCGGCTCTTTCGTTAGCGAGTCGTCGGTAACGACCTCGGCGATGCCGCGCGCGAATAGATCGGCGTCGCTTCCCCAGGCCTTGAGTGCTGCCTTCTGGCTTGGCGCAGCCACATAGGCGTCATGAAAGCCGATGGGTGTTCGATAGACTTTGAGGTTGCGCGCCATCCGGCGAACATAACCTATGATCGGATCACGCCAACGTCCTATCCAGCTGGTGGCGCCAGACGGCCGCTATTATGTCGTGCGCGGTCGCTAGTGGCATATGACGGATCCAAGTCTATCGGAAAGTGACAGGAATGCGCTCGCGAAGGCGCTGATGTCTGCACACCGAGCCGTCGGGAGCGCGAAGCGCAGCAACTTAACGCGTTGGGTTCGGTCCCGAAGGTGCTGCAACGACCTTCGGTTTTATGGCATTGTATGGAGGGTTCAGTAGAATTCGGAGCAATCGTGATCACTCTCCTCGCTGACTCGAACTCTCTTCGTCATCCCGGTCTTACCGCTTATCTCACAGCCTCGCGGGATCATGTGATCGCACTTTCTGATCTGACCCTCATCGAGATGCGCAAATCTAACGCACTCTCGACGTCTCGTAATTCTTTGCAAATGGCGTCACGCTTCACACAGCAGGTTTATGTCTTGCGACGGACGGATGAGATTTTGGGGGACAATGTGATCTCCTCCACACATGCGCAGCGCCTGATCGACTATGAAGGGACTGTCGAGTTCGCGCGTCTGTGTCGCGATCTCCAAACGATTCCGGAACCGCCCGGACTGCGTGCGCAAATGAGCGAGTTCGAGAGGAACGCCCAGCTTGTGATGAGCCGGTTGAGCGACGAGGTTGCGCCGCTCGAAGCAGGGCTAATTGATGCGGCGAACGAGTTCAATCAAGGTGAACTGACACAGATCCGCACTGGCAATGGCGTAACGGACGCCACGAGGAGGAAGCTGCTAGACTTATTGAAGGAAACCGTCGGCAATTTCATACTCGCCAATCAGGAGCCGGGGAAAAAAGGGCGGATGCTGTTGCGCGACGCGCTGGGGATGTTTGCCTTCCGTTATTCGTTGTGCATGCTCCTCTATTATATGGAGTGGGTGCGGGTTGGTCGAACGACTGGGAAGAAGTTGCCGCGACGGGTCAACGATGTGGTCGACATGCAGGTCGCGGCACTGGCTACGTTCTTCAACGGGGTGCTGAGTAGCGATGCCGCATTGCAGACGATATCGTCACGCGCGAGAGGGGTGCTGCGCGGCTATGGCGCCCATGTGGGAGACGACTGGAGTCCGCCGCAACCGATACCAGTCGCCGGAGCGCCTTCACATGAGCCGTCGGCTGATTAGGTAGGCCCATGCGTTTTCTCGCCAATGGGCCTTCGATCCCTGATGATCTTTTGCTCGCTCGCGACGCCGGCGACGTTATCTTTTTCTGTGGCGCCGGCGTTTCGCGGCATAAGGCGGGACTTCCCGATTTTCTGAAG
>NZ_JBMDXG010000340.1:0-5075 GCF_048594985.1 Sphingomonas sp. | reverse complement strand
GCCGGCTCGCTTCAGCAACGCCGTGCTCGCCGGATAGGTCGTATTCCAAAGCTCGTTGCCATATTCGATGATCGGCCGCTGGCTGCACAGCGCCTCGTAGACGGCCAGCTCGGCCCGAATGTCCGCGTCGCTCAGCTCGGGCCGGATGTTGCCCCACACCCGCGCGCCGCATTCCTCCGCGAACCGGATCGCGTCGGCCAGTGGCATGCGTTGCCACCCGGTCATGCCGTCCGTGTTGAGCCAGTCCTTGAGGCGGAAGGTCGGAATGCCGGTGAGGTCCGCGACCAGCCGCGGGTCGAACATCGCGCCGGCTTTCCACGCGGCGTAGTGCTCGGCTTCCACGACCGACAGCATTGGCGGCTCGTCGATAGACAGACCCGTCCCGCGCGCAACGAACAGCGCCGCCCGGTTCTCCGGTCCCTCGAGCGCCGTGAATCGGAACGTGCGCGCGGCGATCACCTCGACCGCCGGCTTGGCGATCTTGTCACCGATCACCGGACCCTGCGGCGTCATGCTGTCCGCGCCGTCCCATTCAACGACGAACTCGGTACGGCCGGCCGGGATGGGGATCGAGCATTGGATATAGCCCGCCTTCGCCTGCCACGGCGGGGACAGATAGGCGCGGTCCAGATACGGGTGATCCGGGAACCAGTGCGCCAGCGTCGTCAGGTTCATGCCGATGCGGGTCATTTGCTGGTCGCCCACGTCCGCAGCGCTTCGAACCGGGCCGAGACGGTCCGTCCCCACTCGCGCAGGTCCGTGACGTACCGTGCGATCACGCCTTCCGTGTTCCCCGCGCCGATCGCGGGCTCAGCGGGAAGCGGCGCTACCAGTTCACTTGGCGGCGTCGGCAGGTTTGCCGGACGTGGCCCGCAAGCCGTCGAGCAAAGCGCCAAGCTGAGGGCTAAGAGGAACATTCGCATCTTTCACCGTCTCCTGGACGATCTTGGCGTCCTGCTTGGTTTCCACGGCCACCTTGCCGAGCCCTTGGGAGAGGGCGGTCAGGCCGGCGATGTCGCGCTGTCGGGCGGCCTTCTCGGCCTTCAGATCGGCCTGCACCGTATTGATCGTCGCGGCCTGATCCGCGATCGTCGCGCGCAGGTCGGCGATCCACCACACGAGGCCGGCGGCGATCAGCATGACGAACAGGTACGGCAGGAACGGGCGGATCGCCTGACCGAGCTTGCTGGCGAAGAATGAGGCGAGGAGGGCGGGCACTATTCGCCCTCAGCCTTGATTGTCGGCGCCGGCACAGCAGCCTGCTCCACGATCGCGGCATTGCGCTCGGCCAGCTCGCCACCGCCCTTGGTCGCGGCGTAGGCCCAGGACACCACGTCCTTGATGAAAGCGCCCACCACCAGCGTGCCGAGCGTCTTGAAATACTCGTTGTCGCGAAGCTCGGGGATGGCGGCCGTCATCACGAACACCATCACGGTCAGGAGGAACACGCCAATGCCGATCCAGCCTCGCGCGTCGGGGAAGGGGAAGTGGGTCATGCCGCTCTCCGATAGAAGGCGTTCCACCACGGCGTGCCGGGCAGGAAGCTGTTGGTCCGGTTGGTCCAGCCTTTCAGGAAGACGCGATCGGGATCCTTTGCCCCTTCGTTCGTCGCGATCCCCGTATCGAACGCGATCCGGCGCTGCGCCCAGGCGAGGGCGGCCTTCTCCTCGCCAAGCGTGGAGCGCCAATCCACATCGGCCGCGACAGTCAGGTCGCCGATCTTGCCGTCCTGCCCGACGCCGATCAGACCCTGCAGCATCTTGATCGCGGTTTTCGGCCCGCTGCCCCAACCCTTGTCCACGATCGAAGCTGTCACGCGGTCCCACGGCAGCTTGGCGAAGCCGGGTGCATCAAAATAGAGATGCACGCCGATGTCGATCGCCTCTTCGATCGTCAGGGCCGCGATGTCAGCCGCCGTGATGTCCGCCGTGTCTCGGAAAGATGCGACGGCATAGGCGGTGACGCCGAACTTGCTGCCGACCAGCTTGCCGGCGTTTCGGCGCTGCGGCAGCCCCGCCTTGAAGCGGGCCGGATCGTACCAATTGCCGTTGTCGTCCGCCCGCATCGATAGAGCGCCCTCGTGGGCCCGGATGAATCCGGCGATGAACTCTCGCGGCGTCAGCGGGACGAGCGGGAGCGGTGCGCCGGCGAGGATGGCGTTGATCGTGTCGACCTCAGGCTGGGTCAGGCCCTTGCCCTTGATCGCGCGAACCGCATCGAACAGCCGCTTCGGATCGATCGCGGTCACAGCTTCCCCCTCCCGCGAAGGTAATCCTCCGCGTACCGAGCCTGCCGCCGATTGGCGCGCGTATGCCGCACGTGCCGCGTCGTCCGGCCGACGATGTAGACGATGATGCCGAGCCGCAGCAGCGTGCTCGCCCAGCCGTCAAACGGCGTCGAATAGTGCTCCACGTCGAGCAGGATCGGGATGCCAAGAAACATGCCCGACGCGGCGAGCCCCTTGCCGAACCGCTCGGTCGCGATCAGTCGATCACCATACCGGAGCAGCTCATTGACGATCACGACGACGCCGACCGCGCTCAGCAGGGCGTTGAGATAGGCCCACAGGATCATTTCGCGTCTCCCTGGCCAAGGAAGCGCTTCACCCAATTGATGAGCAGGGGGAGCAGCGTGTTGGACCCCGCGCCGAAGATGTACGTCATGCCGGCCACGGCGCGCGCGTCGCTCTCGCTGACGTTGAGCGAGTTGTGCGCGATCCATGGCGCCACGAACACGGCGAACGACGTGCCGACCGCCAGCGCCATCAGGATTTCAGGCGTGCTCATCTCGCGCCACTGCTTGAACGACAGCGCCGTGATCGCGCCGGCAAGAGCTGCCATCGCGATATAGAGCTTCGTCAGCCAAGGGTTCTGCTCAGGAATCACCGGAGCCCCTCCGCGCCAACCATGGGGAAACCAGCGCGAACACGACGAACCCAACCACCGACAAGATGGAAAAGAAGATCAGCGGCATTCCGCCCTCCCAACACAAAGAAGATCGATTCCTCGGCCAGGAACGCGATGTCCGCAGTCCCGCTGAATGCTTTCCATTGGACAAGCCCGAGCCAGTAGAGCGCATCGTTCAGGGTCGAGCTGAGCATCAGCCCGTACAGCAACGCGCCCCACCAGCGGTCGCGAGCCACCGCCAGCGCAAGCAAGCCGACACCCGCGTCACTGATCGACCACAGGTCGATGCTGTCCGTGTCGACCACGTAGGCCGACAGGAACATGGCCGGGCTCCACGGCGTCCAGGCGAGGACGTAGAGGACCCACGAAGCCAGAAGCGCCGTCGCGCAGATGGTGGCGGGCACACGATCGCGCGAGCAGGCGAACACTGACGCCACGACAGCGCCGGTGGCCACGAGCCCGTTCACGATCAGCAGGGCGCCCATGGTCAGTTCGGGTTCTTCGGGGGCGGGTCGGTATTGCCGCCGCCACCGCTATTCGCGGTCACGTCCGGCTTGCCGGGCTTGGACGGCTGCAAGCACTCCTCCGGAATTTCCTCGCTCGGGTCGGTGGGCGTCTCCGTCTGGTCCTGCTGGACGATCGCGCTGTCGGGGGTGGGGCAGATGCCTTGCATGGTGGGGTCTCCCGGTGGTTGATGAGGAGAGCGGGGCGGGCGCATCATGCCATGCCCGCCGCGACGTATTTCGGCTGCACGATGGCCGCGAGCTGGGAGTAGCCGAGCGCGTCGGGGTGCACGCCGTCAGGCCGGTTGACCGTGCCCATGTCGGCCATCGACACGAACTTGACCTTGGGGTTCGCCATGTTGGTGACGATCGACTGGATGCTCGCGCTCTTGAGCGGATAAGAGCCGATCGTCTCGGGCAGCACGCCACGGCAGAGGACCGTCCCGAAGCCCTTCGCGAGCAAGGCATTGATGATGTAGGTGTAGTTATCGATCGTTGCCTGATCAAAGCTACCGTCGTTGCCGCCAACATCGGTGTTATAGGTGTTGTCGTTGCGGCTGATGGCGATGATGGCGATGTCGTTCGTGCCCCTCGACGGCATGGTCGCGAGCGCGGCATCGATGCGGGCTTGTAGCTGGGCGGTGGTGTTGCCGGCGACGCCAAGGTTGCCCGCCGCGTAGCCCCTCGCCGCTGCCACGCGGTAGGTGTCCGTGGCACCGCAATTGCTGTCGAAGATGTCACCCTGCGTAATGCTGTCGCCGACCTGCAGGAGGTAGCGCTTGGTGGCGATGTTCTGGATACCGCCCGACCCGAGGAAGCCGCCGACCGACAGCCATCGGCCCGCAATCGCGGCGCTTGCGGAGACGGAATAGGTGTGCGTCCCGCTCAGCCCGGTCAGAACCACGCCCTGGCCGACAACGGTGCCAGTATCATAGATCGTGATCGGCCCGCCATCGACGCTGACATCGACGTAACGGGCCTGCGCCGCGATTGCGAGGGTGGTATACTCACCCCGAACGGTGATGGCGGGGGCGTTGATCGTGGCGGTGCCGTCGTTCGTGACCCGCAGCGCCGGGGCGAACCCGGACTGGCCGATGGCCTGAAGCGCCGAACCCGTCATGGTGTTGGTGTTGCCGTCGCCCGGCTGCACCCAGTTGCCGTAAACCTCGATCGCAGGCGCGGAACCCGTGACCGTCATCACGTCGCCGGACGTATTCTGATAGGTGGTGCTGCCGGCGCTCGACGCGGGGCGAATGCGAACCTTGTGCTTGGTGTCGGACAGACCCGAGAACAACTGGTAGGTAGTGCCCGTGCCGCCGATCAGCGTGGCCGCCGTCCATGCGCCACCATCGATGCTAACCTCGATCATGCCCTGGAGTGAAGCGCCGGTGGAGCGGCGGTAGTCGCCCGTCGCATCCGTGCCGGTGATCGTCCCCATCCAAATCGAGGGCACAGCCAAGGCGCCGTCAGTGTAGGCGCGCAGCAGGCGCCGGCCTGCGGTCCCGTCATTGGTCGCGAAGGTCCAGCCGGGGATGACCTGCGCGGCGGTGAAGTTGAGCGTCTGCGGAGCCGGAGCCGAGACGGTCACCGACGGGGAATTGGCGATCGTGCTTCCGCCCGGTCCAGTCGCGGTCACCTCCAGCACGAGGCTGCCCGCCGAGCCCGG